>NZ_CAXTHK010000013.1:66619-104101 GCF_964244045.1 uncultured Jatrophihabitans sp. | reverse complement strand
GCGCCCCCGCCGTCAACGCCAGACCGCGCCGTTCGAGCTCCAGGATCTGGACGTGGTCGACCGTCTCCAGACGGTGGCGCAGGCGTTCGGTCTCGCGCAGCAGCGCGGTGAGGTCCTGGTCCGAGTAGCAGGTCAGCTCCCCGGCTTGGAGTGCGTCGATCGCGGTGTGGGCGGCGGCGAGCGCGACCGTCAGGTCGAACCGCTCCAGCGTTTCGCTCACGTATTCTATTTTACCGTAGACGGGAGGTTCTCGCCATGCTTTAGCCCAGCAAATCCGGGGATTTCTGCAACAAGATCCGAAGCGAAACGCGAGCCGAAAAGCGCACCAGAACCGGCGACGAAGCGCCGTGGTCGCTGAGCTTTGCTCTTGCAAAATTCGGCCCACCACTACCGTGGTGCGAGGCCATCTGATCGCGCAACGCACGACACGAATCGTCAGGAGCCGACATCGCCGACGACCCGCTGGACCAGCTCCCGCTGACCGGTGAACGCACGGTGCCCGACATCCCGGACGAGAACTACTGGTTCCGCCGGCACGAGGCTGCGTACGAGTTCGCGCTGCGTCACGTTCGTGGCCACGTGCTGGAGGTCGGCTGCGGCGAGGGTTATGGCACCGCGCTGCTGGCCTCGGCGGCGACGTCGATCCTCGGAGTCGACTACGACCGCGCCACAGTCCAGCACGCGGCGCGACAGTATCCGCAGGCGCGGTTCGTGCGTGGCAACCTCGCCGCATTGCCGGTGGGCGACGCCGCGGTCGACGTGCTCGCCACGCTGCAGGTCATCGAACACGTATGGGACCACCCGCAGTTCGTGCGCGAATGCCGCCGGGTGCTGCGTCCCGACGGACTGCTGCTCGTCACCACGCCGAATCGATTGACCTTCTCCCCCGGCCGCGAGACGCCATTGAATCCCTTTCATACCAAGGAATTCACGTCCATCGAGCTGGTCGAGCTGATTCGCCACGGCGGATTTCGCAGCACGTGGATCGGTGGTCTGCACGCCGGTAAGGGGCTGGCCGAGGCCGACGAGCGCCACGGCGGCTCGCTGGTCGACGCCCAGCTCGCGACGTCCCCGCACGAGTGGTCGGCGGCGCTGCGGGCCGACGTCGCGGCGATAACCACCCGCGACTTCATCGTCGCTGCAGACACCGGCCGCGACGTCGACGAATCACTCGACCTCGTGGTGCTGGCCGAGCGAGCCTGACCGGTACATCGTCCGCAGCCCGGACAGCAGCAGCGGAACGCCGGTGACGAGGGCGAGGACACCGAGCAGCAGGTACCAACCCGACCGGTCGGCCGACTCGTTGTCCGCATCATCGACGAAGACGGCCGGCAATCCGGTGCAACCGATGTGCACGCTGCCCGTCACCGGGGCCTGGAAGGTGGCAATGACGTTCGTCGCCTTGCTCGTCGATGGCTCGGCAGTCAGCGACAGCGGACGCTCGGTGCCCGGTTGTACCGCGTATGTGCAAGCCAGGGCAGCGGGCACGAGACCCAGGTCCTGCTCGGCGTCGATGCCCCGATGGATCGCCACGTGATAGAGCTGGCCCTGCGTCACGCGCACGTCGTACGGGGCCACCGCGTCGGCGGCGTAGGAATGCGGTTCGTTCGACGCGGTGAACCGGTAGGCCACGCACAGCACCAGTCCGAGCACGACGAGCACCGCGCCGACGAGGCCGAGTCGCTCGGCGCGACCGCCACGAGCGGCGGGTTGTCGCTCGGGGGCCGGACGCACCTCCGCAGACTAATCTGAGACCGGCGTCAAGACCACGAGCTGTGGGTTGACCGCCGTGCAGGTTCGTTGTCGACGGGTGACCTAGGGCGGCGGAGTACCGCACTGACGGCGACCAGGATGTGCCCGACAAGTACCAGTACGCATCCAACAGCGACACGCGCCCAATCCGTCGAGGCGGTCTCAAACGCCTCGACGGCGAGGATCAGGAACCCGGTCAGCGATTCCAAGAGACCGACGGTCCAGAGGACAGATCCTGGTCGGCCCACAACGCGATCGGCGTCGAACTTAGCCCGGATGCACCGAAGCGAATTCCTGTTGAGTCCTGTTGATCTTGGCTCGGGGTGAGCGCTGTGCGGGCGTGTGGGGGCTGCCGTTCTGCCCGGCTGTTCCACTGATCGTCGGTCGTGACCGTGGGCCGGTGGTCAGGACGTGGCTGCGGCCGGTGGTCCGAGTGCCGCGGTGAACAGGGCGAGCCAGGCGTTGGTCCAGGGCCAGTTCGTCGGTAGCCGTAGATGGATGCGGCGGGCGGAGCGGACCGGTCGGGCGGGGACGTTGATCAGCTGACGGCGGATCGTGGCGGTGGTCGCTCGGGCGTGGAACAACGACGCGAGTGCGCCGGCGGCGCGGGTCAGGTTGAACGCCATCGCGGCCAGCACCAGCCAGGCGCCGTTGGCGTTGAACCGCCCCGAGGGCAGATGCGCCAGCGGACCGTTCTTCAGGTCGGCGATGACTTGTTCGATGATCGCGTGCCGGCGGTGGTCGGCCTCGGCCTGCAGCATCATCAGGGGCGAATCAGTGAACACGGCATGGTGGCGCCAGGCCGGGAACAGCTCGCCCTGGGCGTTGGAGACGACGTGAGCAGGGTTCTGGTCACGGACCCGGCGCACGATCAACCGTGCGGTGACAGCGTGTTTCTTGCCGCGGGAGGCGAACGCGGTGAACGGCACCTCAGCGACCTCGGCATCGCTGACCCACTGGCCGAGTTGGTCGTCGAACACGGCGTGGGGGTAGCGGATCGTCGTCCACGCATCCTCGGCGATGCCGGCGATCGCCCGCTTCACGGCGACGTCCTGGCGGGCGGTGATCGAGAACCGGGCCTTCGCTCGGCCGATCGTGGCGACGACGTCGCGGCCGTAGAACGCCGAGTCCGCCCGCACGACCAGCAACCCGTTCGCCCCGCAGACCCGGCTCGTCTTCAGCGCGTCGGCGACCAGCCGGGTGGCGCCGCGGGCGGAGTTGGCCGAGCCCTTGCGCAGCCGGGTCGCGACGATCACCGGCGCGCTGCGCGGCGTGGATAGCGCGGCGATCAGCGCGTTCAGTCCTTTCACGCCGGAGTAGCCGTAGCCCGCGCCCTGTTTGGCGTAGCCGTAGGTCGCCCGGATGGTGTCATCGACGTCGAGGTAGGCGATCTGTCCGGCGTCGGGCAGCAGCGGTGTCCGCGCCGCGAGCTCGGCGACCAGGCGAGCTGCGACCGCGTCGAGCTGGCGCACGTGCCCGAACGCGAAGCTGCGTAGGAACGAGCCCAGCGTCGACGGTGCGGACAGGCCGGTAAACAGCCGGCCCATCCCGCCGTGCCGCAGCAGGTTCATGTCCTCGATGCTGTCCGCCCCGGCCACCATGCCAGCGACCAGCGCGGCGACCTTCGACCCGGCGTGCGCACCCTTGTCCGTCGGCACCGTCAAGTGCTGATCGGCCAGTGCCTGCAGACCCGCCTTCTCGGCCAGTCCCAGCACCGGCACCAGCCCACCGGCCGACACGAGACTCGCCTCATCGAAGCGCGCGGACAACGACAACGACCTATGAGAAAGTTGCATCTACGAGATGCCCTTCGTAGCGGTGAGATCAGGACCTTCGACAAGTCAGATCTTCCTGCTACGTAAGGGCATTCTCGCTCTACGGCACGCTCACGCCGCCATGATCATCGGTGGATCGAGGCTTAGACGGTGTCATCGTCAGAAGATTAGCGGGGAACCGTCAGTCTCCGGTGATGTTCGCTCCCCCGGACCGGGTACGGCCAATCCAGCGCCGGCACGCTCAGCGGCCAGTTCGCCCAGCCCGGCTCGCTGCGCCAGTAAAAGCACCGGCACCGCTAATGTGCCTCGCCGTGCGGGTGCTGATGCTGGCTTGGGAGTACCCGCCCTTCGTCGTGGGCGGCCTCGGCCGGCACGTCGGGGCATTGGCCGGCGAGCTCGCGGCCGCCGGGCACGACGTCCGGTTGGTCACGCGCGGCTACACCATGACGTCCACCCACAGCAACGACGCCGGCGTACGGGTGATCCGGGCCGCTGCGGACCCGCTGGCGATCGACTTCACCACCGAGTCGCTGATCGCCTGGGCGATGGCCTTCGAGCACTCGCTGCTGCGCGCCGCGCTGGCCGGCAACACCGGCTGGCAACCGGACGTGGTGCACGCTCACGACTGGCTCGTGGCGCAGTCGGCGATCACGCTCGCCGAGGTCACCGGCGCCCCACTGGTCAGCACGCTGCACGCCACCGAGGCGGGCCGCCACCAGGGGTGGCTGCCCGACCCGCTGAATCGCGCCATCTACTCCGTCGAACGCTGGCTGGTCGACCTCGCGGCTGACGGGATGGCCGCGGCGTCGTTCCCGCCCGGCGACGTGGCCGCGCTCGCCGAGGCGGTCGACAAGCTGCTGGTCGACCCCGAAGCGGCTCGTGCGCGCGCCCGCCGAGCGGCCACCCGGTACGCCGCAGTTACGGCTGGCCGGCCGTGGCTGCGTCAACGGACGCCGTGTACGTGGAGGTCAGAAGATCGGCCGACCCGGAACCCGCCGGTCACGGATGACCCGCGCCGGCGCGCCGACCGCGACGCAGTAGGGCGGCAGGTCGCGGGTGACGACCGCGTTCGCACCGACGACCGACCCCTCGCCAACCACGACGCCCCGGACGATTGTCACCTTGGTACCGATCCACACGTCGGGCTCGATGCGGACGCGCGCCTTGGCAATCCCCTGGTCCTTGATCGGGACGTCGAGGTTGTCGAATCGGTGGTCGAAATCCGAGACGTAGACGTGGTCGGCGAACAGCGCGGCGGCGCCGATCTCGACGTCGAGGTAACAGTTGATCGAGTTGTCGCGACCGAGCACGCTCTTGTCACCGACACTCAGAGTGCCCTCGTGGCAGCGGATCGCTGTGTTGCAGCCGATGTGCAGCCACCGACCCAGTACCAGCCGACCCAGCCCACGGCGCGCGTACAACTCGACGCCGCGGTCCAGGAAGACGAACCCGCGCGTGACAACGTGCGGGTTCGCGAGCTTGAAACGGAAAAAGCGCCAGTAGCGCACGAGGTACCAGGGCGTCCAGGCCCGGTGTCGGATCACCCAGCGCAGGGAGGCGAGGGTGACGAAGCGCGGACTGCGCCAGGGGTCGCGGTCAGGACGCCGCAGCACCGAGGCTCCCGATGGCCTCGATACCCAACGCGGCGGGCAGCTCGCGCGGGGCAGCGCAGATCGCGCGGGCCCCGGCTGCCTCGAGCTCACCTGGCCCCCCGTACCCCCACCCAGCGCCGATGGTCTCGACGCCGCAGGCCCGCGCGCCGAGCACGTCGTGCTCGCGGTCGCCGACCATCAGCACCGTGTCGGGCGCCGGGTCGCCGAGGCGGCGCAGCACCTCCTGGACGACGAGCGCCTTCGTGCCGCGCGAGCCGTAATCGAGGTCGCCGCCCACGGTGACGAAGTGGTCAGCGAAGCCCAGGCGTTCGACGATCGGGACGGCCTGGGCCTCCGGTTTGCTCGTTGCCACGGCCATGGTGAGGCCCGCAGCACGCACGGCATCCAGCGCGTCGCCGATTCCCGCGTAGGCCGTGGTGTTGTACATCGCGCCTGCCCGGTAGTGGGCGCGATAGGAATTGATGACGTCCCACAGCTCGACGCCTTCGGGCAGGTACGGCGGCAGCGAGGTGTAGAACGGCGGGCCGAGCAGCGTCCGCTCGGTGTCGGCGTCGAGCGGCGGCACACCGTTCTCGGCAAAGGCGTGCCGCAGCGAGGTCAGGATGCCCGGCGCTGAGTCCGACAGCGTCCCGTCCAGGTCGAAGAGGACGTACGAGAGCACCTTCAGGCCCGCTTCACGCCGGTGATCTCGGCATTGTAGAACAGGCCGCGCGGCACGATGCCCTCGAGCCTCTCGTCAACCGCCGAGAGCCGCTGCCACCCCTTCAGCGCGAAGTTGGCCCAGCGCATCCCCAGCTTCTCGCGCGGCACGGCGCACTCGAAGGTCCGCACCGGCCAGCCGAACCACGAGGCGAGCAGCTCGGACGTTGCGACCCGGACATCGACTGCGCCCGCGGCCCGGGCGATGGCCTCCAGCTCGTCCGGGACGAAGGTGTGGATGTCGACAACGGCCTCGAGCGCCGCCGCCCGTGAGGACTCGTCGAGCTCGACCTGCGGACGGCGCCAAGCGGCCAGCGGCGGGAGCTGCGTGGCGTGCGTGGCCGCCCACCAGGTGAAGCGTGAGAGCCGGCGGGCCAGGTAGTCACCGTGCCGGGTCGGCTCGCCGGCGAAGACGAACCGGCCACCGGGCCTGAGCACGCGCAGCATCTCGGCGAAGGCGGCGTCGAGGTCGGGGATGTGGTGCAGCACGGCGTGACCCATGACGAGGTCGAACGAGTTGTCCTCGTAGGGCAGCTGCTCGGCGTCGGCGACCTGCCCCTTGACCTCGAAGCCGAGACCGCGCGCGTTGCGCTGCGCGACCTCGACCATGCCCGGGCTGAGGTCGGTGACGTGGCCCTCGTCCAGGACGCCCGCCAGCTTCAGGTTCAGCGTGAAGAAGCCCGTGCCGCAGCCGAGTTCGAGCGAGCGGGCGTAGGGCCAGCCGTCGGTGCCGGCGACGTGGACGAATCGGTCGCGGGCGTAGTCGATGCAGCGCTGGTCGAACGAGATCGACCATTTCTCGTCGTAGGTGCCCGCCTCCCAGTCGTGGTAGAGCACGTTCGCCAGCTTGGGGTCCGACCACGCCGCCTCGACCTCGGCCGCGCTCGCGTGCGGATGCGGGGCAGCCGTCATGTGAACTGCGCCTTGCCGGGTCCGCTCTCGATGAACGACTGCATACCGATCGCGCGGTCCTCGGTGGCGAACAGCGACGCGAACAGGTGCGCCTCGAGCCGCAGCCCGGACGCGAGGTCACCGTCGAGACCACCATCGATCGCCGCCTTGGCGGCAGCCAGCGCGATGGCCGGGCCCTTCGCGAACTTCGCCGCCATGGCCAGCGCCGTGGCATACACGTCGGCCCTGGGCACCACCACGTCGACGAGCCCTATCTCGAGCGCCTCGTCCGCAGCGACGAAGCGGCCGGTGAAGATCAGGTCCTTGGCCTTGGCCGGGCCGACGAGCCGCGGCAGCCGCTGCGTGCCGCCGGCGCCGGGGATGATGCCGAGCAGGATCTCGGGTTGGCCCCACCGGGCGTCATCCGCGCTGACCCGGAAGTCCGCGGTCAGCGCCAGCTCGCAGCCGCCGCCGAGCGCGTACCCGGTGACCGCCGCGATCACCGGCTTCGGGATGCGGGCCAGGGCGTCCAGTGCCGACGTCAGCCGGTGCGCGTCGCGCGTCATGTAGGCGTGGTCCTGGCCGGCGAACTCCTTGACGTCTGCGCCCGCGGCGAAGACCTTCGCGCCGCCGAAGAGCACGACCGCGCGGATCGCCGGGTCGGCGGACACCTGCGCAGCCGCGGCGCGCAACTGCTCCTGCAGCTCGGTGTTCAGTGCGTTCATCGGCGGGCGGTCCAGCTTGATCGTCGCCACCCCGGCCAGCGAACCCTCGGAACCGTCACCAACTTCGACGTGCACCAGCTGCGACATCGACTACCTCCTCGTGACCGCCGCCCTGCGACCGCCCCGCAGCCTACGGTGTCGCTCAGACCGCCCGGGCGAACCAGCGTCCGCTGCGGCGTTCGACCTCGAGCGGCAGGCCGAACGTCTCGCTCAGCAGCTCGGCGGTGAGGACGTCACGGGCAAGCCCGGCCGCGACCACTCCCGCGTCGCGCAGCAGCAGCACGTGGCTGATGCCGGGCGGCAGCTCCTCGACGTGGTGCGTCACCAGCACCGACGCCGGCGCGTAAGGGTCCTCGGCCAGCCGGGTGAGCCGGCGCAGCAGGTCCTCCCGGCCGCCGAGGTCCATGCCCGCGGCCGGTTCGTCGAGCAGCAGCAGTTCCGGATCGGTCATCAGGGCTCGAGCGATCTGGACGCGGGCCTTCTCGCCCTGGCTCAACGTGCCGTAGGTGCGGTCACTGAAGCCGGCCATGCCGAGCCGGTCGAGCAGCCTTGCCGCGCGGGACAGGTCGTGGTCGGAGTACGCCTCCCGCCAGCGGCCCAGCACCGAGTAGCCGGCGCTGACCACGACATCGTCGACCCGCTCCCCGCGCGGGATACGCTCTGCCAGCGCAGCCGACGCGAAGCCGATCCGCGGGCGGAGCTCGAAGACGTCGACCCGCCCTAGGCGCTCACCGAAGACGTACGCCTCGCCCGACGTCGGGTGCATGGCGGCCGACGCGATCTGCAGCAGGGTGGTCTTGCCGGCGCCGTTGGGGCCGAGCACCGCCCAGCGCTCGTCCTCCTCGACGGTCCAGTCGATGTTGCCGAGCAACGTCTTCGGACCGCGTCGGACCGAGACGTCGATGAGCTGGAGCACGGCGTCGGGATTCGGTTCGACCACCATCCCGCCATCCAAGCGCGTCAGTCAGCAGGCCCCGTGGTCAGGGTCAGCGTTGCGGAGTGCGGGTCGCCGCCGGCGTCCGTCCAGTTGATCGAGATCTGGTCACCCGGGTTCTTCGCGGCCAGGATCCGCTTGATCTGCGCGGCTGACGTGACCTTCGTGCCGCCGAGCGCGGTGACGGTCGAGCCGGGCTCGATACCGACCTGGTCGGCCGGGGAGTCCGGCACGATCGTCTGGCCGCCGCCGAGGCTGGGCTCGGGCACGATCACTGTGCCGTTCTGGTCCTGCAGGGAGAACCCGACGAAGGCCGGCAGCCCGATGTGGATGGTGGTGGTCTGCACCCCGGACTCGATCTGCCTGACGACGCCCAGCGCGTTCTCGATGCGGATCGCGTACGCGGTGTTGGCCGTGCCGCTCTGCTGGTGGGTCGAGGCCGCGGTGTCGATGCCGATGATCTCGCCGTCCGCGTCGTACAGCGGGCCGCCGGAGTCGCCCGAGATGATCGGGGCGTCGACCTCGATGAGCTCGGTGAGCCGCTCTGCGTCGGCACCCGACTCGTCGGTGGCGGTGATGGACTTGTCCAGGCCGGTGACCTTGCCACTGGCCGCAGTGAGCGTGCCGGTGCCACCGGCGTTGCCGACGCCGACGACCGCGTCGCCGACCTTGATGTCCTGGGAGGTGCTCGCCAGCTCGGCCGTCTGCAGCCCCGAGGCGTTGCGCAGCTTGAGCACCGCGACGTCCTTGGTCGGCGCGGTACCGACAACGTCGGCGCGGTAGGACTTTCCGGTCGATTCGACGGTCACCGTGATGGCCGTTGCCCCGTTCACCACGTGGTTGTTGGTCAGGACCTCGCCGTCGGAGCTGAGGATCATGCCGGTGCCGGCGCTCTCGGCGTTCTGGTACCTGAGCGTCGAAACGATGGTCACGATGCCGATCTGCTGCGTGGCGGTGGCGACCGGGTTCGACCCCCCGGCCGACGAGCCGCCGTTGGGCAGCGCTCCCCCGTTGCCGCTGCCCGACGAGCCGCCACCCGGCGTATCGCTCGGCACCTGCAGCTGTGGCAGCTCCTGCAGTGCCGAGCCGCTGCCGCTGGTGCTCGACGACGACGAGCCGGTCGCGAACCCGACGCCGAACAACACCAGCGCCGCGGCCACGACCGCCGCGGCCAGGCCGGCAAGGAGCCGGGCGTTGCGCTTACGTACCGGCGACAAGCCCTGCGTGCCACCTGCGTACTGCGCGCCGTACGCCGGGTAGCCGTAGCCGTAGCCGTAGCCGTAGCCCGGCCCGAACTGGCCGTAGGACTCGGTACGCCCGTAGCTCTGCGGGTAATCCTGCGCAGACCCGTAAGGCTCGTCGTGCTGGTAGCTCTGGCCGTATGTTCCCGGCGGATACGCCGCAGTGCCCGGGTAGTACTGGACCGGCGGCGCCCACTGGGTGGGCCATTGCGCCGGCGCCTCGGTTGCTGGTGGCGGCGTGTAGCGCTCCTCGTCGGGTTCGCGCTGCTGCGCCGGCCCGAACGGGTCGTTCGTCGTCATGCCTCAAGGATTACCCCCATTGCCTGGGTTTCGCTGAGCCGGTGCCATGAACATCCTGGGAATCGACTCACATCGGCAGACGGGCGGCGTCCACTACAGTCCGGCAGGTGGCGGCCCAACCCGATCCGGCCCATCCAGATCCGGCGTGGCCGGGCACACCGTTCCCGCTGGGCGTGCACTGGGACGGCGAGGGCACGAACTTCGCCCTGTGGTCGACCACCGCCACCGGCGTAACCGTCTGCCTCTTCGACGACGCCGGCGTGGAGACCCGTGTCCCGCTGGGCGACAGCACCTACCACGTGTGGCACGGCTACGTCCCCGGCGTCGGCCCGGGGCAGCGCTACGGGTTCCGTGTCGACGGCCCGTTCGACCCGGCCCGCGGGTTGTTCCACAACCCGGCCAAGCTCCTCGTCGACCCCTATGCACGGGCCATCGAGGGCGACTTCAGCGAGGACCCGAGCGTGTACCCGGGGTCGGGCGCCGACTCGGCAGCGTGCGTGCCGCGGTCGGTCCTCACCCACGACGCCTTCCCCTGGGGCGAGGACACCCGGCCCGACGTCCCATGGGATGCGACGGTCATCTACGAGCTGCACGTCAAGGGCTTCACTGCGCTGCACCCGCACATCCCCGAGCAGCTGCGCGGCACGTACGCCGGACTCGCGCAACCGGCGGTCATCGAGCACCTGCGCTCGCTCGGCGTCACCGCCGTGGAGCTGCTCCCCATCCACCAGTTCGTCAGCGAACCGCACCTGCAGCGTCGCGGCCTGACGAACTACTGGGGGTACAACTCGATCGCCTTCTTCGCACCGCACGCCGCCTACGCCGCCACCCGCGCGGGCGGCGCCGGAAACGTCGTACGCGAATTCAAGGCGATGGTCCGCGCGCTGCACCGCGCCGGCATCGAGGTCATCCTCGACGTCGTCTACAACCACACGGCCGAGGGCGGCATCGACGGCCCGCTGCTGAGTTTCCGCGGCATCGACAACGGGTCGTACTACCGCGCCGAGCAGGACGACCCGTCGCGCTACGTCGACTACACCGGCTGCGGCAACACCTTCGACCCGCGCCGACCGTTCCCGCTGCAGCTGATCACCGATTCGCTGCGCTACTGGGTCACCGAGATGCACGTCGACGGCTTCCGCTTCGACCTCGCGTCCGCGCTCGCCCGCTCCCTGCACGACGTCGACAAGCTGTCCTCGTTCTTCGACACCATCCACCAGGACCCGGTGATCTCGCAGGTCAAGCTCATCGCCGAGCCGTGGGACGTCGGGGCGGGCGGGTACCAGGTCGGTGAGTTCCCGCCACTGTGGACGGAGTGGAACGGCAAGTACCGCGACACGGTGCGCTCCTTCTGGGCCCACGGCTCGGGGGGCGTGCAGGACCTCGCCTACCGGCTGTCGGGCTCGTCGGACCTCTACGGCGACGACGGCCGGCTGCCGATCGCCTCGATTAACTTCGTCACCGCGCACGACGGCTTCACCATGCGTGACCTCGTCTCCTACGAACGCAAGCACAACGAGGCCAACGGCGAACACAACCGCGACGGCACCGACGACAATCGCTCCTACAACGGCGGCACGGAAGGCGATCCGGCTCCGCCAGCGGTGCACTTGCTGCGTCGCCGCCAGGCCCGCAACCTGCTCTCGACGCTGCTGCTCTCGACCGGGGCGCCGATGCTCGTCGCAGGTGACGAGATGTGGCGTACGCAGCAGGGCAACAACAACGCCTACGCGCAGGACAACGAGATCTCCTGGGTCGACTGGTCCGCCGTCGACGACGCGGTCGACAAGCCGGCCGGCGACCTGCTCGCATTGGTGCGGCGGCTGCTGGCCCTGCGCCGTGAGCACCCGGTGCTAAGGCAGAGCGCATTCTTCGAAGGCCGCGACGTACCGACCGAGGACGGCACCGGGTCGACCAAGGACCTTGCCTGGTTTCACCCCGACGGGCGCGAGCTCGCCAGCCGTGATTGGTTCGACCGCTCGCTTCGCACGCTCGGGATGTACCTCGACGGCCGCCGGCTGCGCTATCGCAACCGGCGCGGCGAGGCGATCGTCGACGACTCGTTCCTGCTGCTACTCCACTCGGGCGAGGACGAGCGCGCCTTCCGGCTGCCGGGGTCGCCGTGGAGCGACGGCTACGAGGCGGTCATCGACACCACGCAGGTCGGCGGCGTCCCCGTCGCGGGACCGCCTCTCGTCGCCGGCGGCGCGACGACCATGACGGCCCGGTCGGTGCTGCTACTGCGCATCGCGCGTCGCTGAGCGGCAGACTGGTCCCCATGCGCAGTGCTGCGGAGTCCTGGCTGTCGGACATGGACGGTGTGCTCGTGCGGGAGGAGCTGGCCGTCCCCGGGGCGGCCGAGTTCCTGGCCCGGCTCGAGGAGCGTGGGCGCAAGTTCCTCGTCCTGACCAACAACTCGATCTTCACGCCGCGCGACCTGTCGGCACGGCTCGCGCAGTCCGGGCTGCAGGTGCCCGAGGAGGCGATCTGGACGTCGGCGCTGGCCACCGCCACCTTCCTCGCCGACCAACTGCCACGCGGGTCGGCCTACGTCATCGGTGAGGCCGGCCTGACCACCGCATTGCACGATGCCGGCTACATCCTCACCGACCGCGATCCGGATTTCGTGGTGCTGGGCGAGACCCGCACGTACTCGTTTTCGGCCATCACCCGCGCCATCCGACTGATCGAGGGCGGCGCCCGCTTCATCGCCACCAATCCCGACGTGACCGGCCCGTCGGAGCAGGGTTCGTTGCCCGCCACCGGTTCGGTGGCAGCCATGATCAGCAAGGCCACCGGCCGCGAGCCCTACTTCGTCGGCAAGCCGAATCCGATGATGCTGCGCAGCGCCCTGAACAAGATCGAGGCCCATTCGGAGTCGACGGTGATGGTCGGCGACCGTATGGACACCGACGTCCTGGCCGGGATCGAGGCCGGCGTAGACACCATCCTGGTGTTGACCGGTTCGACCCGTCAGCAGGACATCCAGCGGTATCCCTGGCGTCCTGGCACGGTGCTGGATTCGATCGCCGACGCCGTCGAACTGATTTGAGTCGTACCCCGCCCCTACGCTCAAGCACATGGTGACGGACGTAATCCAGGCCAAGGGTCTGGTGAAGACCTACGGCTCGCTGCGTGCTCTCGACGGTCTCGACCTCGCCGTCCCCGAGGGCACTGTGCTGGGCCTGCTGGGGCCCAACGGCGCCGGCAAGACGACGGCCGTGCGCATCCTCACGACGCTGCTCGAGCCCGACGGCGGTTCGGCCACCGTGGCCGGCATCGACGTGCGCTCGCGCCCGGCCGAGGTGCGCGCCCGGATCGGGCTGTCCGGTCAGTACGCCGCGGTCGACGAGTACCTCACCGGCTTCGAGAACCTCGACATGATCGGCCGCCTCTACGGGCTCGGCCGGCGCGGCGCCCGTGAACGAGCCCGCGAGCTGCTCGAGCGCTTCTCGCTGGACGATGCCGCCGACCGGCCGGCCAAGACCTACTCCGGCGGCATGCGACGCCGCCTAGACCTCGCCGGCGCGCTGGTCGCCTCGCCACCCGTGCTCTTCCTCGACGAGCCGACCACCGGGCTCGACCCGCGCAGCCGCACCGAGATGTGGGAGGTCATCCGTGAGCTCGTCACCGGCGGCACCACGCTGCTGCTGACGACGCAGTACCTCGAGGAGGCCGACCGGCTCGCCGACCGCATCGTCGTCATCGACCACGGTCGCTCGATCGCCGAAGGCACCGCCGACGAGCTGAAGAGCCAGGTCGGCGGCGAGCGCGTCGAGGTGGTCGTGTCCTCCCCCGCCGAAATTCCCACCGCCCGGGAGGTGCTGGCCCAACTCGCCGAGGGCGGTTCGGTCGGGGTCGACGAGCACACCCGCCGGGTCACCGCGCCCGTCACCGGTGGCGCGGCGACACTGACCGAGGCCCTGCGCCGTCTCGATGCGGCAGGCGTCGCTCTGCACGACGTCGCGCTGCGTCGCCCCACCCTGGACGACGTGTTCCTCACCCTCACCGGGCACCGCACCGAGGACGACGAACCGGGCAAGCCCGAACCCGTGGAGGCACACCGATGAGCATCACGAGCGAGCACGCATTCACGCCCCCCAAGGGCGGACTGCGCAAGGCGCTGGTCGACGGCGCGATCGTCGCCAAGCGCAACTTGATCAAGATCAAGCGGGTGCCCGACCTGCTGGTGTTCTCGACGATCTCGCCGATCATGTTCATCCTGCTGTTCGGCTACGTCTTCGGCAGCGCCATCAAGGCGCCGCCCGGAGTCAGCTACCGCGAGTTCCTCATCCCAGGCGTCTTCGTCCAGACCGTCATCTTCGGCGCCACGACCACCGGCGCCGGCCTGGCCGACGACATCCAGAAGGGCATCATCGACCGGTTCCGCTCGCTGCCGATGGCCCGGTCGGCGGTACTAGTGGGCCGCACCACCAGCGACGTGCTGAACAACGTGCTCGTCGTCGTCATCATGTCGGTCACGGGGCTGGCCATTGGTTGGCGGATCCGCACGTCCGTGGGCGAGGCGCTGGCCGGGTTCCTGCTGCTGCTGCTCTTCGCCTACGCGATGTCCTGGATCATGGCCGTCGTCGGACTCGTGGTGCCCAGCGCCGAGGTGGTCAACAACGCCTCGTTCATCGTCATATTCCCGCTGACTTTCATCGCCAACACCTTCGTGCCGAGCAACAACCTGCCCACCGTGCTCAAGGTCTTCGCCGAATGGAACCCGGTGTCCACGGTGACGCAGGCGGCGCGTCAACTTTTCGGCAACACCGGTAGTGCACCGCTGCCCGACCACCCCTGGTCACTGCACCACCCGGTCATCTACTCGCTGCTGTGGGTCGTCGTCATCCTCGCCGTCTTCGTGCCGCTGGCGGTGCGCCAGTACAAACGGGCCGCCGCCCGCTGATGTGTCGCCCACGTTTCCGTGGCAGCATTGCCGGTATTGCCCACTAGACAGCTAGACAATGCCGATCTTCGAGGCCGAGGAGGCCCCCATGTCCGACGCTTGGTCATTCGAGACACGTCAGGTGCACGCCGGCCAGACGCCCGACGGCGACACGCACGCCCGGGCCCTACCCATTTACCAGACGACGTCCTACACCTTCGAGAGCACCGAGCAGGCCGCGAACCTGTTCGCGCTCAAGGAGTTCGGCAACATCTACACCCGGATCATGAACCCGACGCAGGCCGCGGTCGAGGACCGCATCGCCTCGCTCGAGGGCGGTGTCGGCGCGCTGCTGACCTCCAGCGGGCAGGCCGCCGAGACGATCGCGCTGCTGAATCTCGCCGAGACCGGCGACCACATCGTGTCCAGCGCGCGCCTCTACGGCGGGACGTACAACCTGTTCCACTACACGTTCCCGAAGATGGGCATCACGGTCAGCTTCGTGAATGACCCCGACGACCTCGAGCAGTGGCGCGCGGCCGTCCAGCCCAACACCAAAGCCTTCTTCGCCGAGACGATCAGCAACCCGCAGATCGACGTCCTCGACATCGAGGCCGTGGCGGGCGTGGCCCACGAGGCCGGCGTGCCGCTCGTCGTCGACAACACCATCGCCACGCCGTACCTCATCCGCCCGATCGAGCACGGCGCCGATGTCGTAGTGCACTCGGCCACCAAGTACCTGGGCGGGCACGGCACGGCAATCGGGGGCGCCATTGTCGACGCCGGCCGCTTCGACTACGCCGCCGACCCCGAGCGCTTCCCGAACTACAACACCCCCGACGGCAGCTACCACGGCCTCGTCTACGCCCGCGACCTCGGCGTCGGCTCGCCACTCGGTGCGAACCTCGCCTACATCCTCAAGGCCCGCGTGCAGCTGCTGCGCGACCTCGGCTCGGCCATCGCGCCGTTCAACGCCTTCCTGCTGGCCCAGGGCATCGAGACGCTGAGCCTGCGGGTCGAGCGGCACGTGCAGAACGCCCAGGCCGTCGCCGAGTGGCTCGAGCAGCGCGACGAGGTGCTGTCGGTCAACTACGCCGGGCTGTCGTCCAGCCAGTGGCACGAGCGGGCGCAGAAGTACGCGCCCCTCGGTGTCGGCGGGGTACTTGCATTCGAGATCGTCGGCGGCGACGAGGCCGGCAAGAGCTTCGTCGAGGCGCTCGAGCTGCACAGCCACGTCGCCAACATCGGCGACGTACGCAGCCTGGTGATTCACCCGGCATCGACGACCCACTCACAGCTCTCACCCGAGGAGCAGCTGGCTACCGGCGTCACGCCCGGTCTGGTGCGCCTTGCCGTCGGCATCGAGAACATCGCCGACATCCTGGCCGACCTGGACGCGGGGTTCCGCGCAGCCAAGGAGAACTGACCGTGGCGGGGTGGCGAACCGGTGACCCCGTTGCGGGTCGCCGGTTCGCCGACCTCGGCACAGTTGAGCTCGAACTGGGCGGATACCTGCCTGACGTCCGCGTCGCCTACGAGACCTGGGGCGTGCCCGAACGCGACGCCCACGGCATCGCCAACGCCGTCCTTGTCGAGCACGCGCTCACCGGCGACGCGCACGTCGCCGGACCACCCGCCGAGGGCCAGCTCACTCCAGGTTGGTGGGACGGTCTGATCGGACCGGGCCTTGCCCTGGACACCGATCGGTGGTTCGTCGTCGCGGCGAACGTGCTCGGCGGTTGCCAGGGCAGTACCGGTCCGTCGAGCGTGCAAGGCAGGCAGTTCCCCGCCTTGACCATCCGCGACCAAGTGCGTGTCGAGGCGCTGCTGGCCGATCACCTCGGCATCGCATGCTTCGCGGCCGTGCTCGGCGGGTCGATGGGCGGGATGCGGGCGCTCGAGTGGGCGGCCATGTACCCCGACCGCGTCGGCGCTGCGCTCGTCCTGGCCGTCGGTGCCGCCGCCAGTGCGGACCAGATCGCCACGCAGAGCACGCAGGTGCTCGCCATCCGCAGCAACACGGCCAGCGACACGGCCAGCGACACGGCCAGCGACACGGCCAGCGGGCTGGGCATCGCCCGCCGCATCGCACACCTCACCTACCGCAGCGAGTACGAGCTGGACACCCGGTTCGGGCGCGACGTCCAGGACGACGGCCGGTACACCGTCGTCTCCTACCTCGACCACCACGCCGACAAGCTGGCGGACCGTTTCGACGCCGAAAGCTACGTGGTGCTCACCGAGGCCATGAACACCCACGACGTCGGACGTGGCAGGGGTGGCGCAGCCGCGGCTCTTGCCGCGATCGGCGTCTCACTTGTCGTGGCCGGCGTCGACAGCGATCGGCTGTACCCGCTGCGGCAACAGCAGTTCATCGCCGAGCACGCCGCGAATGCAGACGGCCTGCACGTCATCCACTCCGACTACGGCCACGACGGCTTCCTGCTGGAGATCGAGCAGGTCGGCGCCCTCGTGCGCCGTACGCTCGAGCGGTCGGCCGAGCCGTCAGATCACGCGGTGGCCACCACGCCCAGCTCGCTCGACGACGCCAGCAGCGGGTTGCTGGGTAGTACCCGGACGCTGTAGCCGAACGGACCGGTGGTCTGCAGCGGGACGCCGCCCTCGTAACGGACCGCGCCGTCAATGGCCTCACCCACGGTCAGGGGCGCGGCGACAGGAGACACGAGCCGGTCCTCGGCATCGACCGCGCCGAACACGGCCTCGACCAGGACGTCCGACGGTTCGAGCCCGCCGAGAGCCACCTCAGCGCGCAGGGTCATGATGTCGCCGACCTGGGCGTCACCCACTCCGGACAGCTGCGAGTCGACGTGCAGCACCGACACCGCCGGCCACGCCGCGCGGACCTTCGTCGTCCACGCCGCGAGGTCGCGGGCGGCAGCGAAGTTGTCGGCGCACATCCGCTCGGAGGACAGGCCGGCCGGCGCGTACAACCGATTGACGTATTCGGCCACCATCCGGCTGGCCAGCACCTTCGGCCCGAGCGACTTCAGGGTGTGCCGCACCATCTGCACCCAGCGGGTGGGCGCCGCATCCCCCGCGCGGTCGTAGAAGCGCGGCGCGACGTTGTTCTGGATCAGGTCGTACAGCGCGGTGGCTTCGAGGTCGTCACGCCGGTCGGCGTCGCCGAGACCGTCGGCCGACGGGATGGCCCAGCCGTTGTCGCCGTCGAACCATTCGTCCCACCACCCGTCCATGATCGACAGGTTCAGCGCGCCGTTCAGGGCGGCCTTCATGCCGGACGTTCCGCACGCCTCGAGCGGACGCAGCGGGTTGTTCAACCACACGTCGACGCCCCAGTAGAGGTAGCGCGCCATGCCGATGTCGTAGTCAGGCAGGAAGGTGATGCGGTGCCGCACCGCCGGGTCGTCGGCGAAGCGCACCATCTGGGCGATGAGCTGCTTGCCGCCGTCGTCGGCCGGGTGGCTCTTGCCGGCGATGACGATCTGGACCGGGCGCTGCGGGTCGAGCAGCAGGCTCTTGAGGCGCTCGGGGTCGCGCAGCATCAACGTCAGCCGCTTGTAGGACGGAACACGCCGCGCGAAACCCATGGTCAACACGTCGGAGTCGAAGGCGGTAGAGACCCAACCCAGCTCCGCTTCGCTCATCCCGCGCTGCAGACCCGACGCATGCACCCGCCGGCGGATCTCGCCGACCAGCCGCTCGCGCAGCACGTTGCGTACCCGCCACAGATCGGCGTCGCTGATCTTGTCGA
The DNA here is from genome assembly GCF_964244045.1 of uncultured Jatrophihabitans sp. Taxonomy (NCBI): domain Bacteria; kingdom Bacillati; phylum Actinomycetota; class Actinomycetes; order Jatrophihabitantales; family Jatrophihabitantaceae; genus Jatrophihabitans; species uncultured Jatrophihabitans sp. Next base: position 85,550 of record NZ_CAXTHK010000013.1, on the reverse strand, counting down.
CGGCGTCCCATGCGCCGCCGCCGGCGACGGCAGCTGCGCCCACCTCGCGCTCGACGACCTCGAGGATCTCGCGCGACATCCAGGTCGGCGCGTGCACGCCGTTGGTCACCGAGGTGATCGGCACGTCGGCCTGATCGAAGCCGGGCCAGAGGTTGGCGAACATGCCCCGGCTGACCTCGCCGTGCAACAACGAGACGCCATTGGCGCGCTGCCCGAGCCGCAGGCCCATGTGCGCCATGTTGAAGATCGAGGGATCCTCCTCGGCGCCGAGGGCAAGCACCCGGTCGGCAGGCAGGGAACCGGCCAGGCCGGTCAGGTGCGCGGCCACGAGATCGCGCGCGAAGCGGTCGATGCCGGCCGGCACCGGTGTGTGGGTGGTGAAGACGGTGCCGGCGCGCACGGCCTGCAGTGCCTCGTCGAAGGCCAGTCCGTCGGACTCGACGAGCTCGCGGATGCGCTCGACGCCCAGGAAGCCGGCGTGCCCCTCGTTGGTGTGAAAGACCGACGGCGCCGGCACGCCGGTGGCCGCGCAGTAGGCGCGGATTGCGCGCACGCCGCCGACGCCGAGCAGCAGCTCCTGCTCGAGGCGGTGGTCGGGGCCGCCGCCGTAGAGCCGGTCGGTGACGAGGCGGGCCTCGGCGTCGTTCTCCTCGATGTCGCTGTCGAGCAGCAGCAGCGGGACGCGGCCGACCTGCGCCACCCACACCGCAGCGTGCAACGTGCGCGAACCGGGCAGGGCCAGCGACACGCGGACCGGCGCACCGGCGGCGTCGAGCAGGGCCTTGACCGGCAGGCCCTGCGGATCCAAGGACGGGTAGTGCTCGAGCTGCCAGCCGTCGCGCGAGAGCGACTGGCGGAAGTAGCCCGCGCCGTAGAGCAGGCCGACGCCGATAATCGGCACACCGAGGTCGCTGGCCGCCTTGAGATGATCGCCGGCCAGGATGCCGAGACCACCGGAGTACTGCGGCAGGACCTCGGTGATGCCGAACTCGGGCGAGAAGTAGCCGATCGAGGCGGGGTATTGGGAACCGCCGGCTTGCTGGTCCTGGTACCAGCGCGGCTGGGTGAGGTACTCGGACAGATCCTCGGAGAGGTCCTCGAGACGCCGCAGGAACTTGCGGTCGGCGGCGAGCTGGGCGAAGCGCTGCGGCGTGACCATCGCCAGCATGTGGCCGGGATCGTGCCCGCTGGCCCGCCACAGGTCGGGGTCCACCGACTCGAGCAGGTCGAGAGATTCGGTGTGCCACGACCAGCGCAGGTTCGCGACGAGGTCGCCGAGCTTCGTCAGTTGCGAGGGGAACGCGGCGCGGACGGTCAGCCTGCGGAGTGCTTTCACGCCCGCAAACGCTAGCAGCACCGCAAAGGCTTTCAGTAGCTCAGCAGCAGCTCGTCATCAAGACCCGTCGCGTCCTCGTGGGAGGTGCAGAACAACCACTGACGGTGGGTAGGGTGCTCGGGGTGGTAGGACGATTCGGACTCACGAAGGTCAGCCCCGTAGTCGGTTCCACCGTGCTCGGTGAGTTCCCGGCACGAGGGGTCGTCGGCGAACGCATCCCGATCAGCGCGGTGGTCTTCCGCGAGGGCCACGACGCCATCGGCGCCAACGTCGTCGTCCGCGACGCCGCGGGCAAGAAGGTGGCGACGGTGCGCATGGCACCCGGCGCGCCGGGCACCGACCGGATGCACGCGGACCTCATCTTCACCGAGCCGGGCCCCGCTTCGTTCAGCGTCGAGGCGTGGAGCGACCCGCTCGCCACGTGGCACCACGCCGTCACGGTCAAGATCGAGGCGGGGCAGGGCAGCGAGGACCTCGCCAACGACTTCGAGACCGGCGCCCGGCTGTTCGACCAGCTCGCCAAGGCGCTGTCGAAGGCCGAGCGGATCCGCGCCGCGGCGGCCGCCTCCGCGCTGCGCGACAGCACGCTCGACGTCGCGCACCGGGTGGCGCCCGCATTCGACACGTACCTGCAACAGCTCGTGCATGACTTCCCGGTGCGCGAGTACGTAATCACCTCGCCGCGCTACCCGCTGTTCATCGACCGCACCCGCGCTCTGTACGGGTCGTGGTACGAGTTCTTCCCGCGCTCGATCGGCGCAGAGCTCGCCCACGACCCGGCTGCGCCCGCCAAACCCTCGCGGCACGGCACGTTCAAGGACGCGACCGAGCACCTCGACTACGTCGCCTCGCTCGGCTTCGACGTCGTCTACGTGCCACCGATCCACCCGATCGGCGAGGTCAACCGCAAGGGACCGAACAACACGCTGGTCGCGGCCAGCTGGGACGTCGGCTCACCCTGGGCGATCGGCTCGGCCGAGGGCGGTCACGACGCGATCCACCCCGAGCTCGGCACGATGGCCGACTTCAAGGCCTTCGTCGCGCGCGCCCGCGAGCTCGGCATGGAGGTCGCCATCGACCTCGCACTGCAGTGCGCGCCCGACCATCCGTGGGTCACCAGCCACCCCGAGTGGTTCACCACCAAACCCGACGGCACGATCGCGTACGCCGAGAACCCGCCGAAGAAGTACCAGGACATCTACCCGCTGAACTTCGACAACGACCCCACGGGCCTGTACGCCGAGTGCCTGCGCATCGTGCGGCACTGGATGGACGCCGGCGTGCGCATCTTCCGCGTCGACAACCCGCACACCAAGCCGATCAACTTCTGGCACTGGCTGCTGGGCGAGGTCCGCAGAACCGACCCGGACGTGCTGTTCCTGGCCGAGGCCTTTACCCGGCCGGCCATGATGCACGAGCTCGCCAAGGTCGGGTTCCACCAGAGCTACACCTACTTCACCTGGCGCACCGAGCGGGAAGAGTTCGAGGAATACATCGACGAGCTCGCCGACTCGGCGCACTACATGCGGCCGAACTTCTTCGTCAACACGCCCGACATCCTGCACGAGTCGCTGCAGACCGGCGGGCCGGCCGGCTTCGCCATTCGCGCCGTGCTGGCTGCCACCACGTCGCCGACGTGGGGGGTGTACTCGGGCTTCGAACTCTACGAACATCTGCCCGTTCGACCGGGCAGCGAGGAGTACCTGGATTCCGAGAAGTACCAGCTGCGGCCGCGCGACTTCGCCGCAGCGATCGCTGATGGACGCTCGCTGGTGCCACTGATCACGCGGCTCAACGAGATCCGCCGGGAGCACCCTGCGCTGCAGCAGTTGCGCGACGTTACCTTTCATGAGGTCGACAACCCCGACATCAGCGTGTTCAGCAAACGGGACGAGACCAGCGGCGACACGATCATCGTGGCCGTCACGTTCAACCCGCACCAGTGGGGCGAGGCCACTGTCCGCCTCGACCTCGAGGCGCTGGGCATGACGCCCTACTCGGCCGAGGCCGGGTTCGGCGTGCGCGACCTGCTCAGCGGTGAAGAATATCGCTGGGGCGAGCGCAATTACGTCCGCCTCGACCCACTCACCCGTGCCGCGCACATCTTCGCCGTCACGCCCTGAGCCCACGGAAAGGCCCATGACAAACCCCGTGACGACCCCACAGCCCGTCGACGCCGAGCCGGTGGCACCCCAGGTGAGCCAGGACCCCGAATGGTTCAAGCGCGCCGTCTTCTACGAGGTGCTCGTTCGCGGCTTCGCCGACTCCAACGGCGACGGCTCCGGCGACCTACGCGGCCTCACCGACAAGCTCGACTACCTGTCGTGGCTCGGCGTCGACTGCCTGTGGCTGCCGCCCTTCTACCAGTCGCCGCTGCGCGACGGCGGCTATGACGTCAGCGACTACACGCAGGTGTTGCCCGAGTTCGGCACCATCGAGGACTTCAAGCACTTCCTCGACGCATGTCACGAGCGCGGCATGCGGGTGATCGTCGACTTCGTCATGAACCACACCTCCGACCAGCACGCGTGGTTCCAGGCCAGCCGCAACGATCCTGACGGTGACTACGGAGATTTCTACGTCTGGTCCGACGACGACACCCGCTACCCCGACGCGCGCGTGATCTTCGTCGACACCGAACCGTCGAACTGGACGTTCGACCCGGTGCGCAAGCAGTACTTCTGGCACCGCTTCTTCAGCCACCAGCCGGACCTGAACTTCGACTCCCCCGCCGTGCAGTCGGCAATCATCGAGTCGCTGCGGTTCTGGCTAGACATCGGGATCGACGGGTTCCGGCTCGACGCGGTGCCCTACCTCTACGTCCGTGACGGCACCAACGGCGAGAACCTGCCCGAGACCCACGACTTCCTCAAGCGGGTGCGCAAGGAGGTCGATCGCGACTACCCGGACCGCGTGCTGCTGTGCGAAGCCAATCAGTGGCCGGCCGACGTCGTCGAGTACTTCGGCGATCCGGCCACCGGCGGCGACGAGTGCCACATGGCGTTCCACTTCCCGGTCATGCCGCGCATCTTCATGGCCGTGCGCCGCGAGAGTCGCTACCCGATCTCGGAGATCATGAGCCAGACCCCGGCCATCCCCGAGAGCTGCCAGTGGGGCATCTTCCTGCGCAACCACGACGAGCTGACGCTCGAGATGGTGACGGACGAAGAGCGCGACTACATGTGGAACGAGTACGCGAAGGACCCACGGATGAAGGCCAACATCGGCATTCGTCGACGGCTGGCCCCGCTGCTCGAGAACGACCTCGACCAGATCGAGCTGTTCACCGCACTGCTGCTGGCGCTGCCCGGCTCGCCCGTCCTGTACTACGGCGACGAGATCGGCATGGGCGACAACATCTGGCTCGGTGACCGCGACGGCGTGCGCACGCCCATGCAGTGGACGCCCGACCGCAACGCCGGCTTCTCGACCGCCGACCCGGGCCGGCTCTACCTGCCGACCAACCAGGACTCGATCTACGGCTACCAGGTCACCAACGTCGAGTCGCAGACGCGCAACACCTCCTCACTGCTGCACTGGACGCGGCGGATGATCCAGGTGCGCAAGGCGAATCCAGCCTTCGGCCTCGGGACGTTCACCGATCTCGGCGGTAGCAACCCGTCGGTGCTGAGTTTCGTGCGCGAGTTCGGCGACGACATCGTCCTGTGCGTCAATAATCTCTCGCGCTTCCCGCAGGCCGTTGAACTGGATTTGCGGCCGTGGCGGGGTGCCTCGCCCATCGAGTTGTCCGGTGGCGCGCAGTTCCCCGAGATCGGCGAGCTGCCCTACCTGCTCACCCTGGCCGGGCACGGCTTCTACTGGCTGCGCATCCCTCGACTGCACACCTCGGACGCCGAACCTGCCGCACTGGGTGACCACGAGCGCGAGTACGAGCACGAGCACGAGCACGACCTGGAAGGTGGCATATGAGTTCCGCGGAGCACACTTCCGGCGAGGTGCACGATCTCGTTCGTCAGCTCATCGAGGCGTGGCTGCCCACTCAGCGCTGGTTCGCCGGCAAGGGCCGGGAGTTCGAGATCACGGTCACGCGTCTCGGCGAGCTGCAGGCCATCGCTCCGCAGGTCACGATCTGGACGGCCCGCGTCACTTACGGTGGCGATGAGACAGAGACGTACGCGGTCCCGCTCGTGGCTCGTTCCGAGCCGCACGGCACGCTCGACCACGTCCTGCTCGGCACGGTGCCCACCGATGGCGGCACCCGCTGGATCTACGACGCGCTGCACGACAAGGACGTCACCCACGCATGGCTGGTCGGCATCCGCGACGAGGCGGCGGCGGGTCCGGTCCGCTTCACCCGGTTCGTCGAACCCGACGAGATCCCGGTCGACGAGTCCAGCCTCGTGCTGTCCGGTGAGCAGTCCAACACCTCGATGATCTTCGGCGACGTCGCGATCATGAAGGTGTTCCGACGCCTGCAGCCCGGCGTGAACCCCGACATCGAGGTGCAGGGCGAGCTCAGCCGTCTCGAGGCGCCCAACGTCGCCCGGTTGCTCGGTGCGGCCGAGGTCGATGTCGAGGGCGAGCGCACGTCGCTGGCCATGCTGCAGCAGTTCCTCTCGAGCGCTACCGACGGGTGGGAACTCGCCAAGGCCAGCGTGCGCGACCTGATGGCCGAGGCCGACCTGCACGCCGACGAGGCCGGTGGCGACTTCGCAGGCGAGGCCGAACGCCTGGGCTCGGCCGTCGCGCGGGTGCACGCCGATCTCGCCACTGCGTTCGGCACCCGCGACGCCTCCCGCGAAGAGCTGCAGGCCCGCGCCGCGGCGATGCACGAACGGCTGCAGTGGGCCATCACGGTCGTGCCGCAGTTGGCCGAGGTCGCCGACGGGCTGTCCGCTGCCTTCGATCAGGTCGCTGAGCTCACCGAGGCGGTCCCCCTGCAGCGCATTCACGGCGACCTGCACCTGGGCCAGGTGCTGCGCACCGTCTACCGCTGGGTGCTGATCGATTTCGAGGGCGAGCCGATGGCCGCTATCGATGCGCGCCGGTCGTTCGACTTCTCGCTGCGCGACGTCGCCGGCATGCTGCGCTCGTTCGAGTACGCCGGCCACCACCGGGTCATCGAGTTCGGCGGCGACCCGCACAACGATTCGCAGCAGCGCTATCGCGCCAATGAGTGGTCCTCTCGCAATCGCGAGGCGTTCCTCACGGGTTACACCGAGGTGGCCGGCACCGACCCGCGCGACCACGCCGTCCTGCTGAGTGCGTTCGAGGCCGACAAGGCCGTCTACGAGGCTGTGTACGAGGCCCGCAACCGCCCGACCTGGTTGCCGATCCCGCTCGCGTCACTGACGCGGATCGCCACCGACGGAGGAATTGCCTGATGAGCAAGCCGATCGACGAGCAGCCGGCGCGCAAGTCACCCGCCCGCAAGCCGAAGCCCAAGCCAGTGGCCGAACCGGTGACAGTCGTCGACGCCCCGCCGCTCTCGCGCGAGGAGCTCGACCAGTTGGTCGGCGGGGCGCATCACAACCCGCACGGCATCCTGGGCACGCACCCCTCGGGGGACCGGACGATCGTGCGCACGCTGCGCCCGGACGCGTCGAGCGCCACCGTGCTGATGAACGACCAGCGCGTCGAGATGACCCGGATTCACGACAGTGGCGTCTTCGAGACCACGATCGACGGCCCGCCCTCGGACTACCGCATCGAGGTCGCCTACTCCGACGGGCAGACCTTCACCGTCGACGACCCGTACCGCTGGCTGCCCACCCTCGGCGAGGTCGACCTGCACCTGATCGGCGAGGGCCGCCACGAGAACCTGTGGACGGTCCTCGGGGCGCATGTGCGCAGCTACGACACCCCCGGCGGCCCGGTGTCCGGCACGTCGTTCGCGGTGTGGGCACCCAGCGCGCAGGGTGTTCGGGTCATGGGCGACTTCAACTTCTGGTCCGGCACGAGCCTGCCCATGCGCTCGCTCGGCTCGAGCGGCGTCTGGGAGCTGTTCGTCCCCGGGGTCGGCGACGGCGCCGCCTACAAATTCCAGATCCTCGGCCAGGACGGCGAGTGGCGCCAGAAGGCCGACCCGATGGCCTTCGCCACCGAGGTCCCGCCGGCCACCGCATCGGTGGTGCACACCGTCGACTACACCTGGGCCGACGACGAGTGGCTCACCCGGCGTGCGCAGACCGAGTGGCACAAGGCACCGATGTCCATCTACGAGGTACACATCGGCTCGTGGCGGATGGGGTTGTCCTACCGCGAGCTCGCTCAGCAGCTCGTCGACTACGTCGTCGAAACCGGGTTCACGCACGTCGAGTTCCTGCCGGTCGCGGAGCACCCGTTCGGCGGCTCCTGGGGTTACCAAGTGTCGTCCTACTACGCACCGTCGGCGCGCTTCGGCAACCCCGATGAGTTCCGCTTCCTCGTTGACGCGCTGCACCAGGCCGGCATCGGCGTGATCGTCGACTGGGTACCGGCGCACTTTCCGAAGGACGCGTTCGCGCTCGGCCGCTTCGACGGCACCCCGCTGTACGAGCACGGCGACCCACGGCGCGGCGAGCAGCTCGACTGGGGTACCTACGTCTTCGACTTCGGCCGCAGCGAGGTCCGCAACTTCCTCGTCGCCAACGCCCTGTACTGGCTGGAGGAGTTTCACATCGACGGCCTGCGCGTCGATGCCGTGGCCTCCATGCTCTACCTCGACTACTCGCGCCCCGAGGGCCAGTGGACGCCGAACGTGTACGGCGGCCGCGAGAACCTCGAGGCGGTCGGCTTTCTGCAGGAGATGAACGCCACCGTCTACAAGCGGGTGCCCGGTGCCATCACCATCGCCGAGGAGTCGACGTCCTGGCCGGGCGTCACCCGGCCCACGCACCTGGGCGGGCTCGGCTTCGGCTTCAAGTGGGACATGGGCTGGATGCACGACACCCTCAGCTACTTGTCGCACGAGCCGATCTACCGGCAGTACCACCACAACGAGCTGACGTTCTCGATGATGTACGCCTACACCGAGAACTTCGTCATGCCGCTGTCGCACGACGAGGTCGTGCACGGCAAGGGCTCGCTGATCAACAAGATCCCGGGCGACCGCTGGCAGCAGCTGGCCACCCTGCGGGCGATGTATGCCTACATGTGGGCGCACCCGGGCAAGCAGCTGCTATTCATGGGCCAGGAGTTCGGGCAGTCGCGCGAGTGGGCCGAATCCCGCTCGCTTGACTGGGAGCTCACCGACGACCCGGGCCACCGTGGCATCCTGCGGCTGATCACCGACCTCAATCGTGCCTACACCGACACTGGTGCGCTGTGGTCGCGCGACACCACCGAGGACGGCTTCCACTGGATCGACGCCAACGATGCCAAGGGCAACGTCTACTCGTTCCTGCGCTTCGGTGACGACGGTTCGGTGCTGGCCTGCGTCTCGAACTTCTCCTCAGTGCCGCACGAGCAGTACCAGCTCGGGCTGCCCTTCGCGGGCCGGTGGGACGAGATCGTCAACACCGACGCAGATGCCTACTTCGGCTCCGGGGTGGGCAACTTCGGCGGGGTCGAGGCGGTCGAGGAGGCGTGGCACGGCCAGCCCGCCTCCGCCCGGCTGCGGGTCCCGCCGCTCGGCACCGTGTGGTTCCGCCACGCCAACGCCGCCACCGTCATCGACGAGCACGAATCCGGTTCGTCCCTGGTGTGAAGTAGGTCGCATAGCGTTCAGTGCACAATTGATCACTCGGCGTTGCGATTCGGCCGACATTCCGGACACCCGGCCAAGCGGACCGAGGGCAATGGGTTTTGCACGCAAAGCGGCAGCCCTCAAGCGGTTTAGTTCGAGTCTGCGCGTGACACACTCACTGAGATCGCCGCGTTTGCACGCCGGACCGGGGGGATTCGGCGCACAAACGTTCACCGCCGGCCAGCTGCTACCGCGGCCGGCCGGCGGTGTCGATTGACCGTCGATTCGAGCTAGAACAGCGCACGCGTCAGCTGACGCCGCGCCGGCGGCACCCGCGGATCGTCTGGGCCGAGCAGCTCGAAGAAGTCCAGCAACCGCTGGCGAACGCGGTCACGGTCGTCACCGCTGAGCCGCACGACGGCCTGCAGTAGACGATCCAACGCACCGGGCACGTCGTTGGCGGCCAGCGAGAGGTCGGCGGCAGCCAGCTGCAGGTCGACGTCGTCGGGTGCGGCGTCGGCTTTCGCGGCGGCCTGCGGGTCGACGGACTCCAGCCGCTGCATCAGCCGCACCTGCCCGAGCGCCAGCGTCGCGTCGACGTTGGCCGGCTCCTGGGCCAGAATCGCCTGATAGCGCTCGATGGCCACTGCGTAGTCGCCGTCCTCGAGCGCGTCCTCGGCCGCAGTGAAGCGCGGGTCCTCGGGCTCGGGCGGGGGCTCGGCGGCGGCCGGCTCGTCAGTGGGTTGGCCCGACGCGCCGGGCAGCCCCGCCTCCTGGCCGGCGGCGATGACAGCGTCGATGAACTCGCGGATCTGGGCCTCGGGCAACGCGCCCTGGAAACCCGGCACGAGCTGCCCGCCGATCACCGCGAACACGGCGGGGATGCTCTGCACCTGCAGCGCCTGCGCAATGCGCTGGTTGGCGTCGACGTCGATCTTGGCGAGCACCCAGGCGCCGTTGGCCTCGGCTGCCAGCTTCTCGAGGATCGGCGAGAGTTGTTTGCAGGGTTGGCACCAGTCGGCCCACAGGTCGAGCAGCACCGGCACCTGGAACGAGCGGTCGAGGACGTCGGCCTGGAATCCGGCCTCGGTGACGTCAATGACCGCCGTGCCGGCCGCCGGCAGCGGCGCCTCGGCAGCGCGGGCCGCGGCCTCGTTGCGCGCCTTCAGCGCCGCAAGGTCAACGGCCCCGGACATCGCGGCCGCCATGGCGGCGCTGGGTTGGGCGGGACTGGCGGGACGCTGGCCGGCAGGGCCGCGCCGTGGGGCACCGGGACGCATGGCTCCAGTTAACCGGACGGGCCAACCCCCGCCGGGACCGGTGTCGGCCACAATGCTCGGGTGGACCCCGAGCCCGAGGACGAGTACTTCCTCGGCGGCGCCAACGATGATGATGACGATGCCGACACGAGCTCTCGCCGCGCCGGGCTGATCGGTCTGGCCGTGGTGCTCGTGGTGGTGGCCGCGGCCATCACGCTGACCAGCCTGCTGGTCGACACGTCGTCGGCCAGTCGCGGACCCCGCACCGCGGCGCGTGCGTGGGGCACGGCGCTCGTGCACGGCGACACCGCCGCCCGCCGTCGGCTCGAGTGCGCCGTGGGCTCGCGCTCCAGCGCCGTGGTGCGCCTGGCGCTCGTCGGCGCGACCGGGGTGTCCACCGGCGCCGCGGACCAGCTCGACAAGAACCGGTGGTCGGTGCCGCTGGAGATCGAGCGCTCCGACAGCAGCCTGCAGGACTCCGTCGACGTCACCGTCGTGCGCGAATACGGCCGTTACGTGGTCTGCTGACGTCTGCACCGGAGAAGGAGAGGCCGTCATGTTCCTGGGTCTGCGCACCGTCATCTACCCCGCGCCGGACCTCGCCGCGAGCAAGGAGTGGTACACCGCTGTGCTCGGCACCGACCCGTACTTCGACGCCGAGTTCTACGTCGGCTTCAACGTCGCCGGCTACGAACTGGCGCTTGATCCGGACCTCGAAGCTTCGGTCGGTCCGGTCACCTACTGGGGCGTTCCCGACGTTGCGGTAGCGCTCGCAACTCTGCTCGATGCCGGAGCCAACGACAACGAGGCCGTCCGCGACGTCGGCGAAGGCATCCGGGTTGCCACCGTCCGAGAACCGGGCGGTGCGGTGCTCGGCATCATCGAGAACCCGCACTTCCAGCTCGAGGCTCCGACGCCGATCGCGACCGGCCCCGGTCGCTGACCTCCTCGACGAGCGCAACGAAGTCGGCCACCGCCGGATGCGCCTGTGCGGTGGGCCACGCGAGGTAGACGTCGATCTCGCCACCGTCCGTCAGGGCGACGAACACGACGCCCGGGTGTGGGTGCTGCACGGCCGTCGACTCGGCGGTGACCCCGATGGCCAGGCCGCCCGCGATCTCCGTCAGCCACTCGTCGGTGTTGTCGACGCGCAGCGAGCGGGCCGGTCGCTGCCCGGCCGGCCAGAGGTCGAGGGTGGTCGTGCCGTACGCGGTGGTCAGCACGGTGTCCTCGACGAGGTCGGCGAGGCGCACCGACGACGCGCCGGCCAGCCGGTGCCCGACGGGCAACACGGCCAGCCGTGGCTCCGCGAACAGCCGCCGGGTGGTGATCCCCGGCTGCGCGAACTCGCCACGCACGATTGCGACGTCGGCCCGGCCGCGGGCCAACCCGCCGTCGCGCTCGTCGAAACGGTGCACCTCGAGCGCCACCTCGGCGTGCTCGGAGCGCCAGCGGCGCAGGACCGTTGTCGTGTGCCGGCCCAGCGCCGACCACGAGTAGCCGAAGCGCAGCGGCCGACTGCGGTCCTGCGCGGCGTCGAGCACCGCATCGACTGCGGCGAGGGCCTGCACGGCAGCGTGGTAACAACGCACGCCACCGGGCGTCAGCGCCACTGAGCGAGTCGTACGCTCGACGAGCCGACTCCCGACCACCGCCTCTAAGGACCGGATGGTCCGCGAGACCGCGGATTGGGTGATCCCGAGGCGGATCGCGGCGTCCGTGAAGGTGCCCTCCTCGGTCAGCGCGACGAGCGCCAGCAGGTGCCGCACCTCGACTGTGCTCATGGATAGACCGTGCTCATTTGCCCGACCGCGCTCATGACTGTTGAGCATAAGTGCCGCGGTGGGAGCATTTCCGTCGCCGTCGGTCAGCGGCCTAGCGTCGCTACCGTGACCAGCAGCCCGACCACTCCGGCGCCCGCACTCGGCACCGCCCTGGCGGTCACGAGCGTGGCTTCGGTGCAGTTCGGTGCCGCGCTGGCAGCGCACCTGTTCTCTCGCGTCGGACCGGTAGGCACCGTCAGCCTGCGTCTGGTGGGCGCGGCCGTGGTGCTGTGCCTGCTGGCCCGGCCTTGGCGACGCCACTGGTCGGGTGGCGATGCGCGCTCCGCGATGCTGTTCGGCGGAGTCTTCACCTGCATGAACGTCACGCTCTACCTGGCGCTCGACCGCCTGCCGCTGGCCACCGTGATCACCCTCGAGTTCCTCGGGCCGTTGACGGTCGCGATCGTCACCGCCGGCTCGTGGGCCACCCGGGTGTGGGCGGTGCCGGCGGCGGCCGGCGTGCTGCTGATCGGCGGCGAACTGTCCGGCGGCGACACCGCCGGCGTGGCGTTCGCCCTCGCCGCGGCGTGTTGCTGGGCCGCCTACGTCCTGCTCAGCGGGCGGATGGGGCGATCGGGCAGCGGCCTCGCGGGGCTGGCGACGGGTTGCGTGTTTGGCGCGCTGATCATGCTGCCGGTCGGGCTGCTGAGTGCCGGAGTCGGTGACCTGACGCGGCCCTCCACTGCCGCGATCGGGCTGGCCGTGGGCGTGCTGTCGAGCGCGATCCCGTACAGCCTCGACCTGTTGGCCCTGCGCCGGCTGGCCACCGCCGTATTCGGAGTCCTGACCAGCCTGAACCCGGGTGTCGGTGCGATCGCCGGGTACCTCGTGCTCGGCCAATCGCTGCCGGCGGCCACGTTGATCGGCGTCGGGCTGGTCATGGTGGCGAGCGTGGGCGTCACCGTCGCTCCGTTGCTCCGGGCACGGAACCGGATCATCGCGCCGGTTCCGTCGCACGGCGAACTGATCGTCGACGTCGGCACCGTCGGCAACGTCGGCAGTGGCTGATGGCAGCATCGTTCGCATGACGGAAACTGCACGACTTCGACAGGTCGTCCTCGACTGCACCGACGTCCGCGCGCTCGCCGAGTTCTATCGAGAGCTGCTCGCCTGGGGTTATCGACCGGGCGACGAGACTCCCACGGACGGCGAGGACTGGTTGGTGCTCGACAATCCTGCCGGCGGCGTCGCCGTCGCCTTCCAGCTCGTCGACGCGCTGCCCGACGTGACCTGGCCGAAGGGCAACGTGCCGCAGCAGGAACACCTTGACCTCACAGTGTCCAGCGCCGAGGCGTTGACGAGTGAGCACGAACGGGTCATCCGGCTGGGCGCTCGACTACTCCGAGACTGTTCCGACGATCCGGATGAACAGCTCTACGTCTACGCCGACCCCGCGGGTCACCCCTTCTGCATCTTCGTGTCGACGCGGGACTGATCCGGCCCGCCCGGGACGGCCACTTCCCTTACCCGGTGGCGGGGTATCGGCGAGAAACCTCAACCACCGCGTCAGATACGTCGCGCACCTTGCTGTCGTTCAGCCTCTGGCTCTCAGAACCGGGCGACTTCCCGGTACTCGCCCCACATCGGCTTGAAGGCGTTGCAGATCTCGCCGAGCGTGGCCTCGGCGCGGGCGGCGTCGAGCATGGCGGGGACGGTGTTCCGGCCGTTCGCCGCGTCGTCGACCATCCGCCCGAGAGCGGCATCGACCACAGCCTGATCGCGACCGGCGCGACGCTCGGCCACCAGCGCACGCTGGGCGAGTTCGACCTCGTGCGAGACACGCAGGATGTCAAGTGGCTCGCCGACGTCACCAGTGAGCGTGTTGACGCCGACCACCCGCTTGTCGCCCTTCTCGAGCGCCACCTGGTAGGCGAACGCCGAGTCGGCGATTTCGGTGATGAACCAGCCGTCCTCGATGCCGCGCAGCAGACCCGCGGTAATAGTGCCGTCGCCGCCGAGGTCCTTGATGCGGGCGAAGATCTTCTCGGCTTCGGCCTCGAGGCGATCGGTAAGTGCCTCGACGTACCAGGATCCACCGAGCGGGTCGGCAACGCTGAGCACGCCGGTCTCCTCAGCGATGACCTGCTGGGTGCGTAACGCGATCTGTGCCGCCTTCCGCGACGGCAGGGCCAGCACCTCGTCCAGCGCGTTGGTGTGCAGCGAGTTCGTCCCGGCCAGCACCGCGGCCATGGCCTCGACAGCCGTGCGCACGATGTTGTTCTCGGGCTGCTGCGCGGTCAGCGAGACACCCGCCGTCTGGGTGTGGAAGCGCAGCCACTGGGCCTTGTCGGTCTTCGCGCCGTAGACGTCGCGCAACCAACGTGCCCAGATGCGCCGCGCCGCCCGCAGCTTCGCGATCTCCTCGAAGAAGTCGATGTGCGCGTCGAAGAAGAACGACAGGCCGGGGGCGAACTGCTCGATGTCCAGCCCGCGGGACAGCCCGAGCTCGACGTAGCCGAACCCGTCGGCGAGGGTGAAGGCGAGCTCCTGCGCGGCCGTCGCTCCGGCCTCGCGGATGTGGTAGCCCGACACCGACAGCGGCTTGTAGGCCGGCACCTCGGTGGCCACGTACTCCATCAGGTCGCCGATCAGTGTCAGGTGCGGCTCGGGCGGATAGACCCATTCCTTCTGTGCGATGTACTCCTTGAAGATGTCGGTCTGCAGTGTGCCGTTGAGCGTCTTCGGGTCGACGCCGGCCCGCTCCGCCGCGACGACGTACATGCAGAACAGCGGGACAGCGGGTCCCGAGATCGTCATCGAGGTGGTCGTCGCCCCGAGGTCGATGCCGTCGAAGAGCACCTCCATGTCGGCGGCCGAGTCGATGGCCACACCGCAGTGCCCGACCTCGCCCAGTGAGCGCGGGTCGTCGCTGTCGCGGCCCATGAGGGTGGGCATGTCGAAGGCCACCGACAGCCCACCGCCGCCCTCGGCCAGGATCATCTTGTAGCGCTCGTTGGTCTGCTGGGCGCTGCCGAAGCCTGCGAACTGGCGGATCGTCCACGCCTTGCCGCGGTAGCCGGTGGGGTGGATGCCGCGGGTGAACGGGTACTCCCCCGGCCAGCCGATGCGATCCATGCGCGAGTCGGCGTCGGTCGGGCCGTAGACCGGTTCGACCTCGTCGCCGGACAGCGTCGTGTAATCGCGCTCGGTCTTACGCGCGGCGTTGTAGCGCTCCTGCCAGCGTGCGCGGCCGGCGGCGATCTGCTCTACGTCCATGGCACGACCTTATTTCGAAGGGGCAGACCTATCTAAACGAATTTACTAGGACGTCCGAGTAGTTGCCAATCCGTCCAGCGCACGCTCGATCCGGGCGAGTTGTTCGGCCAGCCGGCCGACGTCGGCCTTCGTCGCGCCCTGCTCCTGCGGGCGGAGCGTGAGCAGCAGCTGCCCGCCCGGCTCGAGCACGCCATCAGCGACCTGCGAGACGTCCTCGCCGTTCTGCATCCGAACTGCGTGGTCCAGCGTCTTCGTGCTCATTCCCAGGCGCTGGAGCGCTTTGGTCTGCACCCTGCCGTCGGTGATCACCTGCGTGTCGGTGCCGTCGAACAATCGCGAGAACACCTCGCTACGCACCGCGACCCGGTTTGCGATCGCATTGACCGCGACCAACGTCGCGGCGCCGATCGCGCCGCCGGTGACGCTGAGGTCGTTGCCGATGATCGCGTTCTGCACGACGTTGGACAGCAGCGTCATGACGACGATGTCGAGCGTGTTGAGCCCGGCCAGCCCGCGCTTGCCGCTGAGGCGGATGAGCACTGCAACCAGGGCGTAGACCAGCACTGTGCGCAGGATCTTCTCGCCGGAACTGATCTGGTCGACGAACATGTCATGCCACATCTGCACACCTCGACGGTCGGCGGAACCGGACAAGAACAATTCTGCCGTGACGTCCTCACATCCGCTCTCTGGGCGTTGCTTGGAAGTCTCACAGCCGGGGAAACATGGGCCCGGTAGCATCCCGTTTCCTCGAGGGGAGGACACGGTTTCGCACCTGCGCAGAGAAGACGCGATCGGCGTGCTGCGGTTGCTCGCCGAACTGCACGAGGCCGCCGATCCGGACGAGGTCGCCCACGTGTTGGTGCGCGAGCTCAGCCGCCTCGTCCCGTGCGACCTCGTCAGTTACAACGACATCGATGTCGCCGCACCGTCCTCCGGCGGCACCCGGACGTGGTACGAGCCCGAGCTCACCCCACGAGCCGATCTGGAGTTCGCCTTCGACGCGCTGCAGCACGAGCACCCGCTGGTCCGCGACTACGCCGCCACCGGGGAACCCGCACCACGACGGATGTCGGACTTCATCACGCTGCCCGACCTGCAGGCTCTCGACCTGTGGCGCGAGGTGTTCCGGCCTCTCGAGACCAATCATCAGATTGCGTTCGCCGTGCTCGCCTCGAGCACCCGGGTCGTGGGCATCGGCATCAATCGCTGGAACAAGGACTTCGACGACAACGACATGGCCGTCGCCGGTGAGGTGCAAAAACACGTCGGAGCGGCGTTCCACCACGCCGCATTGCGGGCAGCCGAGGCCCGGCGCGAGCCGGGGGTCCTGGACGAATTGACGATCCGGGAACGGGAGGTGCTGGGGCTCATCGCTGCCGGCCGCAAGACAACGGATATCGCCCGGTTGCTGTTCATCAGCCCACGGACCGTCGACAAACACGTCGAGAACATCCGCACCAAGCTCGGCGCGCGCAGCCGGGCCCACGCGGTGGCGCTCTTTCACGCCGCGCATTGACCCGCGGCAGCGCATACGCTGCGTGTTATGCGCAGACGGTGGTGGGGCTATGCCACCGGCGCCGGATGCGCCATCGCCGCGCTCGTCCTGGCGATTGCGCTGTGGCCCTCGGACTCGAGCCGACCGAGCCACCCGAAGACACCCAGCCCCGTGGCGCAGACGCCGACGGTGCGCCCGACGCCCTCCCCGACACCAACCCCGGTGGCGATCCAGGAGGTCCGCGCTGCTGCGCCGACCCGGTTCACCATGACCGGCCCGGCGAGCCAGCCGTACACGATCAATGCGCGCGTGTGCGGCATGGCGAACGTGCGCCCGCTCGACCCGCCGGGCGAGCAGCACCACACAGTGTGCTGGGTGAAGGAGGACTTCGGGGTGGCGCCGGGAAGCACGTCGGCCACCACGTACATCCTCGGCCACGCCTGGGCACAGGACCGCCTCGAGGTGATGAACCCGGCGTCCGAGCCCGCCACCAAGGAGATCGTCCGCGACGTCAAGGCCGGCCGGTCCGCGAAGCTCGACGGCATCACCATCTACCCGACCACCGTGCTCGACGGATCGACGATCACCCTCAAGACGCACACCGGCGTGCTGACGTACACGGTCAAGCAGGTCTACGGCGTGGCCAAGAGTGCGGCCGGCAACGTCCGCAGCCTGATGAACGAGAAGACGCCGAAACGGATCGTCATCATCACCTGCGCCGAGGCGCACGGTGTCGACTACGACTACGACGTCATCATCAACGCCTACCTGACCCGGTCGCGTCCGCTTCCAACCTGATCAGGCGCGGAAGTCCGCAGCGTCGAGGCGCAGTTTGCGCAGGACGGCGAACAACTGGTCCAGGTCACCGCGCGGCAGCGCCGACATCGCGAAGCGGCAGGAGTTGAGTTCCGCGGTCGCCTTCGCTGCGATGTCGCGGCCCTCGGCGGTGATCACCGCCAGCGTGCCGCGCCCGTCGCGCGGGTTGGGCTCGCGACGCACCAGGCCGGCGCCCTCGAGCCGGTCGATGACGTTCGTGACCGAGGTGGCGTGCACCTGCAACCGCTCGCCGATCTTCGACAGCGGCAGCGCGCCGCGACTGGCGTGGACCAGCAGCACGAGGGTCTCGTAGCGGCTGAAGGTGATGCCGAAGGGCCGCAGCACGGCGTCCAGTTCAGCCAGCAGGATCTGGTGTGCCCGCATGATCGAGGTGACCGCGCGCATCGCGGCGTAGACGTCGGGATCCTCATCGGGCCAGTGCTGCTGCCACAGCTCGCCGGCGCGGTCGATCGGATCGAACTCGAGCGGCTCGGGCATCCCAGGAGGGTAGTCCGCGCTGTTACGCTCGCGCCCCACCAATGCCGACGAGGGCAGGTGCGCATGCCGCATCCGCACCGCCGCGGCGCGACGGTCCTGGTCGGCCTCGCGGCCGCAGCGTTGATCACCGTCCCGACCCGTCAGGCGGCCGCCGGCCCGGTTCTGCAGCGGCAGGTGATCGGCTACAGCGTCCAGCACCGGCCGATCGTGGCCTACCACCTCGGCAACCCCAGCTTGCGCCGCGTGGACGTCGTGATCGGCCAGATGCACGGTGACGAGCACGCCGGCGTGCGGGTCGTGAATGCCCTGATCCGGGGTGGCCGGATTTCCGGCGTCAACCTGTGGGTGATCCCGACGATGAACCCCGACGGCGACGCCGCCCACACCAGGCAGAACGCCCACCACGTCGACCTCAACCGCAACTGGCCGGTGTCCTGGACGCGGTTGACCGGGCAGTACTACTCGGGCCCACGGCCGCTCTCGGAACCGGAGTCGCGGGCCGTCCGCGCCTTCCTGCTCCGCGTCCGCCCGCACGACATCGTGTCGCTGCACCAGCCACTGTCGGGTGTCGACACCACCGACGGCGGGGCCGTCGACCCCGCGCTGCGCCGGCGCCTCGAGCGCGAGCTCGGCCTACGGGCCAAGCCGTTCCGGTGCCACAGCGTCTGCCACGGCGGCATGACCCGCTGGTACACCAGGCATCACTACGGCGTCGCCATCACCGTCGAGTTCGGCGCGCACCCGTCGGCCCGCTATCTCACGCGAGGTGCCCCACGCGGCATCGTGGCAGCGTTGGGCGGACGGCGATCCGGGTAGCGTGCAGGCATGAGCGACGCTTGCGGAGCGGATCATGAGCAC
>NZ_CAXTHK010000013.1:0-66519 GCF_964244045.1 uncultured Jatrophihabitans sp. | reverse complement strand
AGAAGTCCTTCGGCGGCCGAACCGAGCGAAGCGAGGGTAGGACGATGAGCGACGCTTGCGGAGCGGATCATGAGCACAGAAGTCCTTCGGCGGCCGAACCGAGCGAAGCGAGGGTAGGACGATGAGCGACGCACTCGACCGGCTGGACCTGCTCGACCTGGACGACGACCTGGATCAGGACGATCGCCTGCTGCGCGACACCGTACGCAAGTTCGCCGACGACCGGCTGCGGCCGCAGATCCGCGAATGGTTCGAGGCCGGCACGCTGCCCGCCCGCGAGATCGCCCAGGAGTGCGGCGAGCTCGGCCTGCTCGGCATGCACCTCGACGGTTACGGCTGCCCCGGGGCCACCGCCTCGCAGTACGGCATCGTCTGCGCCGAGGTCGAGGCCGTGGACTCCGGTTTGCGCTCGCTCGTCAGCGTCCAGGGTTCGCTTGCCATGTTCTGCATCCACGCCTACGGCAGCGAGGAACAGAAGCAGCGGTGGTTGCCCGGCATGGCCAAGGGCGAGCTGCTGGGTTGCTTCGGACTCACCGAGCCGGACGCCGGCAGCGATCCCGGCGCCATGCGCACCCGGGCGCGTCGCGACGGCGACGACTGGATCATCGACGGCACCAAGATGTGGATCACGAACGGCTCGCTGTCCGACGTCGCTGTCATCTGGGCCCGCACGGACGAAGGTGTCCGCGGCTTCCTAGTCGAGAAGGGTACGAAGGGCTTCACCACCCAGGACGTCCACCACAAGATCTCGTTGCGCGCATCGGTCACCAGCGAGCTGATCCTCGACGGCGTGCGGGTGCCGGAGTCGAGCCGGCTGCCCGAGGGCAACGGTCTGCGCGCTCCGCTCGGTGCACTGAGCGAGGCCCGCTACGGCATCGTCTGGGGCGTCACCGGCGCGGCCCGCGACGCTCTTGCGTCAGCCCTCGATTACGCCGGTTCCCGTACCGCGTTCGACAAGCCGATCTCGGGTTTTCAGCTCACCCAGAAGAAGTTCGCCGACCTCGCGGTGTCCCTGCAGCAGGCGCAGATGACGGCGCAGCGGCTCGGGGTGCTCAAGGACGCCGGCCGCATCAAGCCGCACCACATCAGCTTCGGCAAGTTCGCCAACGTCTCGGCCGCTCTGGGCATCTGCCGTGAGGCCCGCTCCATCCTCGGCGGAAGCGGCATCACCACCGAGTACCCCGTACTGCGGCACGCGGTGAACCTCGAGACCGTCTACACCTACGAGGGCACGCACGAGGTGCACACGCTCGTGCTGGGTTCGCAGCTCACCGGCATTGACGCGTTCCGCTGAGTAGTTGAGGGAGCGCAGGCGTTGACGGACGCCGCCGGGTTGCCGGCGCACGAGGTGGTGCGACGGATGTTCGCCGCCTACCGCGCCGGCGACCGGACCGCGGCCGAGGTCCTGCTGTCACCGGGCCTGCGATTCACGAGCCCGCAGGACGATCACATCGACCGCACCACCTACCTCGAGCGCTGCTTCCCCACCGCGGCCCGCTTCCGCTCGCAACGCATCGTGGCCACCTCCACCGTCGGCGAGCAGGTGTTCGTCCTCTACGAGTACGAGCTGGCGGACACCGCCGAGCGCTTCCGCAACACCGAGGTCATCACCGTCCAGGGCGGCCGGATCGCCGAGATCCAGGTCTTTTTTAGCGGCCGCGCGCGGGAGTAAGTAGCGCTACTCACGCGCCTGCTCGGCCGGGAGTAAAGGGTTGGCTCATGACCCGCAACCTGCTACTCACCGCCGGCATCTCGCAGCTCGTGCTCACGCACCTCGCTGCGTTCGCGTACGTGTTCATCGGCATCGGGGTGGGCACCTGCTCCGGCACCGACGGATCGGGGGCGTGCGGTCAGGTGATGAACAGCTACGACCTCGCCGGTTGGGCCTTGGTTCTGAACGCCGTTGTCGGTGTGCTGGCCGTGGTCCTATCGCGGACCACGTGCCGACCGGTCCTGCATCGCGTCCTGGCCGCGGCCGTGGTCGTCAGCCTGGGGCTGGGAGCCGTCGCCGGCACCGCACTGTGGTGATGCCCGACACCAGCAGGGCAACGCGTCATTCGGACAGCCCGGCCAGTCGACCCCGCAAGGAGTCCCGTTCCACGGCATTCTCGGTCAGCAGCAGGGCCTCCCCGTACGCAACGCGCGCGTCGGCGACCCGGCCCAGCCGGCGCAGGAAGTCGGCGCGCGCCGCGGCGAGGTAGCTGTACCCGGCCAACTGCGGCTCGCCGGCCAGCCGGTCGAGTTCGGCCAGACCGGCTTCGGGGCCGTCCGAAAAGCCCACGGCCACGGCGCGGTTGAGGTCCACCACCGGCGACGGCCACACCCGGGCGAGGACGTCGTACAGACCAACGAGCTCGGTCCAGTCCGTCGCCGCCCAGCTGGGCGCGTCGGCATGCACCGCCGCGATCGCCGCCTGCAGTGCGAACCGGCCCGGCGGGCGGGCCTGCAGCGCCTCGTCCACGAGAGCGATGCCCTCGGCGATCTCGGCGCGGTCCCAGGCTCCGCGGTCCTGGTCGGCCAGCAACACGAGCCGGCCGTCGGCGTCCGTACGGGTGTGGCGGCGGGAGTCGGTGAGCAGCAACAGTGCCAACAGCCCGGCGACGTCCCGGTCGTCCGGCAGCAACCGGCGCAGGAGCCGGGCCAGGTCGAGGGCCCGCTCCACGAGGTCGGGGCGAGTCAGCCCGTCACCGACCGGCGCCGTGTGGCCGGTGGTGAACAGCAGGTGCACGACGTCGAGCACCGCACCCACCCGCTGCGGCAGCTCGGCCGCGGCCGGAACCCGGTACGGAATCCGTGCGGTGGCGATTTTCTTCTTCGCCCGGGTGATCCGCGCGGCCATCGTCGACTCACTGACCAGGAACGAGCGCGCTACCTCCGCGGTGGTCAGGCCGCACAGCAGCCGCAACGTCAGCGCCACGCGAGCCTCCGGCGCCAGCGCCGGGTGGCAGCAGGTGCAGATCAGGCGCAGGCGGTCGTCCGGGATCTCGCGCTCACTCACGTCCGGCGCTGTTGCAGCGCGTCGCCGATGAGCACCGAAGCGTCGTGGCCCGCTTGGAAGGCACCGTGTCGAGCAAGCAGATCCTGACGTTCCTCCGGTGTCATCGTCGCGCTGCGTGCCTCATCGACGTAGAGCAAGACGACGTAGCTGCTCAGTCCGTCCGCCTGCTCCTTCGGCGGCCGAGTCGGGCCGCCGAAGTCCTGCACCGGCCGGATCTCGAGGCCGCCGAACGGGGCGGGCACCTCGCGCGCGATCTCGAGCGCCTCGGCGTCGTCGGCTGCCTCGATCAGGTAGAAGCCGCCGAGTACCTCCTTGGTCTCGACGAACGGGCCGTCGGTGACGGCGGCCCCGCCAGTGTCGTCGGCTCGCAGGCTGGTCGCGGTGGACGACGGCTGCAGCGCCCGCCCCGCGATCACGGCGTCCGCGCGTGCGATGTTGAACCGGTAGTGGTTCTCGAGCGCTTCATTCGCGCCCTCCGCCATGTCGATCCATTTCTGCTCGTCCTCCTGGATTGCCACCAGATAGCGGGACATGTACGCCTCCGATCTGTGCGGCCCGCGGGTCGGGCCTGCATCATGACGACGCACGGGACGTTCGGGAATCGTCAGCTCCCGCTAGCGGGTCGCGGCCGTATTTCGTGAGCGAGCGGGGCATCCTGCGCTGGTGGAATGGAACCTGCGCACCTGCGCCCGCAAGGGTCACGTCACCTACGCACCGACCGAGGACGAGTACCGCAGCCGGCTGACGGCCGAGACCCCGCTCGGCGAGGCCTGGCGGTGCCTGCGCTGCGGCAGCTACGTGCTGGGCGTGCCACATGGTCAGGGCCCGGCCGAGGACGCCCCCGTGCTGCTGCGCGGACGCGCGCTGCGCAGCGCGTTCATCCTGCGGGCGCTGGCCATCGAACGCTGGGTCCGCGGGATCGTGCTCGCTCTGCTCGGTATCGCCGTGTTCCGACTCAAGAACACCCGGGTCACCCTGAAGGAGCTGTTCGAGCGGGACCTGAAGTCCCTGGACCCGTTCTTCAAACAGATCCACTTCGACGTCGGCGACTCGAGCACCATCCACTCGGTCGAGAAGTTCCTCGACGCAAAACCCTCGACGTACAACCTCATCGGCGCCGGCCTGCTGCTGTACGGCGCGCTGCAGATCGCCGAGGGCATCGGGCTGTGGTCGCTGAAACGCTGGGGTGAGTACGTCGCGGTCGTCGGGACGACGCTGTTCATCCCGCTTGAGGTGTACGAGCTCACCGAGAAGGTCAGCTGGCTCAAGCTGGTGGTGCTGTTGGTCAACATCGCCGCGGTCGTCTACCTCGTCGTGTCGAAGCGGTTGTTCGGCATCCGCGGGGGCTACGAGGCCTACGAGGCGTCGCTGCAGGAGGAGTCGCTGCTCGAAGTTCAGCAATCCAGCGAAGAGTCGAGCGCTCAGCAGCCCGCCGCGCAGCGGTAAACGGCGCGGCGCAGCGCGACCTCGCGCGGGTCGTCGTCCAGGCGCACGCCCAACCGGTTGGTGACGTAGGCGTACCCGATGCCCGTGTCGGGGTCGGCGAAGGCGAACGAGCCGCCGTAGCCGCACGTCCCGAACGCCCGGCCCCCGGGCGAGCCGAAGGCAAAGTCCGGCACCGGTTTGCTGAACCCGAGCGAGAACGTGCGCCGGGCCTTGAGCAGGACGTCGGTCTGCACGGGACCCCGGACCGGCTGGGCGAGCTCGGCAAGCGTGTCCGCGTCGATCGGCAGCGCCGGCGACCCGCCGGCCGCGGCGCTGTAAAGCGCAGCGAGCGAGCGGCCATCGCCGACGCCGTTCGACGACGCGACCTCCGGGGCCAGCACCTCGCGTCGGCTGAAGCGTTCCGCCGCACCCAGGTTCGGGGTGCGCATCGACTGCGCCGTAGCGCTGCGCGGGTTCACCAGCTGCAGGGCCAGTGCCCAAGGCACGGCGGGAAGTTGGCGCAGCACGTCGGGACGGGCCAGGCGGCCCAGCACCGCGACGCGATCCATCTCGATGCGCTCCGGCAGCCCGACGAAGAACGCGAGCCCGAGCGGCTTCACGATGTCCTCGGCCAGTACCTGGCCCAGCGTGCGCCCCTCAGGGTCGGTGCGGCGCACGAGCTCGTTCTGGAACAGACCGAGCGTCATGGCGTGATATCCGTGCCGCGTGCCCGGCGGCCACGCCGGCCGCTGCTCGGCGAGCACCGTGGCCAGCGCGTCGAGGTCGAACAGCTCGCTGCGATGTACCGGACGATCGAGCACCGCGAGCCCAGCCTCGTGGGCGAGCAGCTGGCGCACGGTGAGCTCGTCCTTGCCGTGCTGCGCGAACTCCGGCCAGTACTTTGCCACGGGCGCGTCGTATTCCAGGTGCCCCCGCGAACGCAGTGACGCGACGACGAGTGCAGCCACGCCCTTCGTGGTGGAGAAGACCGGGACCAGGGTGTCGCGCTTCCATGGCAGGTCCCGCGTGGCGTCCCGTCGCCCGCCCCACAGGTCGACAACCGGACGGCCGTGGCGGAACACGGCGACCGCGGCGCCTACCTCGCCCCGGCGTTCGAAGTTGCGCGTGAACTCCTGCAGCACCGGCTCCCAGCCCGGGTCGACGTCGCCCCCGACCGGTACTCTCGCCATGCCATGAGACGCTACCGAAGCCATGACCGACCCACATTCCAGTGACCTGCTGCCGCTGCTCGAGAGGCGGCTCAAGGGCATCTACTCGCCGCTGCTGTCCGACGTCCGGGCCACCTTGTTGTTCTCCGCCGGCGGCCTGGCCAATTGGACGGTCGAGATCGAGAACGGCCGCGCCTCCGCCCACGCCGGTGGTCCGTCCCGGCCGACCACCACCGTCCGGGCCCCGCTGCCGACGCTGATCGAAGTCGTGTCCGGCGAGCGCAGCGGCGTGCAGGCCTTCCTCGAGGGCGCGCTGACCGTGCGCGGCAACCTCGCGTTGGCCCTGCAGCTCGACGGCCTGTTCCCCGGCGATGCCGCCGACGACTCGCGCACCGCCACCCGTTCGGTACTCGCCGGCGGCATCGAGACGTTCTACCTCGAGGCCGGCCCGGTCGACGGACCGACGGTCGTCCTGGTGCACGGGCTCAGCGCGACCAACGCCTCGATGCTGCCGTTGCTGCCCGCGCTGTCCGGTACGCACCGCGTGCTGGCCCCAGACCTGCCCGGACACGGCGGCACACAGGCAACCGGCGCCGCACACGCCGCGCGCTACCTCGGCGACTGGCTCACCGAGTTCGTCCGCGAGACGTGTGACGGCCCGGTGGTGCTCGTCGGCAACAGTCTGGGCGGGCGCACCTGCCTGGAGGCCGCCCTCAACTCCCCGGACGAGGTGCGCGGTCTGGTGCTGCTCTGCCCCGCCGTCGCATTCCGCAAGCTGCGCCAATTGGTGCCGTTCGTGCGCATCGTCCCGGACGAGATCGCCAGCCTGCCGGTACGCATCCCACGCCGGATGGCTCTGCGCGGGCTGCGCGGGCTGTTCGCCGACCCGAACCGCATCCCGGCCGCATGGCTCGAGGCGGCGATCGACGAGTTCGTCCGGGTGATCACCATCCGCGCGAACCGGCTCGCCACCTTCTCGGCGCTGCGCCACATCTACCTCGACCAGCCCTTCGGTGAGGAAGGCTTCTGGGACCGATTACCGACCCTCATACCGCCCGCCCTGTTCATCTGGGGAGACAAGGACACCCTCGTCCCGGCCGGGTTCGCCCGCTTCGTCGCCGAGGCCCTGCCCAGCAGCGAGGGCGTGGTGCTCGAGGACTGCGGGCACGTTCCACAGTTCGAGTACCAGGAGCAGACCGCCAGGCTGACCCGGGAGTTCATCGCCGGCCTGGGCTGAGCGTTAGAGGTCGGCGACCAGTTCGTCGGCCGCGGTGTAGGGATCTGTCTTACCGGCCACGACGCGGGCGGCCGCGTCGTCGAGCGGGGCCGACCCGTGCACCGAGCCGAAGCGGCGTCGCACGGTACCCAGCGCGATGGCCTCGATCTCGGCCGCGGCCCGGGCCTGCCGGCGGCGGATCAGCTCGCCGTGCGATTCGAGCCAGCCGCGGTGCTTCTCGACGGCGGCGAGCACGTCGTCGACACCCTCTGCGCGCGCGGCGATCGTCTTCACGATCGGTGGGCGCCAGGACCCCGCCGACGAATGCCGGCCGCCGAGCGATTGCATGTAGCGCAGGTCGCGCACCACCTGGTCCGCGCCGTCGCGGTCGGCCTTGTTGACCACGAAGATGTCGGCGATCTCGATGATCCCGGCCTTGGCTGCCTGGATACCGTCACCGAACCCGGGGGCGACGACGAGCAGGGTGGTGTCAGCCAGGGAGGCGATCTCGACCTCGGCCTGCCCGACGCCGACGGTCTCGATCAGCACGATGTCGCAGCGCGCGGCATCGAGCACCCGCAGGGCCTGCGGCACCGCCGCCGACAGCCCGCCGAGCTGCCCGCGCGAGGCCATCGAACGGATGAAGACGCCCTCGTCGGTGGCGTGGTCCTGCATGCGCACCCGGTCGCCGAGCAACGCCCCGCCCGAGAACGGCGAGGACGGGTCGACGGCCAGCACCCCGACCCGCTTGCCCGCCGCCCGCAGCGCGGTGACCAGCGCCGAGGTGGACGTCGACTTGCCGACGCCGGGTGAGCCGGTGAGCCCGACCACCTGGGCGTGCCCGCCGTCGGGAGCGAGCGCGGCCGCGACCTCGCGCAGCACCGGCGAGTCGTTCTCGACGAGCGAGATCAGCCGGGCAACTGCCCGCGCCGAGCCGTCCCGCGCCCGGGACACCAGGTCCTCGACGTCGGCGTCACGGCGCGAGACGGCCACAGGGCAACTGGGGGGTCAGGCTCAAGCCGTGCCAGTGCTGGGGACGTGCAGGATCAGCGCGTCACCCTGCCCGCCGCCGCCACACAGCGCGGCCGCGCCGATGCCGCCACCACGGCGCTTGAGCTCCAGCGCCGCCGACAGCACGAGCCGCGCACCGGACATGCCGATCGGGTGGCCCAGGGCGATCGCACCGCCGGACGGGTTGACCTTGTCGGGACCGACCCCGAGGTCGCGCATCGACTGGACGCCGACCGCGGCAAACGCCTCGTTGATCTCGATGACGTCGAGGTCGCCGACGGTCAGGTTCTCCTTGCCGAGCGCGTGCTTGATGGCGTTCGCCGGCTGGGACTGCAGCGAGTTGTCGGGGCCGGCGACGTTGCCGTGCGCACCGATCTCGGCCAGCCAGGTGAGTCCCAGCTCCTCGGCCTTGGCCTTGCTCATGACGACGACCGCGGCGGCGCCATCGGAGATCTGGGAGGCCGAGCCAGCGGTGATCGTGCCGTCCTTGGTGAAGGCGGGGCGCAGCTTGGCTAGCGATTCCACGGTGGTGTCGGCACGGATGCCCTCGTCATCGCGGAACTCGATCGGGTCGCCCTTCCGCTGTGGGATGAGCACGGGCGTGATCTCCTCGTCGAACACGCCGTTCTTGGCCGCGATGGCCGCACGCTGGTGTGAACGGGCCGCGAACTCGTCCTGCTCCTCTCGGGTCAGGTCGAGCTTGCTGTTGTGGTGCTCGGTGGACTCACCCATCGGGATGTGGTCGAAGGCGTCGGTGAGGCCGTCGAAGGCCATGGCGTCGAGCATCTCGACGGCGCCGTACTTGAAGCCGCTGCGGGACTTGGGCAGCAGGTGCGGGGCGTTCGTCATCGACTCCTGGCCGCCGGCCACAATGATGTCGAACTCGCCTGCGCGGATGAGCTGGTCGGCCAGGGCGATCGCGTCCAGGCCGGACAAGCAGACCTTGTTGATGGTCAGCGCGGGCACGTTCATCGGGATGCCGGCCTTGACCGCGGCCTGCCGGGCGGGGATCTGACCGGCACCGGCCTGCAGGACCTGACCCATGATCACGTACTGCACCTGCTCGGGCGCAACGCCCGAGCGCTCGAGCGCGGCCTTGATGGCGACCGCACCGAGGTCGGCGCCGGAGAAGTCCTTGAGCGAACCGAGCAGCCGCCCCATCGGGGTGCGGGCGCCGTGGACGATGACCGATCCTGCCATGGGAAGACTCCTCGCGAAGGCCGACGTAACCCCACAACTCTAGCCAGCCGCCCGATGGCCGCTTTGTGAACCGGCCCACCGAGGGCCTGCTGTAAACGGTTGAGGTTGCGAAGATGTCCCGATGCCCACTGCCATCACCCTCCGCAGGGCCACGACTGCGGACGCCGGCGAGATACTGACCATCCAGCGGGCGGCCTGGGTCGTGGAGGCGCAGGCCCATGACACGCCGTTCCTGCCGCCGCTGATGCAGTCGCTGGACGACGTGCGCGCCGATCTCGGCAGCCAATACGGCCTGGTCGCCGTAGACGGGCACCGCATGGTCGGCATCGTGCGGGCGCACGCGGCGGACGGTGCGTGGCACATCGGACGGCTCGGTGTCGTCCCGGACCGGCAGGGCGAACGCATCGGCAGCCGTCTGCTGTCGGCCATCGAGGCAGCCGCGCCGTCGGACACGGCTCGGTTCGCGCTGTTCACCGGCCCACGCAGCGAGCACAACGTCCGCTTCTACGAGGCGCACGGCTACGTTCGAGTCTCGTCCGACGACGGGCTGATCCATCTGACCAAGGAGACCGCGATGACGGATACGCCGCCGAGCCTGTTCACCAAGATCGACCACGTTGGGATCGCGGTCGCGGACCTCGACAAGGCCATCGCCTTCTACGCCGAGACCTTCGGCATCGTCAGCGTGCATGAGGAGACGAACGAGGAGCAGGGCGTGCGCGAGGCGATGCTTGCGGTAGGCGACGGCAGCACCCGCATCCAACTCCTCGCCCCGTTGAACGAGCAGTCCACGATCGCCAAATTCCTCGACCGCAGCGGCCCGGGGGTCCAGCAGGTCGCCTATACCGTCACCGACATCGAGGCCGTCAGCGAGACGCTGCGTGCGCGTGGCATGCGGCTGCTCTACGACGTTCCGCGGCGCGGCACCGCGGACAGCCGGGTGAACTTCGTCCATCCGAAGGACGCCGGGGGCGTGCTCATGGAACTCGTCCAGCCTGCCGACACCCCCCACTGATGTTACTGTCCGGTAACTTACGACCTGCCCCTCACCCGGCTTCCTGAAAGGCCAGACCGTGGACGA
The DNA here is from genome assembly GCF_964244045.1 of uncultured Jatrophihabitans sp. Taxonomy (NCBI): domain Bacteria; kingdom Bacillati; phylum Actinomycetota; class Actinomycetes; order Jatrophihabitantales; family Jatrophihabitantaceae; genus Jatrophihabitans; species uncultured Jatrophihabitans sp. Next base: position 56,419 of record NZ_CAXTHK010000013.1, on the reverse strand, counting down.
CATCAGCTCCGCCATCCTCAACGACGACCTCGCCGCCATGGCCGGACTTCCGGTGCCAGAGAGCTACCAGGGCATGGTCGTGCTCGCCGATGAGGCAGACATGTTCGCGGGCATGAACACGAAGGAGAAGAACCCACGCAAGAGCCTGCACCTGCAGGAGGTCCCGACCCCCGAGCTCGGCCCGGGCGAGGCGATCGTGGCCGTGATGGCGAGTGCCATCAACTACAACACCGTCTGGACGTCGATCTTCGAACCGGTTTCGACGTTCAGCTTTCTCAAGCGCTACGGCAAGTCCTCCGAGCTGGCCCGCAAGCACGACCAGCCCTACCACGTCGTGGGTTCCGACCTGTCCGGCGTCGTGCTGCGCGTAGGCCCGGGCGTCACGCGGTGGAAGCCGGGCGACGAGGTCGTCGCGCACTGCCTGTCCGTCGAACTCGAGGACCCGCAGGGCCACGACGACTCGATGATGGACCCGCAGCAGCGCATCTGGGGCTTCGAGACCAACTTCGGCGGCCTCGCCGAGCTGGCTTTGGTGAAGTCCAACCAGCTCATGCCCAAGGCCGCGCACCTGACGTGGGAGGAGGCCGCCGCTCCCGGCCTGGTCAACGCCACCGCCTACCGCCAGCTGGTCTCCCATCACGGGGCCGGCATGAAGCAGGGCGACACCGTGCTGATCTGGGGCGCCTCGGGCGGCCTGGGCGGTTACGCCACCCAGTACGCGCTCAACGGCGGCGCGATCCCGGTGTGCGTCGTGTCCTCGCCGGAGAAGGCCGAGATCTGCCGGTCGATGGGCGCCGAGCTCGTCATCGACCGCAGCGCCGAGGGTTACGAGTTCTGGCAGGACGGTGTCCAGCAGCCCTCGGAGTGGAAGCGGTTCGGATCAAAGATCCGCGAGCTTACCGGCGGCGACGACATCGACATCGTCTTCGAGCACCCGGGCCGCGAGACGTTCGGCGCCTCGGTGTTCGTCACCCGCCGCGGCGGCACCATTACCACCTGCGCCTCGACGTCGGGCTACATGCACGAGTACGACAACCGGTACCTGTGGATGACGCTCAAGCGCATCATCGGCTCGCACTTCGCGAACTACCGCGAGTCCTGGGAAGCGAACCGGCTCATCAGCAAGGGCGCGATCCACCCGACACTGTCGAAGGTCTACCCCCTTGCCGAGACGGGCCAGGCGGCGCTGGACGTCCACAAAAACCTGCACCAGGGCAAGGTCGGCGTGCTCTGCCTCGCCCCGGAAGAGGGTCTTGGCGTGCGCGATCACGAGCTGCGGGCCGAGCACCTCGAGGCCATCAACCGCTTCCGCGACCGCTGACCCGGACCTCATCCGGAAGTGGAATCATGACTGGATGAGCGAAACCTCGGACCTCCTTCCGCTCTACGACTCGAGTCGTGGCTTCGACACCGCCATGCGCGGGTACGACCGCGCGCAGGTCGACCGTGAGATCACCCGGTTGGACGACGACGTCCGGCTGATGGCCGCAGAGCGCGATTCGGCGGCCGCCCGCAGCGCCGACCTCGCTGCACAGCTGGCCAGCGTCCATGCCCAGATCGAGTCACTGCGCCGGCAGCTGCGGATCGCCAGCGAAGAGGTCAACGCCGCCAACGTCGACGACAAGATCAAGCAGAAGTTGGCCACCGCGGCCTCGGACGCGGCGAAGACCCGCGCCGACGCCACAACCGAGGCCGAGACGATTCGCAGCCAGGCCGCCGACGCCGCGGCTCGCATCCGCGCCGAGGCGCGGGACGAGGCGGAACGGATCACGGTCGCCGCCACCGAGCGACTCACCGAGGCCGAGGGCACGTTTCGTACCCGGATGGCCGAGGTCGAGCGGCGGCGCACCGAGGTTCAGGCCGAGCTCGCGACCGAGGAGACACGTACCCGCGAGGAGCAGGCCCGCCTGTCGGCCGAGGCCGACGCCGAGCGCGGCCGGCTGGCGCACGAGGCCGAGACCGAGCGGACCCGACTGAACAATGAGGCCGCGGCCGAACGGGCGCGCCTGGATTCCGAGTCCTCCGTCGCGCGGACGCAGGCCGAGGAGGACTTCGAGATCACGCTGCGGATGCGACGCACCCAGGTGCAGCAGCAGCTGGCCGAGCAGCGGCGGGCCGCCGACAGCGAGACGGCCACGACCATCGCGCAGGCGCGCGCGACGGCCGAGCAGCTGGTGGCCGACGCGACGCACGAAGTGCGTCGGCTGCACGGCGTCCGGGACACCATCCACGGCGAGCTCGGCACGCTCACCGAGCGACTGCAGTCCGCGCTAGCCGAGGCGCGAACGGCCACCCCCGACGCACCGCAGCTGCCGCCGTCGGGCGTCGGCGATGACGAGAGCCGACCGCTGCCCGGGCCTCGCTGAGCGAGGCGCCGACGGCGGCCTCACCGCTCCGGTTCGCGTCAGTAGCGGGGCGCCGAGCGTGAGCGCTGCACTCCGGGGGCCCGCCGACCGCGGGCGGCCCAGCAGACGCTGTGCCAGTGCCGCCGGTCGTCCGCCCCGAGGTCGTCGGCAGGCCAGCAGACGAGATGTGCGACGCCGCGTCGGATCTCCTGGTCGCAGCCTGGGCAGCGGTAGGTCTTGTCAGCGGCCTGCCCGCTGATCGAACGCACCGAGTACGTCATGCCCTGGTACTGCTCACGCCGCTCGGCGCCACCCCGGGGAGCGTCCAGAGGCGTGTCGGCGCGACGACGGTTCTGGCGGGGCACCTGTCCAGGGTAGGAGAGCCGTGACGATGTCGTGAGCGGCTGTTCGGACGGAGGTGCCGGTGAGCACAAACTTCTCGACATGGCGACCCGGATCCCGACCCGCCCGGCCGGCGCGCGCCGAACCGGGCAGGACCGCGACGACAGTCACAAGCTGACCGCCGTCGGCGGCCTGGCAGCGCTGTCCCTCGACGCGTTGTCCAGCGTCGCGTACGGACCGGAAGCTGTCGTCATCGCATTGACCGCCGCCGGCGCCGCCGCAGTCCGCCTCACCCTGCCGATCTCGATCGCGATCGCGCTGCTGCTGATCGTCCTGGTCGTCTCCTACCGCCAGGTCATCGCCGTGCACCCCGACGGCGGCGGCGCGTATGCAGTCGCCAAGACGTCACTGGGCCAGCGTACGAGCCTGCTGGCCGCGGCCAGTCTGGTCGTCGACTACGTTCTGACCGTCGCTGTGAGCCTGGCGGCCGGCGCGGCCAGCCTGGCAAGCGTGTTCCCGTCGCTGGCCGATCACCTGCTCGCGGTCGCTCTCGTCGGCCTGCTCGTCCTCACGCTGCTCAACCTGGTGGGCATCGCGGAGTCGGCTCGCGCCCTCATGCTGCCCACCGCCGTCTTCGTCGTCGCCATCCTCGCCACCATCGTCGTCGGGCTCGTGCGTCACGACCCGGTGGCCGTTGTCGGGCACGACCTCGGCCCCATCGAACCCACCGAGGCACTCGGCATCGTTCTGGTGCTCAAGGCCTTCGCAGCCGGTTGCTCGGCACTGACCGGCGTCGAGGCCATTGCCAACGGGGTGCCGGCCTTCCGGGCGCCGGCGGTTAAGCGCGCGCAGCGCACGGAGTTGGCGCTCGGCGTACTGCTCGGCGTCATGCTGGTCGGTCTGGCCGTCGCGATCAAGATCCATCACATCGTGCCCCGGGGCGACGTAACCGTCCTGGCCCAGCTCTCGGCCGGCGCGTTCGGCACCGGCTGGCCTTTCTACGTCACGAACCTGGCCGTCACGCTTGTGCTCGCGTTTGCAGCCAACACCAGCTTTGGCGGCCTGCCGGTGCTCATGAGCCTGCTGGCCCGGGACAACCGGTTGCCGCACCTGTTCGGGCTGCGCGCGGAGCGGCCGGTCTTCCGCTACGGCGTCTCGGCGCTGGCCCTGCTGTCGGCGGTACTGCTGCTCGTCGTCGGCGCCGACACCAACCAGTTGCTGCCGCTGTTCGCGATCGGCGTGTTCATCGGCTTCACCATCAGCCAGGTCGGCCTCGTCCGGCATTGGCGTCAGACCCGGTCGGCAGGTTGGCGTGGACGAGCCGCCCTGAACGCCACCGGCGCGGTATTGACCGCGCTCGCCGCTGTCGTGTTCATGGCCAGCAAGTTCACCGAGGGCGCCTGGGCATTACTCGTCATCATCCCGGTGCTGATCGCGGGCTTCGACCGCGTCGAGAACTACTACGCCGACGTCGGGCGCCAGCTCGGCCTCGGCGAGCTGCCGCCCCGGCCCGCGTCGCCGGGCCGCCAGCCGGCGGTGGTGGTCGTTCCCGTGCTGGATGTCAGCCGGCGCACCGCGCTGGCGCTGTCGACCGCGCAGCGGCTGGGCTCGAGCGTGCACGCCGTCGCGGTCGGCATCGATCCATCAGCCACAAAGTCCCTGTGTGGGCAGTGGCGGACGTGGGATCCCGGCATCGAGCTGACGGTGCTGCCCAGCCCGCACCGCACCCTGGTGGCACCGATCGTCGGTTACGTCCAAACGCTCATCGGCGACGGCCACGACGTGACTGTCCTGCTGTCGGAAGTCGAGCCGCGGCACCGTCGTCACGAGCTGTTGCACAACCAGCGGGGGATGGTGCTTGCCGCGGCGCTGCGCTCGCGCACCGACGCGGTCGTCGCCACGGTGCCGTTCCGTCTGGAGTGAGGATTCGCCACGCGTGACCGCGCCGTTGTCGGTGTCCGCTGGTATCACTTCGGCTGTCAGCACCCGTCGCCTTGGAGAGGTCGCCATGTTCGGTCCCGGCAAGTACTCGGAGCGCGAGGTCATCGTCGGCTACCTCGAGGCCCAGCTCACGTCCATTCGCGCCGCGGCCTACGGCCTCACCGAGAAGCAAGCGCGCGAGGCGCCGTGTCGCAGCACGCTGTCGATCGGTGGGCTCATCAAGCACGCCACCTACGTCATGGGCCAACACCTGCGGCGCCGCACCGAACAGGTTCAGCTGGACGAGGCGGGCTTCGCGCTGTTCATGGGCAGCTTCGCCCTCACCGACGACGAGACGCTCGCCGGAGCGCTATCGACGTTCGACGGCACGCGCACCGAGTACCTCGCCGATCTGCGGGCCGCGGATCCGGGGGCCGATACGACCGTCCCGGCTGCTCCCTGGGACGGCCTCGAGGAGCCCACGCCGTCGGTGCGGCGCTACGAGCTCGTGCACCACATCGAGGAGCTCGCCCGGCACGCGGGGCACGCCGACATCATCCGTGAGCAGCTCGACGGCGCCGACGCCGCGTCGCTGCTGATGGCGGTCGAGGGCCGCGAGGGCAACGACTTCGTGCAGCCGTGGGTATCGCCTATGTCGTGAGCCCTGATACCGAGTACCCCAGCTGGTTCTTCGCCCGCGACGATCCAGGTAGTGACGCAGCGTTCTACGGGCAGCCGCGTTTCGTCACCCACATCGACGACGCGGCGATCAAGGCCGTCGGCACGCTCTACGCCGAGCTGGGGGTCGATCACGCCGACGCTCGTGTCCTCGACCTCATGTCGTCGTGGGTGTCGCACCTGCGCCGCGCCCCGGCCGAACTCGTGGTGCTCGGCATGAACGTCGCAGAGCTGGACGCGAACCCGATGGCCACCGAGCGGGTCGTCCACGACCTCAACACCGATCCCCGGCTGCCGTTCGCCGACGCCTCGTTCGACGCGGTGCTGTGCTGCGTCTCGATCGACTACCTCACCCGGCCGGTCGACGTCCTGGCCGACGTCGCTCGCGTGTTGCAGCCCGGCGCACCGGTCGTCATCACGTTCTCGAACCGGTGCTTCCCGACCAAAGCGGTGCACGCCTGGCTGTCAACCGACGACGACGGGCGTTGCGCGTTGGTTGCTGAGCACCTGCGCCGGGCCGGTGGTTTCGAGCCCGCCCAGTTGTCACGCCGCACTCCCGAGGGTCGGTACCGCGGCGACCCACTGTTCGCGGTGGTTGCGTATCGGTCAGCTCAGCGGTAGTCGCGGAAGCCCTTGCCGGTCTTTCGGCCCAGGCGGCCGGCGGTGACGAGTTGCTCGAGCAGCGGCGCCGGCGCGAAGCCGGGGTCGCGGAACTCCTGGAAGAGCTCACGCTCGATGGCCAGCGAGACGTCGTTGCCGACGACGTCCAGCAGCTCGAAAGGACCCATTGGGTAGCCGCAGCCGACCTTCATGGCCGAGTCGATGTCGTCGGCCGAGGCGTAGTGCGCCTCGAGCATCTTGATCGCGTCGTTGAGGTACGGGAACAGCAGCGTATTGACGATGAAGCCGGCCCGGTCGGCGCAACGCACGGCGTGCTTGCCGATTTTGGCCGTGAGGTCGAGAACGGTGGCCTCCACCTCAGGCGCGGTGGCGACCGTCGTCACGACCTCGACCAGCTTCATCACCGCAGCCGGGTTGAAGAAGTGCATGCCGATGACATCGGCCGGACGCGAGGTGGCCGCCGCGCACTGGATGACCGGCAGCGACGACGTCGTCGTGGCGAGCACGGTGCCCGGCGCGCAGATGTCGTCGAGATTGGCGAACAGCGTCTGCTTGACCGCGAGGTCCTCAACGACCGCCTCGACGACGAGCTGTACCCCGGCGAGGTCGTCCAAGGTCGACGACGGCGTCAGCCGCGCGAGCGTGGCGTCGCGGTCGGCCTCGCTGAGCTTGCCGCGCCCGACCGCCTTCTCCAGCGACTTGGTGATGGCGGCGAGCACCCGGTCGCTCTTGTCCGGGCCACGGGTCACGAACGTGACGTCGTAGCCGGCCTTGGCGAAGACCTCGACGATGCCGGTGGCCATCGTGCCCGAACCGACGACGCCGACCTTGGTGACGGGGCGCACGCCGTCGAGGTCGGGGTTGGCCGGTGGCGTCAACGCATCGGCGACGACGTTCGGCGAGCCCGGCGCGTCGTAGGAGTAAAAGCCCTTGCCCGACTTCCGGCCGAGCAGGCCGGCGATCATCAGCTGCTTGAACACCGGCTGCGGCGCGTGCAGGCGGTCGCGCGACTGCTTGTACATCGTGTCGAGGATCTCGTAGGCGGTGTCGATGCCGATGAGGTCGAGCAGGGCCAGTGGGCCCATGGGCAGGCCGCAGCCGAGACGCATGGCCGCGTCGATGTCCTCGCGGCTGGCGTAGCGGGACTCGAACAGCGCCACCGCGTGGTTGAGGTAGCCGAACAGCAGGGCGTTGGCGATGAAGCCCGCGCGGTCGCCGATGGTGACGTCGGTCTTGCCGAGCCGCTGCGCGAAGGCCTCGACGTCGTCGACGACCTCCTGCTCGGTGACGACGGTGCGCACGACCTCGACCAACTTCATGACCGGCGCCGGGTTGAAGAAGTGCATGCCGACGACCTTGCCGGGTCGGCCCGTCGACACCGCGATCTCGGTGATCGACAGCGACGAGGTGTTGCTGGCCAGGATCGTGTCGGGCTTGCAGATGCCGTCGAGCTCGGAGAACAGGGCGCGTTTGAGCTCGAGCTTCTCGGGTACCGCCTCGATGACCAGGTCGACCTCGGCGAGATCGGTCAGGTCCGTACCGAAGGCGACGCGAGAGAGCAGTTCCTGCTGCTCCTGCGCCGTCAGCTTGCCGCGGTCGACCGCGCGGCCGACCGAGTTCTCGAGGGTCGTGCGGCCGTGCGTCAGGGCGTCCTCGTCCTTCTCGACGGCGACGACGGACAGTCCGCTACGAGCGAAGACCTCGACGATGCCGGCCCCCATCGTGCCGAGACCAATGACACCGACCTGCTGGAACTCGCGAGCCATGAGAACCGCGTCCTTTCCTGCGTCCTTCTGTACCGAGCGGTAACCGGACAGTAACCAACTACTTGGCGAAGCGAGCAATCGCCTCGAGCAGCTGTGGGCTGTGTGCGGCGGCCGCGGCCTGGGCCCAGCCCTCGAACTCGAGCGTCTCGTCGAACAGGCCGCGCTCGGCAATTCCGACGGCCTTCTTGATGTCGCGAGCCAGCAGCGGGTCGACCTGCGCCCAGCGCTGCGCGGTCTCGAGCGCAGCAGCCAGCGGGTCCTCGACGACGTCGAGCACGAGCCCGAGACGCAGCGCCTCGTCCGCGTCGAGCACCGCGCCGTCCATGATCAGCTGGAACGCGCGCTGCCGGCCCAGGGTCTGGGTCAGGAAGTAGGTGCAGCCACCGCCGGGGTGGATACCGAGCTTGGTGAAGGTGACGCCGAACTTGGCCCGCGGCCCGGCCACCCGCACGTCGCAGGCCATGGCCAGGTTGACGCCGGCGCCCACGGCCGCACCGTTGACCGCCGCCACCGTCGGGATGGGCAGCCGCTTGATGCGCAGGAAACAGTCGTAGATCGACTGCAGCCCGGCGCGGATCTCGGACACCTCGCGGTCCAGGCCGTGGAACACGGCAGGCAGGTCGGCGCCTGCGCTGAAGGCCGAGCCGTAGCCGGTGACCACCAACACCCGAGCGTCCCGGTCGTTCGCCACCGTTTCGCCGGCCGCGGCCAGCGCCTGCTGCAGGTCCGGCGACATCGCGTTGCGGCGCTCGGGGTCGTTCAGAGTCAGGATTCGGACTCCCTCCGCGGGACCGTCCTCGAGCAGCACCAGTGACATGCCTGCACTCTGGCAGAAGTCTGGCCCCGAGACGTCACCTGCCGGCCATGCGCCCGTCCCCCCGGCGTCGCCGACGGGCGGGGCGAGCCGTCGTACGGTGCGCCGGTGACAACGACCGTGACCGCGGCCTCGATCGGTTCGTACGCCGACATCGAGGGCTGGTTCTTCTGGGACGACCGCGCGTTGTTCGACGTCCTGCTCGAATCGCAGGCCGGCAACGGCACCCTCGTGGAGCTGGGTGCCTACCTCGGCCGCAGCGCGGTCGTCATCGGCGACCACCTGCGCGAGGGCGAGCGGTTCGTCGTCGTGGACCTCTTCGGGGCAGACACCGACGACATCGCCAACCGACGCGAGAACTCCGGCAGCTACGCCACCCTGACGCGCTCGCGCTTCGAAGCCAACTACCTGGCCCTGCACGACACGCTGCCCGAGGTGGTGCAGGGCCGCTCCACCGAGATCGTCGAGCACGTCGAACCCGGCAGCGTCCGCTTCGTCCACGTCGACGCCTCGCACCTGTACGCCCAGGTCGCCGAGGACATCGCGGCGATCAAGAACGTGATGCAACCGAACGGGATCGTCGTCTTCGACGACTACCGGGCCGAGCACACCCCCGGCGTGGCCGCGGCGGTATGGGGCGCCACGGCAACCACGGGGCTGACCCCCTTCGCGCTCACCCGGTACAAGCTGTACGCGACCTGGGGCGACGCCGGCACCCACGTCGATGTCTTGCGGGACTTCTTGCGCATCGAGAACCGGATGGGGTGCTCGGAGCACCAGATCCTCGGCAACCCCGTCCTGCTGCTCAAGGCCAAGCCGAAGGCGAAGCCGGCCGCCGCCCCGGCACCGACCCGTCGCAGCGACTGGCTGCCGCCGGCCCTCGTCGACTTCCTGCGCGCGCGGCGCTAGCAGAGCTGGCCTAGGACGGCTCTGGAAGGCGGCGCACGACCTCGGTCAGCGTCGTTTCGATAGTGTTGAAACGGCGGTCGATGATGTCGAAACGCCGGTCGATGATGTCGAAACGCCGGTCGACGGCATCGAAACGCTGGTCGACGGCATCGAAACGCTGGTCGACGGCATCGAAACGCTGGTCGACGGCATCGAAACGCTGGTCGGCGGCGTCGAAACGCTGGTCGGCGGCGTCGAAACGACGGTCAACGGCGTCGAACCGCTGAGAGTGTTCCTGCTGAGTTGATTTGATCTCGGCAACGAGCTCGTAGAGCGAGTTTCGGTCGTTCTCGAGCCGAGACACGCGAAGCTCCATCGGATGATCGCTAGTCATCTGGCCACCGTAGGCCGCCTGCTGCAGCCGCGCCAGAATGACCCCGCGGCTGTGGATATCCCGCCGACTCCGACCCTCGTCGCCGTCTTCGACGGCTGATGATCTAGAACAGCCGGTGTTCCGCGTCGTCGATCCCGCGCAGCGCGTGGTAGTCCAGGACCACGCACCGGATACCTCGGTCCTCCGCGAGCGTCCTCGCCTGGGGCTTGATCTCCTGGGCCGCGAACACGCCCCGGACCGGTGCCAGCAGCGGATCGCGGTTGAGCAGTTCGAGATAACGGGTCAGCTGCTCGACGCCGTCGATCTCGCCTCGGCGTTTGATCTCGACGGCCACCGCTACGCCCTGCGGATCCCGAGCCATGATGTCGACCGGACCGATGGGGGTCGGGTACTCGCGGCGCACCAACCGGTAACCGGGGCCGAGGGTGTGGATGTGTTCGGCCAACAGCTTCTGCAGGTGCGCCTCGACCCCGTCCTTCACCAGACCGGGATCCACGCCGAGCTCGTGCGACGAATCGTGCAGCACCTCGACCAGCGTCACGATCAACTGCTCGCCCGCCCTGTTTGTGACCGTCCAGGTGTCCGGCCCGTCGACGCCACGCGCCTCGACCAGCGAGCAGGGCGGGCTCATCCAGTTCAGCGGTTTGTACGAGCCACCGTCGGAGTGCACGAGCACCGAACCGTCGGCCTTCACCAGCAGCAACCGGTTCGCCAACGGCAGGTGGGCGGTGAGCCGGCCGACGTAGTCGACGCTGCACTCAGCGATGACTAGACGCACCCCGGCAGGCTAGCTGAATTCGGACAGCACCTCCGCCCGCGACGGCGGCGGCACGAGTCCGTACCGCTCCTGGGTGCCGTACTTCCGTGGGTGCTTGTCGATGCCACCGACCCGGTTGGCCCACCACACCCCGACCTCGCGTGGGACAACGACACCCCGTGAGTACTTCAGCGGCTTGCGAAAGACCCCGACGGTGTCGCCCCAGTAATTCTCCGGAGACCGCACCCGCGTGTAGTCGACCCTCGACTCGATCTTCGGCGGCATGTCGGTGTGCGCCTCGAGTAATTGGACCCGCGCATATGCGGCAAACGCGCGCATGGCATCCGGGTAATAGCGCCAGCAGTCGAACTCCCAGTGGATGTGCCCACGCGACGGTGCCACGAGTAGCAGCAACCCATTCGGACGCAGAACGCGCACGATTTCGAGGAAGGACACCCACGGGAACGCGATGTGCTCGAAGGCGGAATTCGACAGCACCGCGTCGAAGCTTCTCGACCTGAAGGGCAGTCGGTAGGGCTTGCGCATCACGACATCGACGTTCGGGCCGGCCGACACATCGGTGCCGGTGTAGGTGACGTCGTGCTCGGTGAACAGCTCACGATGGGTGCGCATGTTGCCGGCGGCCTGCGAGCCGACGTCGAGAACGTCGTAATGCCGATCTCGCTTCAGGTACTGATTGACGCTCAACCCCATGTGCGCCATCGCGCTGTCGTGCATGTTGCCTCCCGGGATTTCCGTAGCCGGTCGCCGCAGAAATCTGGACGACGCTAATCGCCCCAGGTGAAACGCGGACGTCAACGGGTGAACCGCGCACGAACGGCTCGCCAACGGCGACCGCGCAGCACTCGGCACCGCAGCGGTCCCGGGTCAGAAGGGGCAGTTGTCGGGATCGGCGACGGGGTCTGAAGTGCGATCGACGGGATGTCGGCCTGGTGGGTCGAGGTAGGTGTGCCCGGTGGGGGTGATCCAGACGAGGTGCTCGTCGGGGTGGCCGTGGACGGTCCACCCGGCTTCATGTTTGAGGTGGTGATGCCGGGTGCAGAGGCATTCGAGGTTGCAGGCGTCGGTGTCACCGTGCTCGTCCCACGGGGTTTGGTGGTCGATGTCGCAGCGCCGGGCTCGGCGCCGGCAGCCGGGGAAGCGGCAGATCCGATCCCGCGCGATCACGTGCTCGACCTGTCGCTGCCGCGACAGACCTTCCTTCGCACGGCCGACCTGGCGCGTCGCAGACGGGGGCGACAGCACGCTCATCGGCCGCTGGTGCAGTGGCGCGCACCTACCGCAATGACGTGCGCCCGCTACAACTTCCTGAGTGACGGGTATCGATTGCGAGCGAGGCCTGGGAACGGTCGTCCACGGGAGGCTCGACGCGGAAGCCGCGGCTGCGCAGCACCGCGAGCGCCGCAGCGTTTGTCGGCGACGTAACGGCTACCAGCACCTGCGCGCCGAGGTCCAACGCAACGTCCGCGGCGGCGTCGAGGGCCGCGCCGGCGATCCGCCTCCCGCGCCGGCTACGGCCCAGCCACAGGCCTACTTCGAGCGCGGCCGGGTCGCCTAGCACGGCGGCCAGCCGAATCGCTCCGGCAACGTCATCCCCGGCGACGACTGCGTACGTCACCTCGACCAACGGCGCAGCGGGGTCCGAACTCCAACGCTCGCGGTGGTAACGCAGAAAGGCATCGCGCCGAGCCGGCGTCCAGCCCGGCGGCCCGAAAACCGGCGCCATGACCTCGCTCGGGTCGGCGTCGTCGACCGCGACCGTCAGGAGTCGCTGCAGCACGCGCTCGTCAACGGGCACCAACCGGCAGCCGGTTGCGCGCCCGGGGCCGCTCAGCCGCGGGCTTCTTCGATGGCGTCGACGATCTGGCCGAGCATCTCGGTGATCTCGAAGTTCTTGGGCGTGAAGACGCGAGCTACCCCATCCGCCAGCAGAATGGCGGCGTCGGGCTCGGGGATGATGCCGCCGACGATCACCGGGACGTCGGACAGCCCCTCGGCGCGTAGGCCGGCGACGACGTCGGGCACGACCGACAGGTGCGAGCCGGACAGCACCGACAGCCCAACGACGTCAACGTCCTCCTCAACGGCGGCGGCGATGATCTGCGCCGGTGTGAGGCGGATGCCGGAGTAGACGACTTCGAAGCCGGCGTCGCGCGCGCGGACGGCGATCTGCTCGGCGCCGTTGGAATGCCCGTCCAGGCCCGGCTTGCCGACCAGGAACTTGAGCGGACGGCCCAGCGATTCGCCGAGCGCGCGGACCCGGGCCTGCACCTCGGCGAGGTCGCCCTGCCCGCCACCGCTGGCGCCGGACACACCTGTCGGCGGGCGGTACTCGCCGAAGGTCTCGCGCAGCACCCCCGACCACTCCCCCACGGTGACGCCCACGCGGGCACACGTCATCGAGGCCGCCATCAGGTTCTCGTCGGTCTTCGCCGCGTCGCGCAGCGCGCGCAGGGCGTCGTCGACGTCGGCCGGGTTGCGGCCGGACTTCCACCGCGCAAGCGCAGCCTTGGCCGACTCCTCGACCGCCGGGTCCACGGACAGAATGCCGCCGTCCTCGGAACCCTGCAGCGGGTTGGGCTCGGTCTCGGTGTATTTGTTGACGCCGACGACCGTGTCCTCACCGGATTCCATCCGTCGCCGACGAAGGGCCAGCGAGGACACCAGCGCAGATTTCAGGTACCCCGACTCCACCGCGGCAACCGCACCACCCATGCCCAGGATCGTCTCGATCTCGGCCTGAGCTCCGGCCTTGATGTCGGCGACCTTCGCCTCGATGACCTTCGAGCCCTCGAACAGGTCGTCGTACTCCAGCAGGTCTGACTCGAAGGCCAGCACCTGCTGCATGCGCAGCGACCACTGCTGGTCCCACGCGCGCGGCAGGCCGAGCGCCTCGTTCCAGGCCGGCAGCTGGACGGCGCGGGCGCGGGCGTCCCGCGACATCGTGACGGCCAGCATCTCGAGCAGGATGCGGTAGACGTTGTTCTCCGGCTGCGCCTCAGTGAGACCGAGCGAGTTGACCTGCACGCCATAGCGGAAGCGCCGGTGTTTGGCGTTCTCGACGCCGTAGCGCTCGCGGGTGATCTCGTCCCACAGCTGACCGAAGGCGCGCAGCTTGCACATCTCCTCGATGAAGCGAACGCCGGCGTTGACGAAGAAGGAGATGCGGGCGACGACCTCACCGAACTTCTCAGGCGGCACCTGCCCGGAATCCCGTACCGAATCCAGCACGGCGATGGCGGTACACAGTGCGAAGGAGACCTCCTGCACCGGCGTGGCACCGGCCTCCTGCAGGTGATAACTGCAGACGTTGATCGGGTTCCACTTCGGCACCTCGGCGACCGTATAGGCGATCATGTCGCTGATCAGCCGCATCGAGGGCGCCGGCGGGAACACGTACGTGCCCCGCGACAAGTACTCCTTGATGATGTCGTTCTGCGTCGTGCCGCTCAGTTTCGAGAGGTCGGCATCATGTTCCTCGGCGACGGTCAGGTAGAGCGCCAGCATGTACATCGCCGGCGCGTTGATCGTCATGGAGGTGTTCATCTCCTCCATGGGAATGCCGTCGAACAGCGTCCGCACGTCACCGATGTGCGAGATGGGCACGCCGACCTTGCCGACCTCGCCACGGGCCAGCTCCGCGTCGGGGTCGTAGCCCGTCTGCGTGGGCAGGTCGAAGGCCACCGACAGGCCGGTCTGCCCCTTGGACAGGTTGCGCCGGTACAACTTGTTCGACTCCAGCGCCGAGGAGTGGCCGGCATAGGTTCGCATCAACCAGGGCCGGTCGCGGGCGTCGTCGGTCGGGAACGGCATTCTCAAGCACCTCCGTGAGCTTCGGCGCAGTCTATTCCGGTACCACTTGCCGGCCTGTCTCCACGGACGGTCTGTGGTCAGGATCGCGCGTCTGCCAGGCTGTCCACGTGACGGACACGGTTGAGCAGACGGAGCAGGCGCACGAGGTCTTGACGTGGGAGTTGTTCGGCACGGCGTCGCGCGGGCTGGCCGAGATGGTGCACGCCGACGGCTTCCGACCCGATCTCATCCTGTCGATAGCCCGCGGTGGGCTGTTCGTGGCCGGGTCGCTCGGCTACGCATTGGACGTCAAGAACCTGCACGTCATGAACGTCGAGTTCTACACCGGGGTGGACGAACGCCTCGACATGCCGGTGATGCTCCCGCCCGTTCCGGCGCCGGTGGACCTGTCCGGCGCACACGTGCTGGTGGCCGACGACGTCGCCGACACCGGCGCGACGCTTGCGCTGGTCAAGGATTTCTGCCGCGAGCACGTCGCCGAGGTGCGGTGCGCGGTCGTCTATGAGAAGCCGCGTTCAACGGTGCACTGCGAGTACGTCTGGCGCGAGACCGAACGCTGGATCGACTTCCCGTGGTCGGTGCTGCCACCCGTCACCGCAGCTGCGTCGCGGGACGCGTAGACCGCTTAGATTGGACGGATGGGCAACAATCCGTCGGCGGTGTTCACGGCGCTCATCGTGATCGTGTTGCTCATGTTCATCATGCGCTGGGTATTCCGCCCGTCGCGGCCTCGGCAGGGCATGCGGCCACCCGATGCCGCCGACTCCCTCGACCTCGGCCTGCTGACCGTCGTGCTGTCGCAGCTGAGCCGCTCCGAGGCCCTGGCCCGCCGGGCTGAGCTCAGCCAGGCCGACATCCGCTCGTCGGTGTCAAAGCGCCGCGACGGCAGCCTGGACCTGCTGGTGTTCAAGTCCGACATGGACCGCGCCCGCCTTGTCCTCGACGCCTGAGCCGGAATGCTGACGAACACCTCACCGCGACTTTGTTCGACCCGGCCCAGCGCCGTGATGCATGGAGTGCATATAGGGTCGGACGAATGTCTGTACCGATGTCACCGTTCCGCCACACGGGCGAGGAGTTCACGCCTGCGCAGTGGGGTCGTGCCTGGGCCGTGCACCTGTTCACAACCCTGGGCATCGTCGCGGCGATGCTCGCGCTGCGCGACGTGTTGGTCGGCGATGCAAAGCGCGCGATCGTCTGGTTGTTGCTGACCCTGCTCATCGACGGGATCGACGGCCCGATCGCCCGCGCCCTCGAAGTTGAACGAC
Organism: uncultured Jatrophihabitans sp.; assembly: GCF_964244045.1. NCBI lineage: Bacteria > Bacillati > Actinomycetota > Actinomycetes > Jatrophihabitantales > Jatrophihabitantaceae > Jatrophihabitans > uncultured Jatrophihabitans sp. The sequence goes on along the minus strand of NZ_CAXTHK010000013.1, from coordinate 40,792 downwards.
GCGTCCCGCTGATCGACGGCTTCATGCTCGATCTGATCATCGACTACGTCACGTGCGTGATCGTCCCGGCATGCTTCATGTACGAGTTCAAGGTGGTGCCGCAGAACAACTTCGGCGTCGCCATCCTCTGCGTGATGGTGTTCTGCTCGGCCATCTGGTTCGCCCGCAAGGACATGATGACCGAGGACAACTGGTTCCGGGGGCATCCGGCCGCCTGGAACCTGGTGGGCCCGCTGCTCTACCTGCTCCAGGCCAAGACCTGGTTCGGCGCGGTGCTGGTTCTTGTCCTGTCGCTGCTGTGCCTGTCCAACATGCCCTACCCGCACATCGCCCGGGCACAATGGATGCACTACTACACCTGGACGGCCACGGTCTTCTGGATGGGCGGCATCTCGGCGGGCACGCTGACCCTGCCGCACCACTACCTGATCCCGCAGATCCTCATGTACGCCGGCAGCGGCTACTTCGTGCTACTGGCGGTGCTGCGCTCGCTACACAACCGGCGGGTACGCCTGGCCGGCGGCCAACTCTCGCCCATCCACGGCCTGGGCGAGGCCATCCCGGCCACAACACCGGAGTTGCATACCCCGAAGCTGGACTCAACCGCCGAACGTCGTTGACTCGACCCGTTCGACGTCGGCCCCCAGGTCTCGCAACTGCTCCTCGAAGCGCACGTAGCCGCGGTCGATGTGGTGGATCTCGGCCACCTCGGTGACGCCGTCGGCGACCAGCCCGGCGATGACGAGCCCCACCCCGGCACGGATGTCAGTGGCCCGCACCGGGGCCCCGGACAGCGCTTCTCGGCCTCGCACGACCGCATGATGGCCGTCAGTGCGTACGTCGGCGCCCATGCGCGCGATCTCGTCGCAGAACATGAACCGCGCCTCGAAGAGGTTCTCGGTGATCATGGCCGTGCCCTCGGCCACTGACAGTGCCGCGATGGCTTGCGGCTGCAGGTCGGTGGCAAGCCCCGGATAAGGCAGCGTCACGACGTCGAAGCTCTTCGGGCGACGATCGATCGAGACGCGGAAACCGTCGACCCGGGTCTCGACGACGCCGCCAGCCTGGTCGACCTTGTCCAGCAGGATTCGCAGGTGCTCGGGCTTCGCGCCGCGGACGGTGATGTCGCCCCGGGTGGCCAGTGCGGCCATGGCCCAGGTGCCGGCCACGATGCGGTCAGGCACGGCGTCGTGCGAGGTGGCGTGCAGGCCCTCGACGCCGGTGATCTCGAGTGTCGAGGAGCCGATGCCGTCGATCTGCGCGCCCATGCTCACCAGCATCTGGCAGAGGTCGACGATCTCGGGCTCGCGCGCGGCATTGTCGATGACCGTCGTGCCCTTCGCCAGCACGGCGGCGGTCATGATGTTCTCGGTGGCGCCGACGCTCGGGAAGTCCAACCAGATGTTGGCGCCGCGGAGTTCGGTGGAGTCGGCCACCACGTAGCCGTGCTCGATGCGGATGTCGACGCCCATCTTCTCGAGCCCGGCGAAGTGCATGTCCAACGGACGCGTGCCGATGGCGTCGCCGCCGGGCAGCGCCACCTTGGCCCGGCCGGTCCGTGCGATCAGCGGGCCGAGCACGCAGATCGACCCGCGGATCTTGCGGACGAGGTCGTAGGGCGCTTCGGGGCTCAGCTTGTCCGGAACGGTGATGGTGACCCGGTCGACGGCGTCGATGCGCGACTCCTGGGCGCCGCAGCCCATGCCCTCGAGCAGCTGACGCATGATCGTGACATCGGAGATCGCCGGCAGATTCCCGACGGTGCTGGCTCCTGGGGCGAGCAGCGTCGCGGCCATCAGCTTCAGGACGCTGTTCTTCGCCCCGACCACCTCGACGCTGCCCGACAGGCGCGCACCACCGACGACTCTGAGAACCTGCATCCGGTCAGGCTAACCCGACCGCGAGAGCTAACCGGGCAGCAACCCGTATGGTCGGGCTGTGGCCGTACACCTGACACGCATCTACACCAAGACCGGCGACGACGGCGACACGGGACTGGGCGACATGTCCCGGGTCCGCAAGACCGATCCGCGCGTCGCCGCCTATGCCGACTGCGACGAGACCAACGCCGCGCTCGGCCTGGCACTCGCCCTCGGCGCGCTGCCGGACCGCATCGCCAGCGTCATCCGCACGATCCAGAACGACCTGTTCGACGTCGGTGCCGACCTCTGCACTCCGGTCGTGCCCGACCCGGCCTACCCGCCGCTGCGCGTCGAGCCGGGATATGTCGAGCGGCTCGAAGGATGGTGCGACGAGTTCAACGCCGACCTGCCGAAGCTCGACAGCTTCATCCTGCCCGGTGGCACGCCCGGCGCAGCCCTGCTGCATCAGGCGCGGACGTTGTCGCGGCGCGCCGAACGCAGCGCGTGGGCGCTGTTCGACGCCGATCCCGAGCGCACCAACAAGCAAGCGATGCTCTATCTGAACCGGCTCTCCGATCTGCTGTTCATCCTGTCCCGCCTGGCCAACCCCGACGGCGACGTGCTGTGGAAGCCCGGCGGCGAGCGCTGACCGTGCGCGCCGGAGGCACGGCAAGCCCGGTCGTCCTGGTCCTGATGGGGGTCTCCGGTTGCGGCAAGTCCACGGTCGGCGGAGTCCTGGCCGGGCGTCTGGGTTGGGACTTCGGCGAGGGCGACGACCTGCACCCGCAGGAGAACGTCGACAAGATGGCCAGCGATCATCCGCTCACCGACGACGACCGCTGGCCCTGGCTGGTTCGGGTGCACGAGTGGATGGCTGAGCACGTCGAGGCCGGTAGGCCCGCCATCATCACCTGCTCGGCGCTCAAGCGCAGCTACCGCGACCTGCTCCTCGGCGGCATCGCTTCACACGTGGTGTTCGTGTACCTGCACGGCGACCGCGAGCAGCTACTCGCGCGGCTGCGTGCCAGGCAGGGCCACTTCATGCCCACCGCGCTGCTCGACTCCCAGCTCGCCGATCTCGAGCCACTCGGTGCCGACGAGCCGTCGATCACCGTCGACATCGACTTGTCGGCGACGGTTCAAGCGCACCAGATCGCGGACATGCTGGGGCTGTGACCCTGGGTCTGAGTGCGGCAACGGCCGCGGCCAAGAGCGGTTCCTGGAACTCGCACGACACCCGGTTGCTCGTCGTGGCCGTCCTGGGCATCGGGCTCATCGTCGTCCTGATCGCCGCTCTGGACCTGCACCCCTTCCTTGCCCTCATCCTGGGCTCTGCCGTCGTCGGCTTCGCCTCCGGGGTGTCCTCGCAGGACGTGATCTCGAACTTCGAGGATGGCGTCGGCTCGACGTTGAAAGAGGTCGGGTTACTCATCGCGCTCGGCGCAATGCTCGGCAAGCTGCTGGCCGAGTCCGGCGGCGCCGAGCGCGTGGTCAGCACGCTCGTCGACCGCGCCGGCCCGCGCCTGCTGCCCTGGGCCATGGGTCTGGTCGCAGTGATCGTCGGGCTGCCGATGTTCTTCGAGATCGGCCTCGTCCTGCTGTTGCCGGTGATCGTGCTGGTCACCAAGCGCTCGGGCCTGCCGCTGATGCGAATCGCCATCCCGGCGCTGGCCGGGCTGTCGGTGCTGCACGGTCTGATCCCGCCGCACCCCGGCCCGCTCGTCGCCATCGATCAGATCAAGGCCCCGCTCGGAATCACCCTCGCATTCGGCCTGCTCGTCGCCATCCCCACCGCGATCATCTGTGGGCCGCTGTTCTCGATCGTGGCCGCGAAGCTCGTGCCCGTCGGCGCGCCGACCTCGGCCGGCGGCGTTGTGACCGACGACGCCGTCGATACCGCCGACTCCACCAACGCCGATCAACCAACCAAGGCCGAGGTCGCCCGTCCGCCGTCGTTCGCGACCACATTGGCCACGATCCTGTTCCCGGTCGTCCTGATGCTGTGCAAGGCGCTGGCAGACATCGTCTGGAACGACTCGTCCCCGCGGATCAAGTACGTCGCCGACTTCATCGGCGAGCCCCTCGTCGCCCTGACGCTGGCCGTTCTGCTCGCCATGGTGACCTTCGGGTTCGCGGTCGGCTTCGACCGCGCGCAGATCTCGAGCCGGATCGGCGCGAGCCTGGGCCCGATCGCCGCGATCCTGCTCATCGTGGGCGCGGGCGGCGGCTTCAAGCAGACGCTCATCGGGGCCGGGATCGGCGACTCGATCGGCAAGGCAGCCAACAACTCCGGTGTGCCGCTGCTGATCATCGGCTGGCTGTTGGCCGTGGCCATCCGGCTGGCCACCGGTTCGGCCACCGTGGCCACCACGACCGCGGCCGGGATCGTCGGCCCGCTGGCAGCCGGTACCGGCTCGGCACACCTGGCGCTGCTCGCGCTCGCCGTCGGCTGCGGCTCGCTGTTCCTGTCGCACGTCAACGACGCCGGCTTCTGGCTGGTCAACCAGAGCTTCGGGTTGACCGTCGGTCAGACCTTCAAGACGTGGTCGGTGATGGAGACGCTGATCTCGCTGGTCGGCTTCGGCTTCGTGTCGATCCTCTGGTTCGTCACCTAGCCGGCGCGTCAGGCCATCGGGGCCGAGGACTCCAGCCAAGAGACGAAGCCGGTGAAGGCGCTGTCTCCGAAGGCGACGGCAAAGGTCTCACCGTCCGCGCAGCACTCGACGATGACCGAGCCCTTCGGCAACGAGGACCTTTCGCCGGGGGTCCGCTCGCGACGCCCGAGCACCTCGACCTGCCCACGCCGCAGCACCCGCGACGGCTTCGTCCCGATGCCGAGGGCTCGGTACCACCGCAGCTCACCGCCCTGGTACCGCCCGATGCCGTACATCCAGCGCTGCCCGCGTTGCACGGCGAGCGGTACGGCGCCGCTCATGCGCAGCATGTGCCGCTGGCGGGCCAGGATGGCGGCGAAGATGAGGACGACGGCGATGGCCGCGCACACCACGACGAGATCGACGGTGTGCACGGCGCTCGTCCCTCAGCCTGTCGCGGCTGTCAGACTTCTTCGCCGGCGGCGCGCAGGCGCGCCTTGGCCCGGTCGTGTGCGGCCAACTCTTCCGGTCCGTCGTCCGGGTTGTTGCGCTCGAGCTGTTCGCGAGCCCGTGAGACGTCGATGTCGTCGGCCATCTCGGCCTGCTCGGCGAGCACCGAGACACCGTCTTTGCGCACCGACAGGAACCCGCCGTGCACCGCGACGTTCAAGGATTCGCCGCCGTCGGTGTCGATGCGCACCGCGAAGCCCGGGGCGAGCGCCCCGAGCAGCGGCGCGTGATGGGGCAGGATGCCGATCGAGCCGACAACCGTACGGGCGAAGACTGCGGTGGCCTCGCCCGACCAGAGTGCCTTCTCGATGGAGACAAGCTCCACGTGCATCGTGTCTGGCATGGCTCAGGAGTCCCGGAGCTTCTTCGCGTTCGCCTCGAGGTCCTCGAGGCCACCGCACATGAAGAACGCCTGTTCCGGGTAGCTGTCGAACTCGCCCTCGGTGAGCCGCTTGAACGCGTCGATGGTCTCCTCAACCGGCACGAACGAGCCGTCGACGCCGGTGAACTGTTTGGCGACGAAGGTGTTCTGGGACAGGAAGCGCTCGATGCGCCGCGCCCGGCCGACGATGACCTTGTCCTCCTCGGACAACTCGTCGATGCCGAGGATGGCAATGATGTCCTGCAGCTCCTTGTAGCGCTGGAGGATCTGCTTGGTGCGGTTCGCGACGTCGTAGTGCTCCTGGCCGACGTACTGGGCGTCAAGGATCCGGCTCGTGGAGTCCAGCGGGTCGACGGCCGGGTAGATGCCCTTCTCCGACACCGGGCGCGAGAGCGTCGTGGTGGCGTCGAGGTGGGCGAACGTGGTGTGCGGCGCCGGGTCGGTGATGTCGTCGGCGGGCACGTAGATCGCCTGCATCGAGGTGATCGAGTGACCGCGCGTCGAGGTGATGCGCTCCTGCAGCTGGCCCATCTCGTCGGCGAGGGTGGGCTGATAGCCCACCGCGGACGGCATGCGGCCCAGCAGCGTCGAGACCTCGGAACCGGCCTGGGTGAACCGGAAGATGTTGTCGATGAACAGCAGGACGTCCTGCTTGCCCACATCGCGGAAGTACTCGGCCATGGTCAGGGCGGACAGCGCGACGCGCAGGCGAGTGCCCGGCGGCTCGTCCATCTGGCCGAACACGAGGGCGGTCTTCTCGAGCACGCCGGATTCGGTCATCTCGGCAATAAGGTCGTTGCCCTCGCGGGTGCGCTCACCGACGCCGGCGAACACCGACACACCACCGAAGTTCTCGGCGACGCGGTAGATCATCTCCTGGATGAGCACCGTCTTGCCGACGCCGGCACCGCCGAACAGGCCGATCTTGCCGCCGACCACGTAGGGCGTCAGCAGGTCGATGACCTTGATACCGGTCCAAAACGGTTCGGTCTTGGACTCGAGCTGGTCGAAGGGCGGCGGCTCACGGTGGATGGGCCACCGCTCCTTGACCTCGAGGTCGGCCGGTGCGATGTCGAGCGGCTCGCCAAGGGCGTTGAACACGTGGCCCTTCGTGACGTCGCCGACCGGAACGGTAATGGGGCCGCCGGTGTCCTTGACCGGAGCACCGCGGACCAGACCGTCGGTGGGCTGCAGGGCGATGGCGCGGACCATGTCGTCACCGATGTGCTGTGCGACCTCGAGGGTCATGGTCTTCGACAGCTCGCCGAGCTGGATCTCGGTGGTCAGCGCCTGGTTCAGCGCGGGCATCGACGTGCGGCCGAACTCGACGTCGACCACCGGGCCGATGACGCGCACGACGCGCCCGGTCGCGGTCTCGACCTTGTCCGTGGCTGTTGCAGTCATTATTCCTCAGCTCCTGCATTGGCGAGGGCGTCGGCGCCGCCGACGATCTCGCTGATTTCCTGGGTGATCTCGGCCTGGCGGGCCTGGTTCGCCAGCCGGGTGTAGGTCTTGATGAGGTCGGTCGCGTTGTCGCTCGCCGACTTCATCGCGCGCCGGCGGGCAGCTGATTCCGACGCCGCCGACTCGAGCAGCGCGGAGAAGATTCGCGAGCTGATGTAGCGCGGCAGCAGCGCCTTGATCAGCGCGCCCGGCTCGGGCTCGAACTCGTACAGCGGCTTGGGGCCGTCATCGTCGGAGTCGGCGCCGTCACGATCGGTGTTGCGATCGTCATCGTCGAGCTTGTCGAGGTCGTCTTCGGCGTCGGACTGCACGGGCGAGGCCTGCACCGCCCGCGGGGTTTGCGTGACCGAGTTGACGAAGCTGGTGTAGACGACCCAGAGCTCGTCGATCCCCGGGCGCTCACCGGCCGGCCGGCCGTCAGCGTCGTCGGAACCTTTGACGGTGCCCTCGGAGGTGGCCTCGAGCGCGAACACGACGGCCTCGGTGGCGCCGCGGGCGTCACTGAAGTTCGGCTGCTCGGAGAAGCCCGTCCATGCCCCGGCGAGCTCGATTCCGCGGAAACGGAAGTAGCCCACGCCCTTACGTCCGATGACGTAACGGTCGACCTCCTTGCCGTCCTGCTCCAGCTGGCCGGCCAGCTCGTTCGCCCGGCGAATGGCGTTCGAGTTGTAGCCGCCGGCCAACCCGCGGTCGGAGGTGATGAGCAGGATGCCGGCGCGACGCGGGTTCTCGACCCCGTTCAGCATCGGGTGGTTCAGCGAGGTCTCGTCGGTCAACGCGGCCAGCGCCCGCTTCAGCTCGTCGGCGTAGGGCTTGGCCGCGTTCATCCGCTGCTGGGCCTTGGCGATGCGCGAGGCGGCGATGAGCTCCATCGCCTTGGTGATCTTGCGCGTCGACTGCGTGGCGCTGATGCGCCGGCGGTAGACGCGAAGCTGGGCTCCCACCTACTTCTCCGACGGCTCGAACTGCTTGTTGAACTCCTCGACCGCACGCTCCATCGAGCTGACCATGTCGTCCTCGAGGGACTTCGCACCGGCCAGCGTGTCGAACAGCTCGGGCTGGCTGTGCGAGATGAAGTCCAGCAGTTCCTTCTCGTAGCGGCGGATGTCCGCAACCGCGATCTCATCCAGCTTGCCGGTGGTGCCGGCCCAGATCGAGACGATCTCGCGGCCGACCGGGAACGGCGAGGCCGCGGGCTGCTTGAGCAGCTCGACCAGGCGCGACCCGCGGGCCAGCTGCTGCTGCGAGGCCTTGTCCAGGTCGGAGCCAAAGGCAGCGAACGCCTCGAGCTCGCGGTACTGGGCGAGGTCGACGCGCAGGCGACCGGCGACGGCGCGCATGGCCTTGGGCTGGGCCGAGCCACCGACGCGCGACACCGAGATGCCGACGTTGATCGCCGGGCGGACACCGGCGTTGAACAGGTCGGTCTCAAGGAAGCACTGGCCGTCGGTGATCGAGATGACGTTGGTCGGGATGTAGGCCGACACGTCATTGCCCTTGGTCTCGATGATCGGCAGTCCGGTCATCGAACCGCCACCCAGGTCGTCGGACAGCTTCGCGCAACGCTCCAGCAGGCGGCTGTGCAAGTAGAAGACGTCGCCGGGGTAAGCCTCACGGCCCGGCGGGCGGCGCAGCAGCAGCGACACGGCGCGGTAGGCCTCGGCCTGCTTGGTGAGGTCGTCGAACACGATCAGCACGTGCTTGCCGTCGTACATCCAGTGCTGGCCGATGGCCGAACCGGTGTAGGGCGCAAGGTACTTGAAGCCGGCCGAGTCCGAAGCCGGGGCTGCGACGATGGTCGTGTATTCCATCGCGCCCGCCTCGTCGAGGGTGTTGCGCGCCGCAGCGATCGTCGTGCCCTTCTGGCCGATCGCCACGTAGATGCAGCGAACCTGCTTGGCCGGGTCGCCGGTCTTCCAGTTGTCGCGCTGGTTGATGATCGCGTCGAGGCAGACAGTGGACTTGCCGGTCTGGCGGTCGCCGATGATCAGCTGGCGCTGGCCGCGGCCGATGGCGGTCATCGAGTCGATGGCCTTGATGCCCGTGAGCAGCGGTTCCTTGACCTCCTTGCGCTGCACGACCGTAGGAGCCTGCAGCTCGAGCGCGCGACGCTCGCTGGTGTCGATGTCGCCGTGGCCGTCGATCGGCTGGCCCAGCGGGTTCACGACGCGGCCGAGGTAGGCGTCGCCGACCGGCACCGAGAGGATGTCCCCAGTGCGCTTGACCGCCTGGCCCTCCTCGATCGCGTCCGCGTTGCCGAGCACGACGACGCCGATGTCCCGGACGTCGAGGTTCAGAGCGATGCCCAGCGTGCCGTCCTCGAACTCGAGCAGCTCGTTGGTCATGGCGCTCGGCAGGCCCTCGACGCGGGCGATACCGTCACCGGTCTCGGCGACGACGCCCACCTCTTCGCGGGTCGCCTCCGGGGTGTAGGACGACACGTAGCTCTCGATAGCGCTACGAATCTCGTCTGCGGAGATCGTCAGCTCGGCCATGGGGTTTCCTCTTCCGTCATCGTGCAGGTAATCGTGTTGGACTGAACTCAGCCGAGCAGCGAGGCTCGGGCCGAGACGAAGCGGGACGCGACGCTGCCGTCGATGACCTCGTCACCGACGCGGATCACAAGCCCGCCCTGGACGGAGGCGTCGAGCGCTGTCCGCAGGGTGATTTCGCGGCCGTACATGTTGCTGAGGATCTCGGCCAGCTTGCGTTGCTGGGCATCGGTGAGCGGTGCAGCGGACACGACCCGGGCGATGGAGCGCTCCTGACGCTTGGCCGCGAGCTCGAGCAGGTCGTCGATGGCCAGCAGCACGCTGCGCTTGCGGGTACTGGTGACGGCGTGCTTGAGCAGGGCCAAGGTGACGTCCGAGACCTTGTTGCCGACGAGCGAGTCCAGCAGCGTCTGGCGCCGTGCCGGGTCGACGGCTGGTTCGTCAAGCAAGGACACCAGGCCGCCGTCGCCCTGGATGATGCGCTCGAAGCGGAACAGTTCGTCCTCGACGGTGTCCAGCTTGCGGTCCTTCTCAGCTGCGGCGAACAGCGCGTCGTCGCCGGCGGACTCGAGGGCGTCGCACAGGTTCCACGGCGTCGACCAGCGCTGACGCACCGCAGCCCGCACGACCTGCTGGGCGGTGTCGCCGATCTGCGAGCCGATCAGGCCTTCGATGATCTTGACGCGAGCCGGGGCCGGCGTGGCCGGGTCGCCGACCATGCGCCGCAACTGCGGTGAGCCGACGAGCAGACCCGCCACGGCGTAGAGCTCCTCGGCGAGGGTGACCAGCGCACTGGCCTGGCCCTCGGAGCCGAAGGCGGAGCGCTGCTCCTCTTGAAGGGCCTCCAGCGCCTGACGGCTGGCCGAGTGCATCATGCGCGCGACTCCGTGCCCGTCCCGCTCGCAGCGGTCGCCGCGTCATCCTGTGCCTGCAGGCCGGCGAGGAACGAATCGACCGTGGCCGACACCTGTGCGTCGTCGGACAGCCGCTGCTGGACGATCTTCTCCGACAGCTCGACGGCCAGCGTGCCGATCTCGGCGCGCAGCTCGCGCACGACTGCCTGCCGTTGGCTGGCCAGCTGCTCCTCCCCGCGCGCCACGATGCGGGCCGACTCCTCTTGCGCCTGGGTGCGCAGCTCCTCGATCGTGCGCTGGGCCTCGGCTCGCGCGTTCTCGCGGATCTGCGCCGCCTCGGCGCGCGCTTCTGCGAGCTGCTGCTTGTACTTGTCCAGCGTGGCCTGGGCCTCGGCCTGGGCCTTCTCGGCGCGTTCCAGGCCGCCCTCGATGGCGTCGTGTCGCGCCTCGAAGTTCTTCTCGAAGTTCGGCACCACGTACTTGCGCACCAGGAAGAACAGGATCGCGAAAATGACGAGGACGAGGACGAACTCGGACCATACGAAGTTGAGGGGTCCGGGATCCTCGGCCGCGAGCTGGATCGCGCTCATCGGGACTCTCCTATCTGGGCTGATTCAGTGTCGGAGGTCAATGCTTAGGGTTTGAGCACGAACGCCAGTGCGATACCGATAATCGCCAACGCTTCCGACAGTGCGAAGCCCAGGAAGGCGATGGTCTGCAGCCGGCTCTGCAGCTCCGGCTGGCGTGCAGTGCCGTTGATGTAGGCGGCGAAGACGATGCCTACTCCGATACCGGGACCGATCGCGGCGAGGCCGTAACCAACCATGTTGAGCGTGCCGCCGATTGCCATTCTGTGTCCTCTCGGTTCTCGGTCCGGATGACCGATGTGTGGTGATTCTGGTTCGGATAGTTTGGTCAGTGCTCGCGCGCCTGCGCACCGGCGATGTAGCTCGCGGTGAGCAGGGTGAAGACGTAGGCCTGCAGCGTGGCCACGATGAGCTCCAGGAAGCCGATCGCGATGCCCAGTAGGAAGGCCAGCACACCGGCCGGTTTGTTGATGATTGGATTCGAGGCATGCAGCAACAGGTAGGCGGCACCGGTCGAGAACAGGATGATCAGCAGGTGGCCGGCGAACATATTGGCGAACAGCCGCAGCGAGAGCGTGATCGGCCGGACGATGACGTTGGAAAGGAACTCCAACGGGATGATCAGCGGCAGCAGCCACCACGGCACGCCAGAGGGCGTGGTGACGAACTTCAGGTAGCCCAGCGGCCCTTTGTCCACGATGCCGACGAGGTTGTAGATGATCCACACCATCGCGGCCAGGCCGTAGGCGTAATTCACCCGCGCGAACGTCGGGAACTGCAGGCCCGGGACGATGCCGAACAAATTATTGATGATGACGAAGAAGAACAGCGAGACCAGCAGCGGCACCCAGCGCAGGAAGTCCGCGCCGATGACGTCGCGGGCGATGCTGTCGCGCACCAGGCCGTACGCCGTCTCGCCCAGATGCTGGCGCTTGCCAGGGACGACCTGCCCGCGCCGCGAGGTGACCCAGAGGAACAGGAACGCCAAAATGGCGCCGAGCAGAAGCAGCGCCGCCGGCTTGGTGACGACCGCGAGGTAGCCGTGCTCGTTCCACTTCGTCCCGGTGAAGTCGGGCAGGAAGAAGTCGATCGGGCCGGGAGGCTCGAAGCTCTCAGCCATAATGCTCACTGCTCGTCTCCTCGGTCATCGCGATCGTCGCGCCGGGTGGCGTACGAATCGTGGTCGATCGGGGTTCTGGTCGGGACGTCGCCGCTGTCGTCGTGGAAGCGATAACGGGCGAAGACCATGTACATGCCGAACAACATCCCGACGACGATGCCGACCGCGACCAGGTACTCGGCGTTCAACCACTTACCCAGTAGCCAGCCCAGGACACCGTAGAAGGCGACGCCGGCCGCCAGATAGCCGAAGGCCGCCCACGGATCCCCGTCACCCTGCCCGCTGCCTTGCATGCGGCCGGGTGCCGTCTGCTTCGTCATTGTCACGCGCACTCTAACAAGTGATTTCTCAGGCTCTCTCGGTGGGTGGCCGGGCATCGCGGATCTGCAGGGCCACGCCGACGACCACACCGACGACGAGCCCCAGGGCGAATGCGGGCTCGTCGAGCACGTGCGGATCGGAGACCGCGAAGACCGCGAACAGCACGACCGCCACCGTGGTGTAAGTGCTCAACGCCATGACGGTGGCGAGCATCGGCGACAGAGCCGCGCCGGCTTGAACGGCCATGATCCCGCCGATGAGCAGCACAGCAGTGAGCCCGACGCCGCCGGCGTAACTGAGCGCTGCCCGGCCGGCTTTCGCCGACAGCAGGTAGTACGCGACCGAACCGATAATGAGCGGGACGGCGAAGACAGCGGCGCGCACCGGCACGGCGATCATGGCCGGACCGCGACGTCCCATGGGTGACGGCGGCGTGAGATGCCGATGGAGCGACTCCCGGACCGCCGTCATGGCACGAACCGTACCCATTGGGGGGCGGTCGACGGAAACCGTGCCGTTTGCTGATCAGTGCCGAGTGGGCCCGCCGGCCTTGAGTCGGTCGCGGTGCCGGGTGGCGCCCGCAACTGCCGGACCGGGGGTGCGCTGACGGCGCAGGTTCGGCACGAGCGACACAGCCAGGCCGAGCACGACGAAGGCCACGAGCAACCACAGGACGAACCACTGGCTGCCCTCGAAGGACACCCCGACGCCGGCGAAGGCCACCACGGCCGACCAGAAGTACAACAGCAGCACGGCTCGACGGTGGCTGTGCCCGATCTCCAACAATCGGTGGTGCAGGTGCTGCTTGTCCGGCGCGAACGGCGAGCGGCCCCGGGCCACGCGGCGCACTACGGCCAGCAGCAGATCGACGAAGGGCAGCGCGAGCACCGACAGGGGGACGATCAGCGGCAGGAAGATGGCCAGGGATCCGGGGGTGTCGTTGAAGACCTGGGAGTCGGTCGTAGTGGTCGACGTGGTGGCCGCGGCCGAAAGCATCAGGCCCACCAGCATCGAGCCCGAGTCGCCCATGAAGATCTTCGCCGGGAAGAAGTTGTGCGGCAGGAAACCGATGCAGGTGCCGGCCAGCGCCGCGGCCAGCAGGGTGGGCGGGGACGCCGAGCCGGTGAACCCCTCCTGGGCCAGGTGGTAGGAGAACACGAAGAAGGCCACGGCACTGATCGTGCAGACGCCGGCGGCCAGGCCGTCGAGGCCGTCGATGAAGTTGAGCGCGTTGATGATCAACAGGGTGAGCAGGATCGTCACCGGCACGCCGAGGTTGCGGTCGAAGCTGAGGGTGCTGCCGACGAGCGGCAGGAAGTCGAGCTGGACGTCGCCCTTGATCACCATCAGGCCGGTGGCCAGGGCCTGACCGGCCAGCTTGGTCAGCGAATCCAGCTCATAGATATCGTCCAGGACGCCGATCCCGCAGATGACCGCGCCGGCGCCGACGATCCACCCCATGTCTGGCCCGAACTTGAACCCGTCGCCCAGCGTCGGGAGTCGGGACGCGACGAACAGGGCCAGCGCGAAGCCGGCAAAGATCGCGACGCCGCCCATGCGCGGGATGGCCACGGCGTGCACGTCACGGTCGCGGGGCTTCGCCACCGCGCCGATCCGGATTGCAACCCGCCGCGCGACCGGCGTCAGCAGCAGCGTGACGATCGCGGCCACGCAGCCGACGAGCAGGTATTCGAGGCTGGGATGTCTCATGGTCTCGGCCGGGGCGTGGGCCGGCTGGGGGCAGTGCCGATGATGTCCGGGACAACCTCGCGCAGCGTCCGTTCGCTGACCGCACCCGCGCGCAGCACCTTGGGGTGCGGACCGGTGAGGTCGACGATCGTCGAGGCGACCCCGGCGGCCACCGGGCCGTCCTCGAGGTATACCGCGACGTCCTCGCCCAGCTGCGCCTGCGCCTCGGCAGCGGTCTGGGCCGCCGGCTGGCCGGACTTGTTGGCACTGGACACCGCCATCGGGCCGGTCTTCTCCAGCAGCTCGATGGCCACCGGGTGCAGCGGCATGCGCACCGCGACCGTGCCGTCGGCGTCGCCGAGGTCCCAGGTCAAGGACTGGGCATGCCGCACGACGATGGTCAGCCCGCCCGGCCAGAAGGCCTCGATGAGCGCGCGCATGCGCGCGTCGACCGCGCTGACCAGCCCGTCGATCGTCGTCCACGACCCGACCAGGACGGGCACCGGCATGTCGCGGCCCCGGCCTTTGGCCCGGAGCAGATCCGCGACGGCGACGCTGTCGAAGGCGTCGGCGCCCAGCCCGTACACGGTGTCGGTGGGCAGGACCACCAGCTCGCCGGAGGTGACACTGTGCGCGGCCGTCTGGATCGCGTCGTCGCGGACGTCGGGATCGCCGCACTCGAAGAACAGGGCCACGGCGGCCATCTTGCCCTAGCTGGTTCAGACCCGCCGGGACGTCACATACCGGGGGCGTCCGGTGAGATCGTCGTGGTCGACGACGTCGGTCCAGCGCTCGTCCTGACTGAGCAGTGCAGGGACGGACACGGCGTGCGTGTCGTCGTGCTCCAGGGCGAATCGGCCGCCGGCCCGCAGCAGGACCGTCGCGAGCGCGACAACCGTCGACATGAGGTCGAGCCCGTCACCGCCGGCGAAGACTGCTTCTCGTGGATCGGCGCGCACCTCAGGCGCGACGTGGACGTGGCGGGGGACGTACGGCGGGTTACACACGACGGCGTCGACGCGGCCGTGCAGCTCGCGCAGCAGCTCGGGGTCACGAACGTCGCCGACTATCACCTGCGCCGACGTCCCCTCGGCGTTTCGAAGCAGCCAGCGAGCGGCCTGCTCCGAGGCCTCGACGGCGATGACCGAAGCGCCCGGCACCTCTGCCGCAATGGCCAGCCCGAGCGCGCCCGAGCCCGCGCACAGATCGACGACGAGCGGCGCCTCGAGCGAGCGGAGGTGGGGCAGCACGGCGTCGACGAGCAGCTCGGTCTCCGGCCGCGGCACGAACACGCCTGGCCCTACGGCGAGCAGCAGGTGCCGGAAGGGCGTGACGCCGGTGATGTGCTGCAGCGGTTCGCGGGTCGCGCGGCGGGTGACGTGCTCGTCGAAGGTGGCCGCCACCGATGCGGGCACGTCGTCCAGGGCGACCAGGCGACCCCGCGGAACCTCGAGCACGAAGGCGAGCAGCAGCTCGGCGTCGACACGCGGGCTGTCGACGCCGGCGGAGCGCAGCCGCTGGGTCGCGTCGGCGAGCAGTGCCCGCACCGCGACCGACATCAGTCGTCGACGCTGGTTCCGGCCAGCAGCGCGTCGGTGTCGGCCTGTTGCAGGGCAGCGATGACGTCGTCGAGCGCGCCGTCGATGACCTGGTCGAGGTTGTAGGCCTTGAACCCGACCCGGTGGTCACTGATCCGGTTCTCGGGGAAGTTGTAGGTGCGCACCCGCTCGGAGCGGTCGACGGTGCGCACCTGCGACCGGCGGGCGTCGGATGCGTCGGCGGCGGCCGCGTCCTGGGCTGCGGCGAGCAGGCGGGCCCGGAGCACCCGCATGCCGGCCTCGCGGTTCTGCAGTTGGCTCTTCTCATTCTGCATCGAGACGACCGTCCCGGTGGGGATGTGCGTGATCCGCACGGCCGAGTCGGTGGTGTTGACGCTCTGCCCACCCGGCCCGGATGAGCGGTACACGTCGATGCGCAGGTCGTTGGGGTCGATGTCGACCTCGACTTCCTCGGCCTCGGGCAACGCGACGACACCGGCCGCCGAGGTGTGGATGCGACCCTGCGATTCGGTGGCCGGCACCCGCTGTACCCGATGCACCCCACCCTCGTACTTCAGATGCGCCCAGACGGCCTGATCGGGTTTGCGTGAGCGGACGGCCAGCGTCACGGACTTGATGCCACCAAGGTCGGTCGACTCCTCGTCGAGCACCTCGACGGCCCACCCCTGCCGCTCGGCGTAGCGCAGATACATGCGCAGCAGGTCGCCGGCGAACAGTGCGGACTCGTCGCCGCCCTCGCCGGCCTTGACCTCGAGGATGACGTCCTTGCTGTCGTTCGGGTCCTTCGGCAGCAGCAGGTGGGTGAGCCGCTCCTCCAGCTCGCCGATGCGTGACGTCAGCGACTCGACCTCGGCGGCGAAGGACGAATCCTCGGCGACCAGTTCGCAAGCCGCGTTGAGGTCGCCGCGAACGGCGTCGAGCTCAGCGGCGACGGCAACGACCGGGGCCAGCTCGGCGAACCGGCGGCCGAGCGTGCGCGCCCTACCGGCATCGGCGTGCACCGCCGGATCGCTGAGCTCGGTGCCCACTCGGCCGTATTCGGCAATGAGCTCAGGCAATCGGCCCGGTGTGTCGCTCAGCGGACGCGCTTGCCGAAGCGCTTCTCGAACTTGTCGACGCGGCCGCCGACGTCCATGATCTTCTGCTTGCCGGTGTAGAACGGGTGGCAGGCCGAGCAGACCTCGGCACGGATCGCGCCGGACTTGGCCGTGCTGTGCGTGGTGAATGTGTTCCCGCACGAGCAGGTGACCTCGGTGGTCACGTACTCGGGGTGAATGCCTTCGCGCATTATGGATCCCTTGTGTCTGGCCCCGGGTCCTCCGTGGTTGACGGGGGTGAACCGCAGCCGGGTGGTGACGGGCGCGCTTCGCACGCGGCCCGACCGACCAGTCTGCCAGGCCGCGGCCCGGCAAATCCAATCGTTCAGCAGAACCGGCCGGTGGGGGCATTTGTTCCGTGACGTACCCGACCGGTTGAATCGCCATCATGGGCGCCCCGGCATTCGACGCACTGTCGCCCGAGCGGGGCGAGCAGTTCGACGCTCGTGTGCGGCGATGGCTGCCCGACCTGCGGATCGGGCTGCGCGAGCTGTACCCGGCAGAGTCGGCCGAAGCCCTCGAGCTGCGCCTGCTCGGGATCGCCGCCGAGGCCTACGCCCGCCGGCCGGATGACCTGCATCGGCTGGATCTGCAGCGGATCCTTGCCCCGGACTGGTTCCAGGCGCCGTCGATGCTGGGGTACGCCGCCTACGCCGAGCGGTTCGCCGGAACGCCCTCCACGCCGGGGACGCTGGCCGGCGTCCGCGATCAGTTGCCCTACCTTCGCGAGCTCGGAGTCACCTACCTGCACCTGATGCCCCTGCTGCAGCCGCGCGAGGGCGACAGCGACGGCGGTTACGCGGTGGCTGACTACCGCGCGGTCCGCGCCGACCTGGGCAGCACCGACGACCTCGTCGAGCTGGCCGACGAACTGCGCGGCAACGGGATCAGCCTTGTCGTCGACCTCGTGCTCAACCATGTCGCCCGCGAGCACGCATGGGCCCGGGCTGCCCGCGCCGGCGACCCGCACTACCGCGCGTACTTCTACGTTTTCCCCGACCGGATCGAGCCGGACGCCTTCGAGGCGTCACTACCTGAGGTGTTCCCCGACTTCGCCCCGGGCAACTTCACCTGGGACGAGGAGTTGTCGGGCTGGGTCTGGACGACGTTCAACAACTTTCAGTGGGACGTCAACTGGGCCAACCCCGACGTCTTCGCCGAGTACGCCGACCTGGTCTGCTGGCTGGCCAACCTCGGCGTCGAGGTGCTGCGTCTCGACGCGATCGCGTTCCTCTGGAAGCGCAAGGGCACCGACAGCCAGAACCAACCCGAGGTGCACTCGGTCGCCCGCGCGCTGCGAGCGTTGACCCGCATCGCCTGCCCGACGGTGGTGTTGAAGGCCGAGGCGATCGTGGCGCCCGACGCCCTCGTGCAATATCTCGGGCAGGGCCGCAACTACGGCAAGGTCAGCGATCTGGCCTACCACAACACGCTCATGGTGCAGATCTGGTCGATGCTCGCCACCCGGGACGTCCGGCTCAGCGTCCGTGCGCTGCAGCGGCTGCCGCTCAGCCCGTCCAGCACGGCTTGGATCTGCTACCTGCGCTGCCACGACGACATCGGCTGGGCCATCGACGACGCCGATGCGCAGAGCGTCGGGCTGTCGGGCTTCGGACACCGCGGCTTCCTGTCCGACTACTACACCGGCCGGTTCCCCGGCTCGCACGCTCAGGGGCTGACGTTCCAGGAGAACCCGGCCACCGGCGACCGACGGGTCAGCGGCATGACTGCCGACCTGGTCGGCCTGCGCAGCGCCCGGTCCGCCGAGCAGGTCGATCTCGGGGTGCGCCGCGCGCTGCTGGCGCACGCGATCGTGCTGGGCTGGGGCGGCATCCCGGTGCTCTGGATGGGTGATGAGCTGGGGCTGATCGGGGACGCCGACTGGGCCGTCGACCCGGGTCACGCCGAGGACAATCGCTGGTATCACCGCCCGTGGATGGACGCCGAGTTGCGGGCGCAGCGCCATGACGCGAGCACGCCGGCCGGCCGGATCTTCACCGGTTTACGGGAGCTGGCTGCGCGCCGGGCCGAGCTGCCCATGCTGCACGCGGCCACGCAGTCGCAGGTGCTCGACGCCGACGATCCCGGTGTGCTGGCCGTCCTGCGTTCGCACCCCGAGGGTGACCTGCTGGAACTGTTCAACGTCACCGAGAGCTGGCGGCCGGTCCCATCTGCCCGGCTCGTCGAGCTGGGTCTCGAGCACGCAACGGACAGGTTGGGGCCGCCCGGCGACCGGATCTCCGTGTCGCCGGACGGCAACTTCTGGCTCGCCCCCTACCAGGCGAGCTGGCTCGTCAGGCCCTAGACGCGCTGACCTCAGACCTTCAGCGGTTCCTTCTCCTGGGCGCGGGCGAGCTCGCGCTTGCGGTCCTCCTCGGACTCGGCCGCGATCTCCTGCGCCTTCGACTCGCTGCGGGTCAGGTTGTCGCCGGAATCGGCGTCGAAGACGTGGATGGAATCCGGGTTGAGCCAGAGCTCGGCGTCATCGCCCTGGCGGATCTTGCTCGAGCCATCGAGAGACACGACCAGCTGGGTGCGCAGCGCCTCGCCGTCGAGTTCGCGGTCGAGTTCGTTGAGCGCGGCCTGCACATCCTTGTGCGGCTCGAAGGGCAGGTAGGCGTATTTCTCGTTGCCCAGCCACTCGGTGACGTCGACGGGAGCCGTGAAAGTCACGCCCTCGTGCTTGTGGGCCTCCTCGACCAGCGCGGCATCCTCGAAGGCCTCGGGACGAACACCGACGATGACGAGGTCGCCCTTGTTCTTGTTGCCGTTGGCGACCGCCTCGGGCAGCGGGAGGTTGACGAACGGCATCTCCAGCACGCCGTCACCGACCGTCGCCGGCAGGAAGTTCATCGGCGGCGAGCCGATGAAGCCGGCCACGAACAGGTTGACGGGCTGCTCGTAGAGCTCGCGCGGGCTGGCCACCTGCTGCAGCACGCCGCGCCGCAGCACCGCAACCCGGTCGCCGAGCGTCATGGCCTCGGTCTGGTCGTGGGTGACATAGACCGTGGTGATGCCCAGGCGTCGCTGCAGGCGGGCGATCTCGGTCCGCATCTGGCCACGCAGTTTCGCGTCGAGGTTGGACAGCGGCTCGTCGAACAGGAAGCCGTTGGCAGAGCGGATGATAGCCCGACCCATGGCGACGCGCTGGCGCTGACCTCCGGACAGGTTGGCGGGTTTCCGGTCGAGGTGCTCGCGCAGCTCGAGCGAGTCGGCGATGTCGCCCACCATCTGCTTGATCTTGTCCTCCGACTCCTTGTTCTTACCGAGCCGCAGCGGGAACGCGATGTTCTCGAACACCGTAAGGTGTGGGTACAGCGCGTAGTTCTGGAACACCATTGACAGGTTGCGGTCGCGCGGCGCCTTGTCGTTCATCTTCGTGCCGTCGATCATCAGATCCCCGCTGGTGATGTCCTCCAGCCCGACGATCATGCGCAGCAGGGTTGACTTGCCGGAACCAGACGGCCCGACCAGGATCAGGAACTCCCCGTCGGCGACGTCGATATTGACGTCGGTGACAGCTTTGAAACCGTCGTTGTAGACCTTGGTGATGTGCTTCATCTCGATGACGGACACGACGTGACTCCCTCTAACCCTTGACCGCACCGGCCGTGAGGCCGGCCACGATTCGCTTCTGGAAGATCAGGACAAGAATGACGACCGGGATGGTCACGATCACGGCGGCGGCCGCGATGTATCCGGTTGGCGGGATGAACTGCGACGGTCCCTGGAAGGTGCTCAGCACGGCCGGCACCGTCTGCGCGCCGTTGAAATGTCCGGCCTTACCCGGCGTGGAGCTCAACCCCTCTGCGAAGACGAAGTCGTTCCACGCGTTGAAGAAGGCGATGATGGCAGTGGTGAACACGCCGGGGGCGGCTAACGGGAACACGACCTTGCGGAACGCCTGCCAGCTGGTGGCGCCGTCGACCTGAGCGGCCTGCTCCATCTCCCACGGGATCTGCCGGAAGAACGCGGTCATCGTCCAGATCGACAACGGCAGGGTCAGTGAGAGATACGGGATGATCAGGCCGGGCCAGGTGTTGTACAACCCGATCGAACGCCACAAGTTGTACAGCGGCGTGACAACGCTGATCGACGGGAAAAACGCGGTCAACAGCGCCGCGTTTAGCACGAGCTTCTTGCCCGGGAAGTCGAGCCGGGCGATGCCATAGGCGCAGAACGCCGACAGGATCACCGAGATGAACGTCGCGATCAGACAGATGCCGATCGAGTTGATCAGTGCCGGCACGAACAGGTCGTGCGCTCCGCCGGTGAAGATGTATTTGTAGCTGGCCCACGTCCAATGGTTGGGGATGAAGTGACGGTCGTTGACCGATGCTCCGGTCTTCAGCGACAATGACAGGATCCAGCCGATCGGCAGCAATGTGTACAGGATGATGGGGATGGCCGCGACGCCCATCCACACCTTTGCACGGTGCGAGACTTCGGCGCTCATGTCAATCCCCCGCTACTCGGGACAGGTCGGTCTTGAACAGTTTGATGAAGATCGCACTGATGACAACGACAAGCAGGAACAGCATGATCGAGATTGCGGAGCCGAGGCCGATCTCGCTACGGATGAGCGTCTGGTTGAAGGCCAGGACGCCCACCGACGTAGTGTCCTGCGAGCCCTTCGTCATGATGTAGATGTTGTCGAAGATGCGGAACGCGTCAAGGGCGCGGAACAGCACGGCCACCATGATCGCCGCCTTCATAGACGGCAGGATGACGCGGCGTAACCGCTCCCAGAACGTGGCGCCGTCGACCTCAGCCGCTTCCGCCAGCTCGCCGGGCACCTGGGCCAGCCCCGCGAGCAACAGCAGTGACATGAATGGCGTGGTCTTCCAGATCTCCGACACCATGTCGCTATCAGCGCCGACCAGTGATGGCCGAAGAAGTCGTAGTTGCGGTTGAAGCTGCCGAAGGTGATGTAGTGCAGCCAGACGCTGAGATAGCCACTGGTCGGAGCGAAGGCGTACTGGAATCCGTAGGCCGACACCACGGTGATGATCGAATACGGGATCAGCACGATCGTGCGCAGGGTCTTGCGCGGGATGACGATCTTGTTCATGACCATGGCCAGGGCCATACCGAGCACGAACTCGACTGCCACCGTGATCACCATGATCAGCGTGCTGATCTCGACGGCCTTCCACCACGTGGAGTCCGACAGGATCACCTTATAGTTCTTGAACCAGATGAACGCCCGGCCGTCAGGGTCGGTGAGCCGGTAGTTGAAGAACGACAGGTACAGGGCGTCGATGATCGGATACGCGACCACGACCATCATGACGATGAACGCCGGGGCGGCCAGCTTCCAGCCGAGGTTGCGCTCCTGCTTGGCCCGGTCGGACAGTCCCGACTTCTTGTGCTTCGCGGTCGCGGACTCGGTCTCTTCAGGCCCCTTCAACAATGTCGCAGTCACAGCAGCTTGTCCCCCTTCAGCACTTCCAGGATGAACTGTTGCGCCTTCTTGGGTGTTGAGGAATTGACCGAGTTCGGCGGGCTGAACGACTCCTGCAGCGCCGTCGAGAGGTCGCCGTAGTACTGGGTCTGCGGCCGCGGGGCCGCCCGCTCGAGCGAGTTACGGATGGTGTCAGCCATCGGGTAGGCCTTACGGATCGAGGCGGCGCGGTAGACCTGGGTATTGGCCGCCGGGTTGCCCGAGCTGTTGAAGTACTCGAGCTGGTGCTTCTCGTTGCGAATGCACTGGATGGCCTGGAATACGAGCGCCTTGTGCGAGCTGTACGCACCGGCGCCGATCTCGATGCCGCCGAAGGGGGGCTTGGACTGCTTGCCCGACACCGTCTCGGGGTAGTAAGTCCAGCCCACGTCGGTGTCGCGGAACTTGACGCCGTCGGCCTTCATCGCCGCCCAGACATAGGGCCAGATGGTCATAAAGCCGCTTGTGCCGGGGTTCTCGAATACCGCGAGCGATTGCGCCTCCTCGCTGGTTGACAGCGACGGGCCGCCGATGCCTTTGCGCGCCACCTGACCGATGACGTTGGCCGCCTCCTTGCCTGCGGACGTGTTTAACCCGAGCTTGATGTTCTTGGCGATGGCCCCGGGATTTTCCACGATCTTGCCGCCCGCACCGGCCACCAAGGCATTGATCCACACGGTGTAGCCCTCGTACAGGTCGGCCTGCACCCCGATCGTCTTCTTCGTCTTGACCGCGGCGTCGATGATCTGTTGCCAGGTGACCGGCTTCGTCATGTCCAGGCCGGCCGCCTTGGCCACCGACTTGCGGTACCAGAGCAGCTGGGTGTTGGCCCAGAACGGCGCCGCCACCAGCTTGCCCTTCCACGTCGAGGCGGTGACCGCCGGCTTGACGATGTCCCTGGTGAAGTCGTCCTTGTACTGGGCCGGGACGTCGGCAAGGAAGCCGGCCTCGGCGAACTCGGCGACGAACACCGGGTCGAGGCTCATCAGGTCGATCGAGGAGTCCTTCGCCGCCAGCCGGGTGACCAGCTGCTGGCGCTGCTGGCTGGCGTCGGTCGGCAGGATCTGCGTACTGATCTTGTACGCGCCGCCCGAGGAGGCCGAGCACTCCTTGGCGAGAGCGGCCTGGCCACCGCTGTCGGGGTTGATATACCAGTTCAGCGTAGGTGTACCGCCGGAACTGCTGCACGCACTCACCGTGCCGAGGACGACGGCCGCAGTCACCCCCACTCGCGCTACGTTGCGCGTCCAACGCCTCATGCGAACTCCCCCTCAGTCGATCGATTTACCGCGTGTCGCGGGGTTGACCGGCCGCGCTTTGTGTTGTGTCCCGGTTCACACTTAACAGAAAGTAACGTCGCATCCCGGCCAACAGCAAGCGTTTCCAATGATCACCATCAGCCCATGCCCTCGTCGGCGCAGACGACAGAACCCGGCACGCGCTGTCACGCGTGCCGGGTTCCGGGTCGTTACCGCTGTTACTGATGGTGCAGCTGTTTACTCCGACTGGCTGGGCGTCGTCTTCGCGATCTGCATCAGGAATTCGATGTTGGTTCGCGTCTTGCGCAACCGGTCCAACAGCAACTCGATGGCCTGCTGGGACTCGAGGGCGTGCAGGACCCGGCGCAACTTGATCGTCACGGCCAGCTCGTCCGGCGACAGCAGGATCTCCTCCTTGCGGGTGGAGGACTGATCCACGTCAATGGCCGGGAACACTCGTTTGTCTGCGATCTTGCGGTCGAGCTTGAGCTCAGCGTTGCCCGTGCCCTTGTATTCCTCGAAGAACACCGTGTCGCCGGCCGAGCCGGTCTCGACGAGCGCAGTGGCAATGATGGTCAGCGAGCCGCCGTTCTCGATGTTGCGCGCAGCGCCGAGGAATCGCTTGGGCTGGTAGAGCGCCGTGGAGTCGACACCGCCGGACAGGATGCGGCCACTGGCGGGGGCGCCCAGGTTGTAGGCGCGGCCCAGGCGGGTGATCGAGTCCAGCAGCACGACCACGTCGTGCCCCATCTCGACGAGCCGTTTGGCCCGCTCGATGGACAGCTCGGCAACTGTGATGTGGTCCTGCGGGCGCCGGTCGAAGGTGGAGGCGATGACCTCACCCTTCACCGAGCGCTGCATGTCGGTGACCTCTTCCGGGCGCTCGTCGACGAGGACGACCATGAGGTGCGCCTCGGGGTTGTTGGTGGCGATCGCGTTGGCGATGGCCTGCAGCACCATCGTCTTACCGGCCTTGGGCGGCGAGACGATCAGGGCGCGCTGCCCCTTGCCCATCGGCATGACGAGGTCGATGACCCGCGTGGTGAGGATGTGCGGCTCGGTCTCGAGACGCAGGCGTTCCTGCGGGTACAGCGGCGTCAGTTTGGTGAACTCGACGCGGCCCTTGGCCTTGTCGGGGGCGTCGCCGTTGACAGTGTCGAGCCGGACGAGTGGGTTGTACTTCTCGCGGCGCTCGCCCTCGCGCAGGGCCTTGACCTGGCCCGTCACGGCGTCGCCACGGCGCAGGCCGAAGCGGCGCACCATCGCGTTGGCGATGTAGACATCGTCGGAGGTGGCGAAGTAGCCGCCGACCCGGATGAACCAGTTGCCCTTCTCCTCCTGCGCGTCCACGATGCCGGCGATCGGGACGAGAACGTCGTCGTCGTAGACGGTGGGCTCGGAGTCGTTGGAGCTCTGCCCGCCGCCCTGACTACCGCCGGCCGGCCGCTCGCGGTTACGACCACGCCGATCGCGGTAGCGGCGACCGCGCCGCCGACCACCCTCGAAGTCGTCGTCGTCGCCATCGTTGACGTTGACGTTGACGTTGCCGTTGCCGTTGACAGTATTGGCGTTACCGCTCGCCCCGTTGGCGTTGGCGTTCTGGTCGCGCTGGCCGCCGTTCTGGTCGCGCTGGCCGCCGTTCTGCGAGTGTTGGCCACCGTTCGGCCGGTTCTGAGTGCCGCCGTTCTGGGTGTGCTGAGGACGGTTCTGGCCATCGCGCTCGGTGCGGTTCTGGTCGCGCTGGCTCTGATCGCGCTGGCTCTGATCGCGCTGGGCGCCGTTCTGCCGGCGCTGCTCACGGCGCTCGGACTGCTCGTCGTCCTGGGTACGGGTTTCGGCGGGGGGCGCTGAGGCGACTGCCGGTGCAGTGATCTCCGTAGGGTCGCCGGCGTTTGTGGCCGTCTCGGCGGGGCGGGCTGTACGCCGGGTGCGGGCGGGGCGCTGGGTCGAGACGTTGTCGGCAGGCGCGGTGTCACTCGCCGCAGGCGCGGCGTCTTTGACTGGCTCGGTGTTTCTAACTGGCGCGGTGTCTCGGGCCGGCGCGGTGTCTCGGGCCGGCGCGGTGTCTCGGGCCGGCGCCGCAGCGGCGCCGGAGCTGCTGCCCGTGCCGGCTCGGGCGGCCTGGATGGCTGCGACGAGGTCGCTCTTTTTCATCTTGGCCGTGCTGATGCCGAGGCCGCCGGCGACCTGCTGCAACTCGGGCAGCAGCATCGACGACAGCGAGCCTCGTCTGGCAGCCGGGCGGGACGCCTTCGTGCTGCCGGCAGCCCGGTCCGCGGCCGGCGCATCGGCGACGGCGGGCACGGTCTGCTCTTGGGTGTCTGTCACGTAGATCGGATCCTTCCGAAGGTGGCCGCGGCGCTCAACCGGGCGCGACGACCGATGTGCTGCGGATCAGGCCGAAGGGTTTGTCCGGTCAATCCGGGTCTCCGGCGGTAGCCGGAACTGGTGAACAGTCCGGCAGGACGCCGGTCGGTGGAGAGTCAGTGCCTATCCGGGAATCGGATGTGGTGATCACGATCACGGAAGGAAACTGGTTCAAGCCGCTACTGGAAATACCAGTGCCTGCGGCATGAACCCTGCCTGACGAGCACGAGCCTAGACGCTGTCTCCAAGGCCAGCAACAGCAGGGGCCTCCGGCGTGTTCCCGCGTTCGAAGCGTCGGCCGCCCGCGTCGGCCGCCCTTGTCAGCCGGCGGAGACTATCCGCGCGCCGACGGCGTCCACCGCGAGCTGCTCGGCGCGCCAGCCCAGTGGCGCCGCGGCAAGTACCGCATCGGCCTCGACCTGATCTCGAGCCGGAACGAAGATCGTCGGTCCAGCGCCGGAGACGACCGCCGGATGGCCGGCGGCGCGCAGCTCGAGGAGCAGCTGCCAACTGTCCGCCATGGCCGGGGCGCGGAAGGCTTGGTGCAGGCGGTCTTCGGTGGCGTCGAACAAAGCCTGCGGCGTGCCGGTCAGCGCGGCCACCAAAAGCGCCGCGCGACCGGCAGCAAAAGCGGCATCGGCGTGCGGCACCGTAGCCGGCAACAGCCCGCGCGCCAGTTCGGTCGACGCGGTGAACGGTGGGATGAGCACGACCGGCAGCACCGTGGGATCCAGATCGCGGCGGACGGCCCGCGCTGCGCCGTGATCCAGCCAGGCAATGGTGAGCCCACCCAGCAGGCACGGTGCGACGTTGTCGGGGTGGCCCTCGATCTCGGTGGCCAACCTGAGCAGGTCGCCGTCGTCGAGCCGGTCGGCGCCGTCGACGACCAGCGCGCGGGCCAGCACGAGACCGGCCACGATCGCGGCGGCCGACGAGCCGAGCCCGCGGCTGTGCGGGATGGCGTTGTGGCAGTCGATCGCGAACCCCGGCGGCTCGACGTCCATCGCCGTGAAGGCCGTGCGCATCGTGCGAGCCACCAGGTGCGACTCGTCGCGAGCTACCGCTCGGCCACCCGAGCCACCCTCACCATTGACCTCGACGGTGAACCCGTCGTCGGTGATGCGGCCCGCGACGTCGTCGAAGATCCCGAGCGCCAGCCCGAGAGCGTCGAACCCGGGGCCCAGGTTGGCGCTGCTGGCCGGAACCCGCACCCGCACCTCACCAACAATGAATCCCTCAGTCACGCGACGACGCAGTCGGAGCGGACAAATGGGCATGGCCTTCGGCGGCCGGAGCGAAGCGGAGAACGGTCACGCCAGTCCCAATTGGACGGCGGCGGCGAGCCCATCGACCGGCACGGTGACCGGTTTCGGGGCGCCGGAGATCGCCCAGTCGGGATCCTTCAGGCCGTTGCCGGTGACGGTGCAGACGACCATCGACCCGCGGGGCAGGCGCCCATCGGCCACGGTGGCGAGCATGCCGGCGATGCTGGCCGCCGATGCGGGCTCGACGAACACGGCTTCACTGCGGGCGACGAGCCGGTAGGCCTGCAGGATCTGCCGGTCGGTGACGGCGTCGATGAGGCCGCCGGACTCGTCGCGGGCTTCCACGGCGAACGTCCAGGACGCCGGGTTGCCGATGCGGATCGCGGTCGCGATCGTCGTCGGCGAGGCGACGGGCGCGCCGAGCACGATGGGGGCTGCCCCGGCGGCCTGGAAGCCGAACATCCGCGGCTGCGAATCGACGACGCCGTCGGCGGCGTACTCGCGGTAGCCCTTCCAGTAGGCGGTGATGTTGCCGGCGTTGCCGACCGGGATGCAATGCACGTCGGGGGCGCGGCCGAGGACGTCGCAGATCTCGAAGGCGGCCGTCTTCTGCCCCTGGATGCGGTACTGGTTCACCGAGTTGACCAGCGAGACCGGGTAGTCGACGGCCAGCTTCTGGGCGAGCTCGAGACAGTCGTCGAAGTTGCCGTCGACCTGCAGCAGTTTGGCCCCGTGCACGAGCGCCTGGGCCAGCTTGCCGAGTGCGATCTTGCCCTGGGGTACGAGCACCGCGCAGGTCATGCCAGCCCGCACTGCGTAGGCGGCGGCGCTGGCCGACGTGTTGCCGGTCGACGCGCAGACGACGGCTTGTGCGCCCTCCTCGGCGGCCTTCGAGATCGCCATCGTCATGCCGCGGTCCTTGAACGACCCCGTCGGATTGGCCCCCTCGACCTTCAGGTAGACCTCGCAGCCGGTCATCTCCGACAACACGCGGGCCGGGACGAGTGGCGTGTTGCCCTCGAACAGGGTCACCACCGGCGTGTCGACGCTCACCGGCAGACGATCGCGGTACGCCTCGATCAGCCCGGGCCAGCCTGTCATCGTCGTGGTGTTCATTGACACATTCGCTCCGCGAGCGTCGCTCATTCCCCGTCCATCCCCTCGACGCGCATCACGCTGGCGGCCCGGCCGACGAGCGCCATCCCGGCGAGCTTCTCGACGGTGCGGGCGAGCGCGGCGTCGGTGGCCGCGTGCGTCACGAGCACCAGGGTGGCCGCGTCGCCGCGTCCCTCCTGCCGCACGGTCTTGATGCTGACGCCCTCGGCCGCGAACGCGCTGGCCACGCCGGCCAGCACGCCCGGCTGGTCCGAGACGTCGAGCGCGACGTGGTAGCGGGTGATCGTGTCGCCCATCGGCTGGATCGGCAGGTCGGCGTAGGCGCTCTCGCCGGCCCCGCGGCTCCCGCTGACCCGATTGCGCGCGACCGCGACGAGGTCGCCCAACACCGCACTGGCCGTGGGCGCCCCACCGGCGCCGCGACCGTAGAACATCAGCGAGCCCGCGGCCTCGGCCTCGATGAATACGGCGTTGTAGGCGTCGCCCACCCCGGCGAGCGGGTGCGAGCGCGGGATCATGGCCGGGTGCGCGCGCACCGAGACCTGCTCTCGACCGTCGGCGTCGACTGCGCGTTCGCAGATGGCCAGCAGCTTGACCGTACAGTCCATGGCCTTGGCGCTGGCGATGTCGGCGGCGGTGACGTCGCCGATGCCCTCGCGGTAGACGTCCGACATTGTGACGCGGGTGTGGAACGCCAGGCCGGCCAGGATCGCTGCCTTGGCGGCGGCGTCGTAACCGTCGACGTCGGCCGTCGGGTCGGCCTCGGCGTAGCCGAGTGCGGTGGCCTCGGCCAGCGCCTCGTCGAACCCGGCACCGGTCGCGTCCATCCGCGAGAGGATGAAGTTGGTGGTGCCGTTGACGATGCCCATGACGCGGGTGATGCGGTCGCCGGCCAGCGATTCGCGCAACGGGCGCAGCAACGGGATCGCTCCCGCGACGGCGGCCTCGTAGTACAGGTCAACGCCCGCCTTCGCCGCCGCGTCGTGCAGGGTGGCGCCGTCGTCGGCCAGCAGGGCCTTGTTGGCGCTGACCACGCTCTTGCCGCCGGACAGCGCGGCCAGCAGCAGGCCGCGTACGGGCTCGATGCCGCCGACGACCTCGACCACGACATCGATGTCGTCGCGGGTGACGAGCGAGTCGGCGTCAGTGGTGAGCAGTTCGGCCGGTATGTCGGCGTGCCGCGCCGGGCGCCGAACGGCGACAGCGACCAGTTCGAGCGGCGCCCCGATGCGCTGGGCGAGCTCGTCGCCCTGCTCACGGATCAGCCGGGCGACCTGCGAGCCCACAACGCCACAACCGAGCAGACCCACCCGGATTGCCCGGCTCATGCCGGTACCGCCGAGACGCCGGTGTCGAGCGCCAGCAGGTCGTCCTCGGTCTCACGACGCACGATGACCGTGGCGACGCCGTCGACGACGGACACCACCGGCGGGCGCGGGACGTGGTTGTAGTTACTGGCCATGCTGCGGCAGTAGGCGCCGGTGGCCGCGACGGCCAGCAGGTCACCCGGGCGGACGTCGCCGGGCAGCCAGGTGTCGCGCACGACGACGTCGCCGCTCTCGCAGTGCTTGCCGACGATGCGGGTGAGCACCGGTGTCTCGACGGACGCCCGGTTCGCCAGCGTGCAGGTGTACTGCGCGTCGTACAGCGCGGTGCGGATGTTGTCGCTCATGCCGCCGTCGACGGAGACGTAGCGGCGGGTGGTGCCACCGTCGAGGGTGACGTCCTTGACCGTGCCGACCTCGTAGACGGTGATCATGCTCGGCCCGATGATCGCGCGGCCGGGCTCGACCGACAACTTCGGCACCCGCATGCCGACCGACGCACACTCGAGTTCGACGATGCCGTTGAGCCGCTCGAGGGTCTGCTTGGGCGACTCGGGATCGTCGCCGGTGACGTACGCAATGCCGAGCCCGCCGCCGAGGTTGATCTCGTCGACGACGACGCCGTGCTTGTCTCGGATGGCGCCTGCCAGGGCGACGACCCGGTGCGCGGCGACCTCGAACCCGGTCGTCTCGAAGATCTGCGAGCCGATGTGCGAATGCAGGCCGGCGAACTGCAGCGACGGCGCGTCCAGAACGGCCTCGACGGCGCGCAGGGCCGACCCGTCGCGCAGCGAGAACCCGAACTTCTGGTCCTCGTGGGCGGTGGCGATGAACTCGTGGGTGTGGGCCTCGACGCCGACCGTGACCCGCACCAGAACGCGCTGTTGTCTTTGAAAAGTCGCGGCCACCGCTGCCAGCCGGCCGATCTCGTCGAAGGAGTCGACGATGATCTGCCCGACCCCGGCCTCGACGGCGCGGGTCAGCTCGTCGACGGACTTGTTGTTGCCGTGCACCTCGATGCGCTCGGGCGGGAATTGTGCGGCCAGCGCCACGGCCAGCTCGCCCCCGGTGCACACGTCCAGGCCCAGGCCTTCGTCGGCGACGATGCGCGCCAGCGTGGTGCAGAGGAACGCCTTGCCCGCATAGAACACGTCGAAGCCGGCGAGCGCCTCGGTATAAGAACGCGCCCGGCCGCGCACGTCGGCCTCGTCGAGGAACAGGGCGGGGGTTCCGTGCGTACGAGCGAGCTCGGGCACCAGCACACCCCCCAGCACAAGGGTGCCGTCGACGCGCGCCACGGTCGTCGGCCAGATGGCCGGGTCGATCGCGTTGACGTCGTCGGGCAGCGCGGACTGCTGGGCGTTGGGCAGCACGTCGCCGTGCCGCGGCCCGGCGGGGTGGGCGTTCCTGCTCACGACCTCACTCCGTTCGGTCGTGCGGAGACGCTATGCCGCCAGTTCGCTCCGCAAGCGTCGCTCATTTACATCCGCTCCGGAGCAGTGACGGCCAGCAGGCCCAGCCCGTTGGCGAGCACCACCCGGGTGGCCTCGTTCACCCAGTTGCGAGTGCGGTTCGCATCGCTGATCGGGTCGTCGCCGATCGGCATGACGCGACACTCGCGGGTGTCGTACCAGCGGTGATAGACGCCGGCCAGGCTTTCGAGGTAATGCGCGACACGGTGCGGCGCTCGCAGTTCGGCGGCGGTGATGACGATGCGCGGGTACTCCCCCAGCGCGGTGAGCAAGGCGGCGTCGGCAGGCGTGGTGAGCAGTTCGGGCGCGAAAACGTCGAGCCCAATGCCGACCGATTCGGCGTTGCGCCGCACGTTGGACGTTCGCGCGTGGGCGTACTGCACGTAGTAGACGGGGTTGTCGTTCGAGCGTTTGACGAGTAGGTCGAGGTCGATGTCGAGCGACGTCTCGATGGCCGAGCGCTCGAGGGCGTAGCGGGCTGCGTCGACCCCGACGGCGTCGACGAGGTCGGCCATGGTCAACACGGTGCCGGCGCGCTTGCTCATCCGGACCGGCTTGCCGTCGCGGACGAGGTTGACGAGCTGGCCGATGAGCACCTCGACGGTGGCCGGGTCGTCACCGAACGCCGCGGCCGCAGCCTTGAGCCGGGCGATGTAGCCGTGGTGATCGGCGCCGAGCAGGTAGATACAGAGGTCGGCGCCGCGGGCCCGCTTGTCGCGCAGGTAGGCGAGATCGCCGGCGATGTAGGCCGCCTGGCCGTCGCTCTTGATGACGACGCGATCCTTGTCGTCGCCGAACTCGGTCGAGCGCAGCCACCAGGCGCTGTCGGCGAAGTAGAGCCGGCCCGACTGCTTCAACGTCTCGACGGCCTTGTCGACGGCGCCGGACTCGTGCAGCGAGTTCTCGTGGAAGTAGACGTCGAAGTCGACCCCGAAGTCGTGCAGCGACTGCTTGACCTCGGTGAACATCAACTCGACGCCCTCGCGGCGAAAGAGTTCCTGCGCCTCGACGTCGGGCAGGTCAGTGACCTCGGGGTGGGCGGCTGCGATCTGGTGCGCGATCTCGCCGATGTAGGCGCCACCGTAGCCGTCCTCGGGCGCGGGGTGGCCCTGAGCACTGGCCAGCAAAGAGCGTGCGAACCGGTCGATCTGGCCGCCGTGGTCGTTGAAGTAGTACTCGCGGGTGACGCTCGCGCCGGTTGCCTCGAGGACGCGCGCCAACGCATCGCCCACGGCGGCCCAGCGGGTGCCGCCCAGGTGCACGGGCCCGGTGGGGTTCGCCGAGACGAACTCCAGATTGACGTGCAACCCCTGGTTGGCGTCGGTGCGCCCGAACGCCGGCCCGGCCTCGACGATGCGCTGGGCCACTGCGCCCAGGCGGTCGGCGTCGAGGGTGATGTTCAGAAAACCCGGGCCGGCGACGTCGACCCGGGCGATGCCGGCGCCCTCGCGCAGCCGGGCCGCCACGAGTTCGGCGACCTCGCGCGGCGGACGGCCCGCGGGCTTGGCCAGCCGCATAGCGACGTTGGTGGCGTAGTCACCGTGCGTCGCGTTCTTCGGGCGCTCGACCGTGACGTCGGACGGGACCTCGCCGACGATCTCACCGGCGTCGACGGCAGACCGGACAGCGGCCTGCACGAGCGCGGCGAGATCAGCGGGAGTCACCCGTCGATCGTAATGGCCGCGACCTCCTGACTTGTCCGGGCAGGCGCCGCACAGGTCGGCTCAGCGGGCACATACGCATGGGGCACCTAGACTCGGCCTACGGACTTTGCTGTCCGACGGCGACAACGCCCATGCCCGCAACCAGGAAGCAGTCTCATGCCCGAGCGCAAGTCCCCCGCATCGAAGGCCACGGGGCCCGGACGAGGGCCCGGCAGCAGCCGTGGAACGGCCGGGAAATCTGGCGTGGCCGGCTCGAGCACGAGTAAGGCCAGTGCACCGAAGGTCAGCACGAGCAAGGCCGGCGCGACGAAGCCGCCGAACCGCCCGGCAACCAAGGGCCCGGCGCAGAAGCGGCCGGCCCGTAAGAAGAAGTCGATCGTCAACCAGAAGCAGACCCCGTGGGGCCTCATCATCACTACGGTGCTGGTCGTCGCGTTCGCAGCTGTTGTCGTCGGAGTCGTCGTGGCTACGAACAAATCCGACAGCGGCGCCACGGCCACGAAGGGCGGCCAGGCGGTGTCCAGCAGCGACCCGTGGCGTCAGGCAGAAGCCCCGGCCGCGGCCAAGATCTCCGGTGTCACCTACCGTGTGGAGGGCGAGCACACGCACGTCGAGGGCGACATCAAGTACGACACGACTCCCCCGGTCGGCGGCGACCACAGCCAGTACTGGGCCGACTGCACCGGCACTGTCTATTCGAAAGCGATCGCCAACGAGAACGCCGTCCACATGCTCGAGCACGGCGCGGTCTGGATCACCTACAACAAAGACAAGCTGTCCGCGGCGCAGGTGACGACGCTCGCCAAGAACGTCTCGGGCATCGACCGGATGGCGATGTCGCCGTACCCGAACCTCAAGACGGCGATCTCGCTGCAGTCGTGGGGCTACCAGTTGTTCGTCAACAGCCCCACCGACCCGCGCATCGCGCAGTTCATCGCGGCGCTGAAGTACAACCAGAAGACGACGCCCGAGTACGGCGCGACTTGTTCGCAGCCGACCTTCAAGGCCGATCCGAGCACCTTCGGCAATCCGCTGTGGGTGCCGAAGAACGGCGCCTCGGGCAACACGAGCGGGCAGTGATGACAGCCTCCGCCGCGCTCGAGCCGGACGTCCAGATTGACGACCTCGACAATGCCCCGCCCGACGGTCAATGCTTGCGGCGCACGCTGCTGACCATCATCGCGGTAGCAGCACTGGTGCTGGCGGGCGCGCTGGGGTACGCGCTGCACGGCTCGTCCACGTCGTCGTCTGCCGCCACCCCGACCGCTGTCGACGTCGGATTTGCGCA
Organism: uncultured Jatrophihabitans sp.; assembly: GCF_964244045.1. NCBI lineage: Bacteria > Bacillati > Actinomycetota > Actinomycetes > Jatrophihabitantales > Jatrophihabitantaceae > Jatrophihabitans > uncultured Jatrophihabitans sp. Next base: position 7,062 of record NZ_CAXTHK010000013.1, on the reverse strand, counting down.
GGACATGTCGACGCACCACGTCCAGGCCACGACCATGGCCGGCTACGAGCGCGACACCACGACCGATCCCGCCCTCAAGAGCCTGGCCACCGACATCGAGACCTCGCAGCAGTTCCAAGTCGGCGAGATGCAGGGCTGGCTCGACCAGTGGGACAAGTCGCGCAACAACCCCAACCAGATGTCGTGGATGGGCATGGGCATGGGCATCGGCCCGAACGCCCTGATGCCAGGCATGGCGACGCCCGCACAGATGACGAAGCTCGAGTCCTCGACCGGCAAGACGCTCGACATCCTGTTCCTGCAGCTGATGATCCATCACCACCAAGGCGGCCTGCAGATGGCTGCCTACGCCCGCGACCACGGAAGCAACCTGTCGGTCATCCGGCTTGCCGGCGCCATGTACGCGCTGCAGAGCCAGGAGCTGGTGCAGATGGAACAGCTGTTGCGCCAGCTCGGCGGCACCCCGCTGCCGCCGCCGGTCCATTGAGCGCGCCGCTGCTAGGCTGATTCGGGCCTCGAGCCGGGGTGACTCGATCACCGCAGCTCACCGGCCCCCGTAGCTCAGGGGATAGAGCACCGCCCTCCGGAGGCGGTGGCGCAGGTTCGAATCCTGCCGGGGGCACCACGCTGCAGATCCCGTGTTTCGGGCCTGTAGTCGTTTCTGGACTCGCTCCATGATCACTAAAAAGGCTGCGGGTACACATCGGGTACGCATTAAGACCCAGCTTGTGTGCTTGTTTCGCGCCAAACCAAGTGTCAGTTCTCGTTGTTCGATAACTCGCCGCGAGTCGGCAGCACTGCCTAGCCGAGATCGGTGTTCGAAGCCGATGGCTCCAGGCCCGCCCCGGCTGACCTGGTTAGCCGAACAGCTCCAGCGCGGCCAGGAGGACGGCGAAGCAGCCGACGCCGGTCAGCCAGCCCAACGCCGGATAGCGCGACACCGCCCACCTACGCGCCACGAGACCGGCCGCCGCGGCGACGGCTGCATAGCCCAGCCCGGTTACGCCACCTCCGGGCAGCCGCAGCGCGTAGATGCCCGCGAGCAACCCGACGATCGCTGCCAGGCCGGTGGCGGCTGCAGTCCAATAGAGTCGGGCCAGCGTCGGCGGCGGCGGATCGGCGGCGTCCCGCTTGTCAGTTTCCGCTGCCTGCTTGCGGAAGCGCGCCCACACGTCGTCGATGTCCTCATTGCTGAGGTCGGCCGGCACGTCGGCGAGCGCGTCGCGCCATACCTTTGCCGCGGCGACGCCGTAGACGACATCAAGGCCGGCGACACGGACGGGGCGGGTGGGTAGGTCGGCGCCGGTGCGACCACCGCCCCAGACGAAGAGCACAGCCCGTACCCGACTCTCGTCGTGGCGAAGCTGCGGTATAACTCTGCGGACGTCCCTTGTTCGGCGCCGCAACCCGTCGAGGTGATCGAGAAGTCGTCCATCGGGCTGATCCAAGCGCCAAGCCTCGGCGCTCCACTTCGTCTCGACGACCAGCGCTCCCCCGGGACCGACGAGTAGGTGGTCGACGTCAGCGAAGCGGTAAAAGACGTGATCGACGAGCTTCCAGCCGTGCTTGCGGAGCGGCCGCAGTTCGGAAGATGTCCACGCCTCCGCAATCCCACCCATCATCTGCGGCCCGCTGCCGGTGAACAGGAAGACCGCGAAGGCAAGCCCGCCCAACAAGATGACGACGCCTGCGCCGACCACCGCGCCACGCAGGAAGACGTCTTGGGCTATGTAGGCCGCAAGCGCGATCACGAGCGCGCCGAGCAGTACGCCGCTTCCGAGGAATCGCCAGTGACGACGGGCGTAGGCCCACTGCGCTTGCCGAACCTGATCGCGAACCCAACGGCCGGCCCTGGCGTCACTTTCCAGCCGCCGCTCTCGCGTCTGTTCTCTCAGCTTCTCCAGCACGGGGTCAGGATGAAGCCACAGACGTTCTCGATCAACTACCCAGCCCGTCGGGTCGCGCCAGAACGCCGACTATGCGTGCAGCCGGATCGAGAAGGTTGGTAATTCCTCGGGCGATATGCACTCGACCAATCCCGCACGTACCTGGCTCACAAGCCCGATGAGCGGCATTGGCTGTCGGCGGAGCACATTCGCGCGGCATGGGAGAGCGTGGCAAACCCGGAGACCTCAAGCCGCTTCAGCTGCTATCCGCCGCGCGGTAACGCTGCTTCGACGTCCGGTCATGCGTGATACGCACTGGTTGCATACACAGGTCGTACTCGTCCTGGACAAGACGTATCTGAGCATGTGATCCTGAGTCAGTGTCTGAGCCACTGGCGGAGCTGCCGCGACGAGTACTCGCAGCTGTTGCGGCCTCGGTCACGGACCTGTCTGGACGTCAAATCGCCACGCTGACCGGCGCCTCTCCCGGGGCGACTAACAGGGCACTGACCCAGTTGGAAGGCCTTGGTGCGGTCAGCTCTGTCCGCAAGGGCAACGCGTCGATGTGGAGCGCGACTTCCTGGGCCAGCGAGCTGCTTGGGCAGACGGTCGAGCGTGACGCGCTTATCCTGACCGCGCTTCCGCTGGAGTACGCCGCAGTGCGTGAACGGCTGACCACCATGGGTGAGCGCCGAGCGCCCAGCGGTGCCCGATACGTCCAAGGCCAGCTCATTGGCCACGAAATCAGCTGGACGGTCCGAGTCTTCGAGACCAGCATGGGCAACTCCAGCGCCGCGGCGGCCCTGGCGCGGGCGGCCCGCGATTTCCCGCCCGATCTCGTCGTGTTCTCCGGAGTCGCCGGAGGTCTGCGGGGCGACGAGCAGCATCACGGCGATGTTGTAGCCGTCAACACGGTCTACAACGGAGCCGCCGGCAAGTCCTATGTTAACGAGAACGGGGACTCGAGCTTTAAAGGTCGACCGGCCGCTGTGCAGGCACCGGAGAAGCTCGTGCAGATCGCACGCAGCATTGCCCGCTCGCCCGAGCCGCTCCCTTCCAGCTTCGCCGTCAGCGTGATCGACCTCGTCTCGACCGAATCAGTCGAGGCAGACCGCACCAGCGCGTTCGCGCAGCGACGGCGCTCGTCGCTGGACAACGCGCGCGCCGTCGACATGGAGACTTTCGGGCTCTACGAGGCCGCACGCGCGCTAGATATCCCTGCGATCTCAATTCGGGGACTGTCTGACCTCGACGGGATTAAGAGCTCGGTGGCCGATGCCGACTGGCAGCCCGTCGCCGCCGCCAACGCAGCAGCAGTTGCGTTGGAGCTTCTCATTCGGACCCATCCTGGCGACGTCGCTCGCCGCGCCAGTTCTCCAGATCCAAGCGACGGATCCAACTCGGGCGGCGTCTCCGGCCCAACACGGCCGCTTCCGCCCTTCACAGAACGCTGGATTGCCGCACTGGAGCAGAACAATGCCGCGGCCGCCGAGGGCGCCCGATCGGACCTCACCAACTCGGCGAGTCCGCCGAAGACGACCGTCAGCGTCCTTGTCAGCCATCCACCGGCTTGGGTACGGGAAGACCGGACTGGTAACGGCTGGGCGATACTGGCCACTTTTGGAGACGCGGTCGGCTCACGTGCGGCACGCACCGCGTGGGCACGGGCGGCTCAGGTCGCGGCCGCTAGCGCTGACTCCGCATCAGCGGTGCTGTTTGACATCAACCACGCGCGCAGCCTCTTCGAGGGCGAGGACGTTGGGTCTGTGCACAGCGTCGAGGTGACGCAATCAGATTTAGCGGCGATCGACACCAGCGCTGCACCTGCGATGGAGCCAGTGGTTGCAGCGTGGCGTCGACTGAGTGAGGTTGAGGATGAGCGCGTCGAATCTGTTCGAGTGGAGGAAGACGCTCTAATCGCCGCACGGGAAGCGCTTATTGCCCTCGGGAGCGCAGACCTGCTGCCGCGTTTGGCACTCCGACCGGCCGGACTCCGAGCCAGGCGCTCCGGCGTCGATGCGTCGCTTCTCGAACTGCACGCGACAGTCAACCTTTTATTGAGCGTCGGCATCTATCTGCTCATCCGCCAGGACGGCAGGGCCGGGTTTTGGACAGAGGCAGCTCTTTCCCTGGCTCCATGGTCGACTGCTGCGCGACTTCGGTCGCTTCAAGTTCGGCTGCAGGCCGTGCACGACTCGCTGCGCACCGGCGCCGCGGACACGGTCACAGATGCACTAGCCGAACTTGAGGCCGCGGCGCTTGAGTTGCGCGCACAACAGCGCGCCTTCGGCGGAAACACTGCCGAGGCGCTCGCCTTGGCAGGGCGGACCCGCATCGAGATGGACGACCCACGAGGCGCCATCCGGCTGCTATGCGCCGCCCCGCGCGGACTGGCCAGCACAGCGGAGGCAGCCGACGCACAGGTCGCACAGTTCGCAGCCGTCGCCGCTTTGCGGACGGACGATGTCGAGTTGGCTGCGACGCTGACGGCAAAAGTTACACCCGAAATCGACCGACACTTCCTGACCGCGGCGACGTTCTCGCAGTCCGCAAGCTCCCAACATCGAGCCATCGACGCCTATCGCGCTGCTCTGGCGCTGGCATCGAGTCGATACGAGCTCGAACGTGCCCTATCCGGGCTGGCACGCATGGGCGTCGACGTCACCGCCGACCCCACTGCCAAGGACCAGTTGGCTCGGCTGCGCGCAGTCGACGAGGAAGCGGCTGACCTTGTCCTCGCTTGGCACGCGCTGGTCTCCGGCGACGGCCAGCGAAGCTTGCATCTGGCCCGGAAATATCAGTCGCTGGCCGGCGTGATGCTCCAGGCGGACGCGTTGTCCACCCTCGGGCGCGCGAGCGAGGCCGTCGACGTTCTCGATAGCTACGGGACAAGAACCGGCGACGTGACGGTGCGCATGCGGGCTCTGGAACTTGCTGGACGAGCGAGTGACTGGCCACGGGCGACGCAACTGGCCGAAGCCATCATTGCTACAGCCGCGACTGGGCCCGTTCGTGATGCCGCCCGTCGTGCCCGCTCCGACATTGCCGCACGTACCGGCGATTGGCGCGAGGTCGAGCATCAGCTGATGCGCGTCGTGCGCGAACGAGCTGAGTACGACCCCGACTCGCCCAGCGACCCGGAAGCAAGCCCCTACGCGTGGCAGCTGGCAGAGGCTCAGTTCCATCAGCGCAAGTTCGAGAAGGCCTTGGCCATGCTCAAGCTGGAGCTACGCAAGTCAACGACAGACACCGACAAGGTGCGCCTGGGATTGGCGCTGCTGCATCAGCTTCGCAGCGAGCACGCTGAGCTCATCGACGACACCGCAGTGGGCTGGGTGCTCACCGTTGCCTCGTCCATGATCGACCAGGCCGACATCGGCGGATCCGCGGTCACGCTGCTCATCACGCTCCCGTGGGCGCTATCGGACGCTCAGCATGTCGCAGCAAGCAAGGTCTTCGACGAATACTTCGCGACCTGGGGCGACGAGGGCGCTATCCGCAGAATTGACCTGCCGTTGAAGTCAGACGACCCGGACGATCTGGATCTGCAACCTCTCGTCGCCGAACTGCGCACCAGCCTGCAACCCTCTGCAAAGGTGCGCTCGGACACCGCGGAAATGGTCGATGCCGGACGACTTCCGCTTGCGATCCTGGCCCTGATGGCCCATCGCAGCTACGCCCAGGCGCTGATAACGCGAATGCTCGGACGCTACATCGCCAGGCCCAAGCTCGCACCGGATGCGCCACTCCTCGTCCCAGCCTGGCTGGGCCATGCCCAAGCGGCGATCGCATCCGGGTCCGTCGTAGTCGACACCAGCGCCCTCGTACTCGCGGACAAGATCACCGACCGACGCGAGCTCCTGGCCGCATTCGGCAAAGTTCTCATCCCCCGCACGCTCCAGAAAGACATCTACGCCGCTCGAACGAGTCTGGCGCTTCGCTCGTCGGCGTTCATGGGCTGGAACGAGGTCGAGAACCGACCGGTCCTCGTCGAGCACGACCCCGACGAGGTCGAAGCATGGGCCACAGCAGCAGCAAAATTGGACGAGATCATGGCCCGGCTCTCACCGGTCGACGACGCACATCTGCGTACCGAAGATCCCAACGCAGTGGTTCGCGACCTCGGCGACGTGGCGTTGGCGGTTACCGCAGAAGCCACCGCGCGGCAGCTCGGCGTCGCTCTCTGGACCGACGACGCCGCACTCGCCCGGCTCGCCGAGGCCGAGAACGTGCCGGTGTTCGGCACACCCGAGCTCATCGCCACATTGCGCGAGCGCGGCACCGGCGCGATGCCCAGCGACCTTCAAGTGCTTGATGCCCTGCGGCGCGAGCGCGTCGTGGATTTGCCTCAGATCGACAACTGGCCGCACAGCGCTCGAGCCGACCGCTGGTCAGAGCAGTCGTACCTACTATTGGCCATCACTCGCCCAAATGCATGGGCGAACATCCCTGCCTCGTTCACTCGTTATCAGAGCGTAATCCGCGACCTGTGGAGTAGCGACCTCGAGGACGACGAGCGAATCGCGGCCGTCCTGCGCTGGTGCTACAGCGCCTGCCTGGGCTTATCACGCGTCGTAACAGGCTCCGCGCAGATGATCGTCGTCAGCACTGCTATTGCCTGGACGGTGCTCAACACCGAACCGACCCTCGACGCCGGACTCGTAGGCGCGGCCGTACTTGCCGGTCCGCAGGCCATGGACGAGTTCGGTGACGCAGAGACTGCGACATTCGAGCATCTTCTGAACCTGGCAGAGGCGTTCGGGCGAGAGAAGTTCCCCGACGGCAACCTAGTTCGTTCAGTAGTAGGAGCCCTTTCGAACACACTGGGCGCAGCGACCGACGCCGCGACGTCAGCAGCAGTACTCGCTCGTTCCATCTCGACGCTCACGCCAGCGCTGCGCGATGAAGCATTCGCGGCCTTCTGGCGCGCGCCCAAGAACGCAGGTTGACAGGGCCACGTCGTATTCAGTGCAGCGGTTCCAATTGTCGAGGACGCAGCCACTGTCAGTGCTGGCGAGGACAATAAGAGCATGACCCGGCCTGCTCACCCCGAGCCGACGACCGCGACCGTTAAGCAGCTGTACTCACATGCCTTCCGTTGCGCTGTACCGGCCTGTACACGTGGTCGTGCCCCGGGGAGTGGTGTAAATCGTTCGCGTACAGCTCTGCGTTGCTG
>NZ_CAXTHK010000012.1:0-104428 GCF_964244045.1 uncultured Jatrophihabitans sp. | reverse complement strand
GCCCGGACCCCGAGACCTGCTACCTCGTGCAGCGCCCTAACTGAACGGTATTGGGGTTAGCGTCCGACAGCTTTCTCCAGCTCGGCCTTGCTCATGGACGACCGGCCCGCGATGTTCTTGTCCTGGGCCTCCCTGTAGAGCTGCGCCTTGGTGCGGCCACCCGCTCCCTTGTGCGAGCGCAGTCCGCCACGCCGGGCCGACGAGATGTCATCGGTAGAGGTCTTGCTGGCCTGCTTCGCCTCGCCGGTGCGCGCCCGCTCCTTGTTCACGGTGCGCGCCGCGATCTGCTTGGCCGTCTTCTCGGAGCGGCCGCGGTCCTCGAGACCGTCCTTGATGTGCTCGTACTGCTTCTCGCGTTTCTTGCTCCAGCCCTGCGGCACGGTTCCTCCTGCTCGTGGTCTGCCCTTAGGAGTACCCGCGAGCGCGGGCTCGTTACGACCGGGGCTCGTCGGGGCACTCCTAGACAAACGCCACCATCCGGAGGTACTTCATGACTGCGCCCCAACAGTCCGCGCACCAGGACAAGCCAGCTGCCCAGCCGACGTCTGTACAGAACGCGAGCATCGGCCAGCTGACCTCCCAGGTCAGCGAGCAGGTCACCCGCCTCGTCCGCGACGAACTCGCGCTCGCGCAGATCGAGGCCAAGAGCAAGGTCAAGCACCTCGGCGTCGGCGTCGGGATGTTCGGCGGCGCCGGCGTCTTCGGCTTCTACGCCTTGGGCGTGTTCATCGCCGCCGCCGTACTCGGGCTCGCCACCGCGCTCGACGCCTGGCTGGCCGCGCTGATCGTCGGAGCTGTGCTCGTGATCATCGCGGCCGTCGTGGCGCTGACCGGCAAGAAGAACCTGTCGCAGGGCTCACCGCCGGTACCGAAAGAGGCGATCGAGAGCACCAAGACCGACGTCGCGACCGTCCGCGAGGCGGTTCAGCGATGACCGAGTCCGCCGACAGCACGCCGAAGACGGCCGAGGAGCTGCGCGCCGACATCGAGGCCACCCGCGCGGAGCTGGCCGAGACCGCCGACGCGCTCGCGGCGAAGCTCGACGTCAAGGCTCAGGCCAAGGAGAAGGTGCACGCGGTCGGCGATAAGGTCACGACGACGGTCACCGAGAACAAGACGCCCATCGGCGCCATTGCCGGCTCCGCGGCTGCAGTATTCGCCCTCGTCGTGGTGCTGCGGGTGCGGCGCAGCCGCAAGCCGAAGGCCAAGGTGGCAAAGGCGCTCGCGAAGGCCGAGAAGGCGCGTCAGAAGAAGAACAAGAAGAAGGATTAGGACGGACTAGCCGCTGGTCGCCCGCACGAGGTGGGCGACCAGCTTCGGGTCGGCCTCGAGGAAGATCAGCTTCCGGAGTTCTTCGAACGTCTGCCGCAGTCGTTTGACGTCCACCGGCTGCTCACGTTGTTGCGCTCCGACAAGCAGGTTGATCGTCATTCGGGCAAGCAGCCGCGCAGCGGTGCGGTCCAGGCCCAAGGCAACTACCGCGTCCGTGACGTGTCGTTCCCGACGGCGGTCGACGCGCACCGTAACCGCGTTCACCTCGGCGTTGCTGCGGGCCCACGCCCGGATCGCCGCTTCTGACGCATGCGGCAACGAGACGGTGAACTCGAGGAGGGTGGCGATCCGCAGCGTGGCATCGGGCTGGGCCTTCGCGATTGCGGTGAGCCGCTCGGTGCTCTCGGACTCCCAGAACAGCAGCAGCGCGTCGACGAACGCCGGCATGCTGCCGAAGTGGTGATAGAACGAGCCCTTCGTGACCTGCAGCCGTTCGCACAGCGCGTTGATCGTCAGGGCCTCGCTCCCGCTCTCGCCCAGGACGTCCAACGCCGCGCGGTAGTAGTCCTCGACGCTCAGGCGGTCCATGCCGCTATCGTGTCACGGCTTCACGGCAGGTAGCGGTAACCCATGCCCGGCTCGGTGATCAGGTGCCGTGGCCGCGATGGCTCCGGCTCGAGTTTGCGGCGCAGTTGTGCCAGGTAGATGCGCAGGTAACTCGGGTCGGTGTGCTCGGACGACCCGCGCACGGCGGTCAGCAGGGTGTCGCTGCTGACGAGCTTGCCCGGGCGGCGCAGCAGCACGTCCAGGATCTTCCATTCGGTAGGCGTCAGGTGGACGGACGTGCCGTCGGCAGCCGTCGCGGTCGTCAGACCGAGGTCGATACGCACCTCGCCGACCGTCACCGCAACGTCCTCGTCGGTGGTCGCCGAGCGGCGGCTGGTGGCCCGCAACCGAGCGAGTAGCTCGTCCATACTGAAAGGTTTGGTGACGTAGTCATCGGCGCCGAGGTCGAGCGCCTCGACCTTGTCGGCGCTGTCGCTGCGCGCCGACAGCACGATGATCGGGGTGCTCGAGTACGAGCGCACAGCGCGGATCACTTCGACGCCGGAGATGTCGGGCAGACCCAGGTCGAGAACGATCACGTCGTGCTTCTGCTCGGCCAGCGCGGTGAGTGCGCGGGTGCCGGTCTCGGCCTCGGTGACGGCGTAACCCCGGGCCACCAGGTTCATTGCCAACGCCCGCAGCAGAGCCCGCTCGTCCTCGACGATCAGCACGCGCGTCATGGAGCCACCTGCCGAGCGATCTCCAGTGAGACGACGAAGGTGGCGCCGCCGCCGGGCGTGGGTTCAGCCGTGACCGAACCGCCCATGGCCTCGGTCAATCCGCGCGCGATAGCCAGCCCGAGCCCGACGCCCGAGCCGTTGCGGGGCGAGTCGTCGGTGCACTGGAAGGCTCGGAACCAGGCCTCGGGATCCTCGCCGGGCAACCCCGGGCCCTGATCGATAACCCGCAGCTCGACCCGGTCGGCGTGCGCGCTGCCCGCCACCCGTACCGCCGTGTCCGCGGGGGCGTAGCGCTGCGCGTTCTGGATCAGGTTGGCCAGCACCCGTTCGAGCAGGCCGGCGTCGGCGCGCACCTCGGGCAGGTCGGCCGAGACGTCCACCTCGATCGGCCGCTCGAGCGCTACGTGGTCGAGCGCGCGGGCCAGCACGTCGTCGAGTCCGACGGCTGCGGGCGCGACCGGCATCGCCCCCACCTGCAGGCGGGAGAGGTCGAGCAGATTGGTGACGAGATCGGTGAGCCGATCCAGCGAGGTCTCGGCCGAGGCAAGCAGCTCGTCGCGGTCGGCGTCGGTCCATGCCACCTCGGGTGCGCGCAGGCTGGACACCGCCGCCTTGGCCGCTGCGATGGGCGTGCGCAGGTCGTGGCTGACGGCGTTGAGCAGCGCCGTGCGCTGCCGGTCGGACTCGGCCAGCGGCTCGGCGGCCCGGGCCGCTTCGGCCAGCTCGCGCTGGCGGTACGCCACGGCCAGGTTGGCCGCGAAGGCGCTGAGGACGCGCTGGTCACCGGCACTCAGCGGGTGGCCGCGCAACGCGAGGTGCAGGCCGTCGACGACCAACGCTCCGGCGTCGCCCTCGTCCGGCGTGCTCGGTGGGTCGTCGCCGACCGACGCCTCCACGCGCCACTGCCGGGTGGCCGGTTCCTGGCGGAGCAGCGACGCCGCATCGACGGCGAAGCTCTCGCGGGTGCGGGTGAGCAGCGCGGGCACGGCCTGCTCGCCACGGAGCAGGCTTCCCGCGAATGTCGACAGCGTCTCGGCCTCGGCGCCGGCGCGAGCAGCCTGCGTCGAACGCCGCGCCGCGAGGTCGACCACCCGGGAGACCAGCACCGCAATGACGAGGAAGGTCACGACCGCTACCAGGTTCGACGGCCGGTTGATGTCCAGCGTGTAGCGCGGCTCGACGAAGTAGTAGTTGAGCAGCAGGCTGGCGGCGACGACGCTGACCAGCGCCGGGTAGAAGCCGCCGACGAGACTGGTGAGCACCACGATCAGCAAGAAGAGCGGGACTTCGGCGGCGAAGTCGAGTTGCCCGCGAAACTGCGTGCCGACGACCGTCAGCGCCGGCAGCAAGATAGCGGCGAGCACAAATCCGGCGATCCGACGCTGCGCCGTGAGCCCATGGGTCAGCTGCGGTAGTCGCAACCCCGAGCTGCCGGCGCCGCGCGCGTAGTCGTGGCTGACGAGGTGGACGTCGATGTGGCCGGACATCCGGGTGACCAGTTCGCCGGTGCCGGCCCCGGTCAGCGCGGCGGCGAACCGGTTACGTCGCGAGGTGCCCAGCACGATCTGTGTGGCGTCGACGCGACGGGCGAAGTCGAGCAGCGCCGACGGCACCGCGTCGCCAAGCACCGAGTGGTACGTGCCCCCGAGCGACTCCACGAGCAGCCGCTGCCCGGACAGCGCGGCGACGCCGGGGCCGGACAACCCGTCGCTGCGGGCGACGTGCACAGCCAGCAGCTCGCCGCCCGCGGTGCGGGCCGCGATGCGTGAGGCCCGACGGATCAGGGTGTCGCCCTCGGGGCCGCCGGTGAGCGCGACGACAACGCGTTCCTTCGTCTCCCAGGTGGCGGTGATGCCGTGCTGCTCTCGGTAGCGCTGCATCCCCTCCTCGACCGAATCCGCGAGCCACAGCAGCGCCAGCTCGCGCAGCGCGGTCAGGTTGCCGGGACGGAAGTAGTTCGACAGCGCAGCGTCGATCTTGTCGGGCTTGTAGATGTTGCCGTGCGCCATCCGCCGGCGCAGCGCCTCGGGCGTCATGTCGACGAGTTCCACCTGCTCGGCCGCGCGCACGAACGCGTCGGGCACCGTCTCGCGTTGCGGCACGCCGGTGATCTCGGCGACCACATCGTTGAGGGACTCGAGGTGTTGGACGTTCAGCGTGGTCACCACGTCGATGCCCGCGTCGAGCAGCGCGTGGACGTCCTGCCAGCGGCGTTGGTTCGGCCCTGAGCCGGGCACATTGGTGTGCGCCAGCTCGTCGACCAGCGCAACGGCCGGGTGCCGCGCGAGCACCGCGTCGAGGTCGAGTTCGGTGAATGTGGCGCCGCGGTGCACGACACTGCGGCGCTCGACGCAGGGCAGGCCGTCGAGCTGCTTCGCTGTATGCGGGCGATCGTGGGTCTCGGCGATGGCCACCACGACGTCGGTGCCGCGCTCAAGGCGCCGACGGCCCTCGTCGAGCATGGCCACCGTCTTGCCGACGCCCGGCGCGGCGCCGAGGTAGACGCGCAGCGTGCCGCGTGCCATCGCCACCTCCCGGTCCGGCCCCGTCCGGGCCCCAACCTAACGGGCGGCATGACCGACACGAGTCATGGCCGGTCGGCGGGCAGGGCGACAACGGCGGTCCGGCCGCCGCCCGGCGTGTCGTCGAGGGTGAGGGTCCCGTGCATCGCCTCGGTGAAACCGCGGGCAATGGCCAGGCCCAACCCGACGCGGTGTGCTGTAGCGGGTGGCGTGGTCCTCGCGGCGTTGGAACGGCGCGAACACCCGGTCGCGCTCGTCGTCGGGGATGCCGGGACCGCGATCGGCGACCCGGATCTCGACGGCCTGCCCGACTCGGTGTTGGAGGCGGTGCCCGCGGCCGAGGCGCAGCTGGTCGAGTTCGGGCGCACCTTCGACGCCGCCGCGCTGCAGAAACTCGCCGACCGGCACCGCGACCTGCTCGACCCGGACGGCACACTCGACGACGTCGAGAAGCGGCGCCGGGAGCGGGACCTGCGGTTCACCCAACGCCCCGACGGGTCCTGCACCGGCAGCTTCGAGGGCACCGCGGAGCCGGCGGAGGTGCTGCAGGTCGCGTTCGACTCCCTCAGCGCACCGAAACCCGCTGCCGATGGGGTGAAAGACCCCCGCTCGGCGGGGCAGCGGCGTCACGACGCGCTGCTCGACGCCCTCAAGATCACGGTCGGGTCCGGCAGCTTGGAGAAGTCCGGTGGGGTGCTGGCCACCATCATCCTGACCATGACCGCCCACGACTACGCCCACGGCACCGGGTTCGCCACCACCAGCCACGGGGCGCAGGTCCCCACCGCGGAGGCGATGTCCTGGGCCGGTGGCAACTACCGACCTGTGACCTCCCAACTCAGCCAAGCAATCGTGGCCTACCGCAGTACCGACCAACTGTGCGAACCCAACCTCACCCGGACCCAGCGGCGTGACTGACCGCAGCCCGCAGTACGGGCCCATCACCACCGGGAGTTCGAACGCATGGGCTGGACCGTCCGCATCGTCGACGGCCGACCAGAATGGACGCCCCCACGCTGGATCGACCCGGGATCGACCCGCAACAGAAACCCACCCGCACGTGACAGATCCGATCTTTGTGATCCAGCACCACCTGGCCACCGCCGACCACTACGACGTGCGGTTCGAGATCCAGGGCGTGTTGGTGTCGTGGGCCGTGCCGAAGGGTCCGTCCACCGATCCGCGGGTCCGCCGGCTGGCCAAGCGCACTGGCGACCATGATCTCGCGTACGCCGATTACGAGGGGGTTCTCGGTCCGCGACGCGGCGGAGGGACGGTGCAGGTCTGGGATCGCGGCACGTTCCGCAACATCAGCCGGCGCAAGGGCGAGCCGATCAGCGCCGCCGAGGCGCTGGACGAAGGCCACCTCTCCGTCGACGTCGCGGGCGAGAAGATCAGCGGCGGCTACACGCTGATCCGCACCGGCGGCGACATGTGGTTGCTGATCAAGCACAAGGGAGCCGGCGCCGATCCCTCGAGCGAACCGACGAGCGCGCTACCCGAGTCGGTGCTCACCGGCCGCACGATGGCGCAGATCGCCGAGCAGGGTTAGCGATGGTCAGCCGGCGTCAGCCCGACCGGCCGCCCAGCCGCTCCACCGCTCGACGTGCACGGTCACGACCGGGCCGGGCGGCGGCTGCAGTTTATAGACGGGGTAGCGCGCCACGAGCAGGTCGAGTACCTGGGGCGTCAGGTCATTGACCTCGGCCAGGCCGTCGGCGCGCGCCCACCACAGCTGCGTCCAGTCGTCGGCGTAATGGTCGACGAGGAGCGAGACGGCCGGGTGAGCAGCGATGTCGGCCAGGCGCCCGAGCGACGTCGTCGACTTCGGCTTCCTATCGACGGCCGAATGCAGATCGTCACCGTCGACGGCGAATACGAGCGGCACCAGGCGTGGTTGCCCGTCGGCCCGCACGGTGGCCAGCCGGGCAACAGGCGATGCCACGAACCGAGCGCGAGCTTGTTGCGACGTCAACCGCACAACCGCAGCCTAGGGAACCAATCGTGCACTTCGTGGTGGGATGAGGGCATGACTGCTCCCCCGCAGGACGGCCGCATCGTCGTCGAGGAGCTGACGAAGGTGTTCGGCGGCAATGTCCGCGCCGTCGACCAGCTCAGCTTCACCGTCGAGCCCGGCTCGGTGACCGGCTTCCTCGGCCCGAACGGCGCCGGCAAGACGACCGCGCTGCGCATGACGCTGGGCCTCGTTCGGCCGACAAGCGGGCGCGCCACGATCGGCGGCGTCGAATACCGCGACCTCGGCACGCCGACCCGCACGGTGGGCGCGGCCCTCGAGGCCTCGAGCTTCCATCCGGCCCGCAGCGCACGCAACCACCTGCGGATCATGTGCACGGTGGCCGGCCTGCCCGACCAGCGGGCCGACGAAGTGCTGCAGCTCGTCGGACTGGGCGACGCCGCACGGCGCAAAGTCCGGGGTTACTCCCTGGGAATGCGCCAACGGCTGGGCCTTGCCGCGGCGCTGCTCGGTGACCCAGCCGTCCTCATTCTCGACGAGCCGGCAAACGGACTCGACCCCGACGGCATCCGCTGGCTGCGGGGATTCCTCCGCTCCCTGGCCGATCAGGGACGCACCGTGCTGGTCTCGAGCCACCAGCTCAACGAGGTGCAGGAGATCGCGGACCGCGTGGTCATCCTCAATCATGGACGGCTCGTACGCGCCGGCTCGATCGCGGAGCTGACGGCCGGCACGGACCGGGTCTTCGTCCGCACACCTGATCCCGAAAGTCTGCGTCGTGCCCTCGGGCCGGCCGCCGCGCTCGACCTGGCCGACGCGACGACCGTCTACGTCCGCGGGCTCACCGCCGAGCAGGTCGGCCATGCCGCCCACGCCAACGGCGTCGAATTGCACGAGTTGACCCCGCAACGCTCGGACCTCGAGGACCTGTTCTTCGCGCTGACCTCAGGAGCACCTCGATGATCCGCCTCATCCGCGCCGAGCTGCTCAAGCTGCGCACGACCCAGGTGTGGTTCTGGCTGCTCCTCGGCGCCATCGCCATCAGTGCGCTGTTCGTGATCGGCCCGCTGGCGTCGGATGACATCAAGAGCAGCGGCGACGTTGCCGACATGTTCTCCAACGCCGCAATCGCCTACGTCCTGACCTTCGTGCTCGGCGTCCTCGGAGTGACGACAGAGTTCCGCTACCAGACGATCACGCCCACGCTGCTGGCCACACCGTCGCGGTGGGCGCTGGTGACGGCCAAGATGATCACCTACGCGATCCTCGGCATCGTCTACGCCGCCATCTGCGTGCTGGTCGAGCTGGCGATTGCGGTGCCGTGGCTCAGCAGCAAAGGCGTCGACTACTCACTGGGCGGCGACGGCATCCCGCACGCGCTGATCAGCGTGTTCGTCGTGCTCGCCCTGTTCGGGACGATCGGCCTCGGCGTGGGCGCGCTGCTGAAGAACCAGATCGTCGCAGTCACCGTCGGCATCGTGTTCCTAGTCGTGCTGCAGAACATCTTTCTTGCGATTCCCGGTGTCAAGCACGTCTACCCGTACCTGCCGGGCGGCGCGGCCGCAGCGATCGCGGCCGTGACGTCCGACAATCGAAGCATCAACGGCGTCACCCTGCTCTCGACCGCCGGCGGTGTCATCGTGCTGGTGCTGTGGGCGATCATTCCGGCGGTCGTCGGCGCATCATTCACACTGAATCGCGACATCACCTGATGCACAGCGTCTGATGCCGCACACCGCAGCGAATTCAGCCCTCCGAGTCTGATTCCCAGGTCTGTTCCGCGTACCCTCGACAACTGGCGACAACAACGAGGACAACCCGAGGACGGCCGAACACACCGTGGCTACGACGGAGCAGTCGACAGGCACCGAAACCCTCACGCCCGGCGACTTCGGCGCGAACGAGTGGCTTGTCGAGGACATGTACGAGCGCTACCAGGCCGACCCGGACAGCGTCGACGCCGCCTGGCACGACTTCTTCGCCGACTACCGCCCGGACAGCAACGGGTCGGGCAACGGACGCGCAGCGGCCAGTGACATCGACCCCGAGGCCGAGATGGCGACTGAGAACGCGTCTGTCGCCGAGACCCTGCCCGCGCCCGCCCCGAAGCGCAAGCCGGCCCCAGCCGCCCCAGAAAAGCCGGCGGAGCACGCGCCCGCAGCTGCTGCTCCGCAGCCCACGGCCGCGGCGACACCGTCCACCCAGCGCACCAATGCCCGCAGCACGCCGGCCGCCCGTCCCGCCGAGGGCTCGCCCGCCGAATCACCCGCCGCTGAGAACGTCACCCCCGCCGCGGCCACGGGGCCCGCGACGCACGGCATCGAGAACGCGGGCACGGTCACGCTGCGCGGTGCGGCGGCCAGGGTCGTCAGCAACATGGAGCAGTCACTGCACGTACCGACGGCGACAAGCGTGCGGGCGGTGCCGGCCAAGTTGATCGCCGACAACCGAGTCGTGATCAACAATCACCTGCGTCGCGCACGTGGCGGCAAGATCAGCTTCACGCACATCATCGGCTACGCCGTGGTGCGCGCCCTGGCCGACGTCCCGGTCATGAACAACTACTTCGCCGAGATCGACGGCAAGCCGGCCGTCGTCACCCCCGAGCACGTCGGCCTGGGTATTGCCATTGATCTTGCCGGCAAGAACGGCGCGCGCTCGCTGGTCGTCGCGGCGATCAAAGAGGCCGAGTCGATGGACTTCAGCCAGTTCTGGAACACCTACGAGGAAATCATCCGGCGCGCCCGCAACGGCAAGCTGACCGCGGAGGACTTCCAGGGCACCACGCTCAGCCTCACCAACCCGGGCACGATCGGCACGAATCACTCTGTGCCGCGGTTGATGGCGGGGCAGGGCACCATCGTCGGCGTCGGAGCCATGGAGTACCCGGCCGAGTTCAGCGGCATGAACGAGGATGCGCTCACCGAGCGCGCGATCAGCAAGATCATGACGCTGACCTCCACGTACGACCACCGCATCATCCAGGGCGCGCAGTCCGGGGAGTTCCTGCGCCGCATCCACCAGCTGCTGCTGGCCGACGAGTTCTACGACGAGATCTTCGCGGCCCTGCGCATCCCTTACGAGCCGGTGCGCTGGCTGGTCGATCGCGACTTCACCCACGAGGGCCAGATCGGCAAGAACGCCCGCGTCATCGAACTGATCAACGCCTACCGCACCAACGGCCACCTGATGGCCGACACCGACCCGCTCGAGTTCACCGTCCGCAGCCACCCCGACCTCGACATCGCCCGGCACGGGCTCACGCTGTGGGACCTCGACCGCGAGTTCCCGGTCGACGGCTTCGCCGGCGAGAAGTTGATGAAGTTGCGCGACATCCTGGGCGTGCTGCGCGACGCGTACTGCCGGCGCGTCGGCGTCGAGTACATGCACATCACCGATCCCGAACAGCGCCGCTGGCTGCAGGAGCGCATCGAGATCAAGGCGGCCCAGCCGTCGCGCGACGAGCAACTGCACATTCTGGGACGACTCAACGTCGCCGAGGCCTTCGAAACGTTCTTGCAGACCAAGTACGTCGGGCAGAAGCGGTTCAGCCTCGAGGGCGCCGAGACTGTCATCGCCCTCATGGATGCAGTCCTCGGCCAGGCCGCCGACGAGGGCCTCGACGAGGTCGTTATCGGCATGCCGCACCGCGGCCGGCTCAACGTGCTGGCCAACATCGTCGGCAAGCCCTACGCCAAGATCTTCAACGAGTTCGAGGGCAACATCGACCCGGGCTCGGCGCAGGGCTCGGGCGACGTCAAGTACCACCTCGGCGCCGACGGCACCTTTCACGCCGCGAGCGGCAACGAGATCACCGTCTCACTGACCGCGAACCCGTCGCACCTCGAGGCCGTCGACCCCGTGCTTGAGGGCATCGTGCGCGGCAAGCAGGACGAGCTGAACCAGGGGCAGGAGAATTATTCGATCCTGCCCGTGCTCATGCACGGCGATGCCGCGTTCGCCGGCCAGGGCGTGGTCGCCGAGACCCTCAACCTTTCGCAGCTGCGCGGCTACCGTACCGGCGGCACCGTGCACGTCATCGTCAACAACCAGGTCGGCTTCACGACATCGCCGTCGTCGTCGCGCTCGTCGCTGTACTCCACCGACATCGCGCGGATGATCGCGGCGCCGATCTTCCACGTGAACGGTGATGATCCCGAGGCGTGCGTCCGCGTCGCCGAGATGGCCGTCGAATTTCGCCAACACTTCCAAAAAGACGTCGTCATCGACATGGTCTGCTACCGCCGTCGCGGGCACAACGAGGCCGATAATCCCTCGTTCACGCAGCCGCTGATGTACGACATCATCGACAGGAAGCGCAGCGTCCGAAAGCTCTACACCGAGGCGCTTGTCGGCCGCGGCGACATCACCCTCGAGGACGCCGAGCACGCGCTCAAGGACTTCCAGGCCCAGCTGGAGAAGGTCTTCATCGAGACCCGCAACGCCTCCGACAAGGCCCCGCCGCAGCCCGAGATCGAGCGTGAGACGCCGTCGCAGACCGTCACCACCGCCGTCCCGATCGACGTCATCAAGCGCATCGGCGAGGCGTACGCGAACCCGCCCGCGGGCTTCACCATGCACCCGCGGCTCAAGCCACAGATCGACCGCCGGGTGGCCATGGCCAGTTCGGGCAACGTCGACTGGGCCACGGCCGAGCTGTTCGCCTTCGGCTCGCTGGTCATGGAGGGCCGTACGGTGCGCCTGTCCGGCCAGGACAGCCGACGCGGCACGTTCACCCAGCGGCACGCCACGCTCATCGACCGGGAGACGGGCGACGAGTACACGCCGCTGCACGACCTGACCCCCGACCAGGCGCACTTCATGGCCTACGACTCGCTGCTGTCGGAATTCGCGGCCATGGGCTTCGAGTACGGCTACTCGGTGGCCCGAGCCGACGCGCTCGTCTGCTGGGAAGCCCAATTCGGCGACTTCTTCAACGGCGCGCAGACCATCATCGACGAGTTCATTTCCTCGGGCGAGGCTAAATGGGGTCAGCGTTCGGCGGTAACGCTGCTGCTGCCGCACGGGCAGGAAGGTCAGGGCCCCGACCACTCGTCGGGACGTCCCGAGCGGTTCCTGCAGCAGGCGGCGGAGAACAACATGACGGTCGCGATGTGCTCGTCGCCCGCGAACTACTTTCACCTGCTGCGCCGGCAGGGTCTGTCCCCCGTGCGCCGCCCATTGATCGCGTTCACCCCGAAGTCGCTGCTGCGCCTGAAGGCTGCGGTCAGCGACCTGGACGACTTCACCACCGGCACGTTCCAACCCGTCCTGGGCGACGCCAAGGTCGACCCGGCCGGCGTCACCCGGGTGTTGCTGTGCTCGGGCAAGGTCTATTACGACCTCGCGGCCGAGCGCGAGAAGTCCGGACGCACCGATGTCGCGATCGTGCGGCTCGAGCAGCTGTACCCGCTGCCGGTCGAGGCGTTGCAGGCCGAGCTCGGACGCTTCCCGAACGCCGATCTCGTGCACGTGCAGGAGGAGCCTGCGAACCAGGGTCTGCGACCGTTCCTGGCGCTGAACCTGCCCGAGCACCTCGAGGGTCGCACCCTGCGGCACGTCTCGCGTCGAGCCTCCGCCTCGCCGGCCGTCGGCTCGCAGTCCAAGCACGAGGCCCAGCAGAAGCAGATCGTCGTCGAGAGCTTCGCGTAGAGCTGACGTCCGCCGTCCCCGTTGAGTGTCGGGTTGCCGTCCGAGTGGCGACTTTCAACGCGCCACTCGGCCGGTAACCCGACACTCAACCTGATGGGGGGACGGTCATCGACGCGATCCGCTGGGGCATCCTCGGCGCGGGCGGGATCGCGGCCACCGTGTCGGCCGACATCACCGCGCTGCCCGGTCATGTGCTGCACGCCGTCGGAGCGCGTGACGCCGATCGCGCGGCCGCCTTCGCCCACCGGCACGGGGTGCACCGGTCCTACGGCTCGTACCTCGAGCTCGTCACTGACCCGGGTGTTGACGTTGTGTACATCGCAACCACGCACGCGCAACACCAAGAGCACGCGCTGCTCGCCCTGCGCGCAGGCAAGCCGGTGCTGGTCGAGAAGGCGTTCACCCTGAACGCAGCGCAGGCGCGTGATGTGGTGGCCGAGGCACGGTTGCGTCGGCTGTTCTGCATGGAAGCGATGTGGGTGCGCTTCCACCCGCTGATCCGGGAGGTGTCGCGGCTGCTTGCCGACGGCGCCATCGGCAAGGTCGTGGCCGTCCGGGCCGATCTGTCCAAGCGCTTCGACTTCGACCCCGCCCACCGGCTCTTCGACCTCGACGCCGGAGGGGGCGCCCTGCTCGACCTCGGCGTCTACCCGGCCGCCGTCGTGTGGACGTGGCTGGGCCGACCTGACACCGTGCAGGCGACGGGAGCACTGGCCCCCACCGGCTCGGACCTGTCCGTGGGCATGCAGTGGGGTTACCCCGACGGGCGGTTCGCCCAGATCCACACGAGCGCCGCGACGGACAGCCCGTTCGCCGCTCTCATCACCGGCACCCGCGGATGGATCAGCCTCGAACCGCGCCTGCACCGCGGCCGCCGACTCGTCGTGCACACCGCCGACGGCGACGTCGAGCACCTCGCCCCGGCGATCGCCGGCAACGGTTACCGGGCCGAGTTGGAAGAGGTCGCCCGCTGCCTGGCCGCCGGTGAGCTGGAGAGCCCGGCCGTCCCGCTCGACGACACGATCGGCATCCTGGACGTCCTGGACGACGCGCGCCGGCAGCTCGGTGCGCGTTACCCCGCCGACTGATTCGGAGCGCAGGCATGTACTTCACCGACCGAGGCATCGAGGAGCTCGTGTCCCGGCGTGGCGAGGAGGAGGTAACCCTCGAGTGGCTCGGAGCCCGGCTGCAGGCTTTCGTCGACGCGCATCCGGATTTCGAGACCGCCATCGACCGCCTCGCCACCTGGCTGGCCCGCGACGACGAGGACGAGGATTAAGGGCCGACCGGCACAAGTATCGGAGAGTCGGCAGCGCGCCGAGCGGGGTCGAACAGCGGCAGGAACAGCTGCGTCAGCGGGCCGATGGCCAACGCGAAGACGACGGTGCCGATGCCGATCGTCCCGCCGAACAACCACCCGACGATCAGCACGCCGAGTTCGATACCGGTGCGGCACAGCCGGATCGAGCGGCCGGTGACCCGGGCGAGCCCGGTCATCAGCCCGTCGCGCGGGCCGGGCCCGAGGTGCGCGCCGATGTACATGCCGGTCGCCACGCCGCACAGCAGCAACCCACCGACCATGAACCCGATCCGGCCTGCCCACCCGGAGGTGTGCGGCAACACCGCCAGGCTCACGTTCATCGACACCCCGACGAGCACTACGTTGCTGACCGTGCCGAGTCCGGGCCGCTGCCGCAAGGGAATCCAGAGCACCAGCACCGCTGCGCCGACAATGATCACCAACGTGCCGATGGCCAGACCGGCGTGCCGGGCCAGGCCCTGGTGGAACACGTCCCACGGGTCGAGGCCGAGCCCCGAACGGACCTGCATCGCCCCCGACAGGCCGTAGAGCCAGAGCCCGACGTAGAGCTGCCCGAGACGACGTATCCACACCATGTGTCAAGGATGCGCGCGAATTGGCAGGCAAACCCGGGCCATTGGCGAACCAACGGTCTGGTTTTGGCAGGCCATTGCTGGCAGGATTGCCCCATGTCAGCGCTCACCCGGATCGGCGGCCGATCATTGGCCGAGCAGTTGCCCGACGTCCGCTTGCTCCCGGGGCCGGTGTACTCGGCGCTCGCGTCCGGCATCACCGCGCTCGTCGTCGACGGTCGGGTGCCCACCGAGACGCGGTTGCCATCAGAGCGCGAACTTGCCGCCGCTCTCGGATTGAGTCGCGCCACCGTCACCGCCGCGTACGACGCGCTGCGCGCCGGTGGTTACCTTGCCAGCCGCACCGGCTCGGGCAGTTACGTCACCGTGCCGGTCGGCCGCCGACCGTCCAGCCGGATCGCACGCTGGTCGACCGTGGGCGAGGCGGGCACGGTGCTGGACCTGTCATGCGCAACACTGCCTGCTCCACCAGGTTTCGCAGGGGTCGTGGCCGAGGCCGCCGACGCTCTCGGCCCCTACCTGCACGGCGACGGTTACGACCCCGCCGGCCTGGCCGAACTACGCGAGGCGGTGGCTGCGCGCTTCACAGCTCGCGGGGTGGCCACCCGGCCCGAGCAGATCCTGATCACCGGCGGCGCGCTGCACGCCCTCGACCTGGTGCTGCGTCTGCTCGTGGGGCCGGGCGACCGAGTCGTCACGGAGTTGCCGACCTACTCCGGCGCGCCGGACACCGTGCGCGCCAACGGTGGGCGGCTCGTGCCGGTGCCGATGGCCGCCGACGGCGGCTGGCAGGTAGACCAGCTGCGCAACACGCTGCGCCAGACGGCCGCCCGGATTGCGTTCCTGATCCCCGACCACCACAACCCGACCGGCGCCTTCATGCCGGACGACGAGCGCCGTGCCGTCCTGGCCGCTGCGCGCCAGACCGGCACCACGGTCGTGGTCGACGAGAGTTTCGTCGACCTCGGTTTCGAGGGCACCGCCCGGCCGGCCGCGTCGTTCGACCCGACGGTCATCACCATCGGCTCACTGTCCAAGCCGGTGTGGGGTGGGCTACGTGTCGGCTGGATCCGCGCGTCCACCGAGCTCACCCACCGCCTCGCCGCCCTGCGTGCGTCCATCGACCTCAGCGGGCCGGTGCTCGAGCATCTCGTGGCTACGCGGCTGATGCGTCGCCTCGACGATATCGCTGCGTGGCGACGGACCGAACTGCGCCCGCAACGGGACGCACTGGTCGCTGCCCTCGCTCGCGAGCTGCCTCAGTGGCGCGTCGTCGTGCCCACCGGCGGGTTGTCACTGTGGGCCGAACTGGACGCACCGATGTCCACGTCGCTGTCGCTGCTGGCCGCGCAGGCCGGTGTCGTCCTCGTGCCGGGCTCGCGCTTCGGCGTCGACGGCACCCTGGAGCGCTTCCTGCGGCTGCCCTTCGCATTGCCCGCGGCCCAGCTGGACGACGCGGTGCGGCGCATCGCGGACGTGTGGGCGCAGCTGCCGCGGACCGGCCCGGCACCTCGACCGCTCATCGTTGCATAACTAGTTCCCGGTTGTGTGATCTGTGTGTCGTGATGATGGGTACCTTGCGAGTCGGAGATTGTTCACGGGTCCTGGGGGGGATTTGTCATGGCGGAGTCACACGAGAGCAAGCACGGCACAGCTGACGACCGGCGCGCAGGCGTACAGACGAAGACGCTCGGCGTCCTGGTGGCGGTCATGGTTGTGGCCGGCGTCGTCGCGCTGCTACTGACGGTGTTCGGTGGCAACTCGAAGGACAACCAGGCGGCCGGTCAGCCGGCCGGCAGTCAGGTAGGTAAGCAGACCAGCTCCAGCGCCGCGGCGAGCTCGACCATCGCCGCACCGACGACCAGCGTGGCTGCGACGACCACCACCAGCGCGCCAATCGCTGCCGCGCCCACGACCAGCGCCGTAACGAAGGCCAGCACGCCGAAGGCGAAGCCGGCCAAGACCAAGGCGTCGGCCAGCCCGACCACCAAGGTCGTGAAGTACAAGGTGAAGAAGGGCGACAACCTGACGCAGATCGCCGGGTGGTTCAACCAGCGCGGGTACGGGCTGGTCTACGACTGGAACAAGAGCGTCATCGGACAGAACCCGAACCTGATCTACCCGGGCCAGACGATCATCGTGTCGCTCACCGGCGACAAGATGAAGGTCACTACCAAGAACAAGTAGCCGACGATCAGGCGCGGGCGACACCGTCGCGCCGCGCCTGCTCGGCTACCGCCGAGCGCACGGCCGGTGCCACCCGCGGGTCGAACGGGGTAGGCACGATGTGCGTCGCCTCGAGCGAGTCGGCCACGACATCGCCCAGCGCCTGAGCCGCGGCCAGCTTCATGTTCTCGGTGATCGCCCGCGCACCGGCGTCGAATGCCCCGGCGAACACGCCGGGGAAGGCCAGCACGTTGTTGATCTGGTTCGGGTAGTCGCTGCGCCCGGTGGCCACCACAGCCGCATGCCGGTGCGCGACCTCGGGATGGACCTCCGGGGTGGGGTTGGCCAGCGCGAAGATGATCGCGTCGTCGGCCATCCGCGCGACGTCGTCCTCGCCCACCGCACCCGAGCTCAGTCCGAGGAAGACGTCGGCGCCTTCGAGGGCGTTGGACAGCGAACCGGCGAGCCCGGCCCGGTTCGTGATCCGGGCAAGCTCCGCCTTGACCAACGGCAGATCCTGGCGACCGGGGTGCACAATGCCCCTCGAGTCGGCCACCGCTATGTCGCCGATACCCGCTGCGAGCAGGATCTTGGTGCACGCGACGCCGGCCGCTCCGGCGCCGGAAACCACCACCCGCAAGTCGGCGAGCGTGCGACCGGTGACTATTGCGGCGTTGCGCAGCGCGGCCAGCACGACGATCGCGGTGCCGTGCTGGTCGTCGTGGAATACCGGGATGTCGAGCGTCGCGCGCAGCCGGGCCTCGATCTCGAAGCAGCGCGGCGCCGAGATGTCCTCGAGGTTGATGCCACCGAAGGACGGCGCGATGCGCTGGACGGTCTCCACGATCTCGTCGACGTCGGTGGTGGCCAGCACGATCGGGACGGAGTTGAGGCCGGCGAACTCGCTGAACAGCGCTGCCTTGCCCTCCATCACCGGCAGCGCAGCCGCGGCCCCGATGTTGCCCAGCCCGAGCACGGCGGTGCCGTCGCTGACCACGGCCACGAGCCGCGAGCGCCAGGTGTAGCGCCGGGCGAGCGCCTCGTCGTCGGCGATCGCGCTGCAGACCTCGGCCACCCCCGGGGTGTACGCCAGCGACAGGGCGCGGCGGTCGGTGAGGGGCGTGGTGCTGTGCACCACCAGCTTCCCGCCCTCGTGCGCGGCGAAGATCTCCTCGCGCGAGACGCTCGTGGCTGGCTCGGAGATGTGCGCGGCGGCGCGGACGTCGGTGCTCACTGCTGCTCCCATGGCTGACTTCGGGCATCGAGGCGATGCCCGGGATGGTCCCGGCCAGGTTGTGGCGCAGATCGTGTGGCATGCGGGGTTCGCCCGCTCCGTGGAGTGTGACACAGGTTGCCGGGCGTCTGCCGTGACGCGGGCTCAGGTCATGGGCGCGTCACTGGCGCGCGAGGAAACGGGGGCCCGGACCCCGCAGCCGCAGCACGACTTGCGCCTCCACGTCTGCGACACCGTGCAGTTCGCTGCCGCCGCCGGCGAAGGTGTTGTCGGACGCGAGCCACCATCCGTCGTCGACCTGACGCACGACGCGCTTGACGACCAGCCGATCCGGCATCGAGCGGAAGCGGGCCAGCACGACGTCACCAGCCGAGACCCGGCCACGACGGCCGGCTCGCCGGACGAGGACGACGTCGCCGTGGTGCAGCGTCGGGACCATCGACGGGCCGGACACCTCGACCACGCGCAGCGGCAGCAGGGTGCGCCACATGGCTGATCAGCGGCCCTTTCAGACGGGCATGGATGCGGGAGTAGGGTCAAAATCGTTCGCCTGACGGCGACCCGACTTTGGAGGAAGGCTATGCGCTTGTTCCACCCGTCCACCGTGGCTCACGCCCACTGCGACCTGCCGTGCGGGGTCTACGACCCGGCTCAGGCGCGCATCGAGGCCGAGTCCGTGAAGGCCATCATGGAGAAGTACCAGGGCAACGAGGACCCGGTCTTCCGCACCCGCGCGCTGATCATCAAGGAACAGCGCTCGGAGCTGGTCAAGCACCACCTGTGGGTGCTCTGGACCGACTACTTCAAGCCGCCGCACTTCGAGAAGTACCCGCAGCTGCACGAGCTGTTCAACAAAGCCACCAAGGCCGCGGGCGCGTCTGGCGGCAAGGGTGAGGTCGACCCGGCCAAGGCCGATGAGCTGCTGGGCCTGATCGCCGAGATCGACAAGATCTTCTGGGAGACAAAGGCCGCCTGAGCGAACTGCTCACGACGCAGATGACGTCACCCGCGAAGGCCGGCACCACCGCTCAGACCTCGGTGGAGCCGGCCTTCGCCGACTCCACCGAGGTCTGGCTGGTGCGCCACGGCGAGACCGAGTGGAGCATCTCCGGGCAGCACACCGGAGCCACCGACATCCCGTTGACCGCGGACGGCGAGCGGCAGGCTGCAGCCCTGCGCGAGCTGCTCACGACCGTGCGTCCCGCGTTCGTGCTGTCCTCGCCGCTGTCGCGTGCGGTCGACACCGCCCGCCTCGCCGGCATCACGGTCGACGAGACCACCGCCGACCTCGGCGAGTGGGACTACGGCGACTACGAGGGCATCGCCAGCCGGGAGATCCACAAAACCCGGCCGGGCTGGACCGTGTTCGCCGACGGCTGCCCGAACGGCGAGAGCGTCGAGGACGTGCAGCAGCGCGCCGACCGGGTGCTGCAGCGCATATCGGGACATCTCGCCGATGGACCGGTGATGTTGTTCGGGCACGGGCACTTCAGCCGAGTGCTCGGAGCCCGGTGGATCGGACTGCCCGCCGCGGGCGGCGCTAGTCTGCTGCTAGGCACGGCAGCGCCGTCGGTGCTGGGAGCCGAGCACGGGAAGCCGGCCCTGGTCCGGTGGAACATGCCGAACCCGGCCGCGTGAGCGGCGCAGACCGCGCAGCCAGGCAGCACCCGATCCGTTCGACGACCGAAGGAAGCACATGAGCGCACCGGAACCGACCCGCGTCGACCGCGACATCGTCGAGGTCGCCGCTCCGGCCGATGTTGCCTACGTCTCCACGCTGCGGCTCACAGCAGCGAGCCTCGCCGCCCGCTGCGAGCTGACCATCGACGACATCGAGGACCTGCGCCTGGCCGTCGACGAGGCCTGCGCACTCCTGCTACCCCACGCCTCGCACGGGTCCCGCCTCACGGCCCGCTTCGAGCTCGCCACCGGGCGCCTGCAGGTGTCCGCGTCGGTGTCGACACTCGATGCCGCCGAGCCCGACCGCGACGGTTTCGGCTGGACCGTGCTCGGCGCGCTGGCCACCTCGGTCGACGTCGTCAAGGCCGACACGCAGCTCACCATCTCCGTCGTCAAGGCCCGTGAGGCAGCGCCAGCGTGACCACTGTTGATAGGCCGAGCCGCGATCACGGCCGGGCGTCCGCGCTGCTCGCCGAACTGCACGAGCTGTCCGAGGACGACCCGCGGCGCCGCTTGCTGCGCGACCAGCTCGTCGAGCTGCACATGCCGCTCGTCGTCTACCTGTCGCGCCGCTTCTCGGGGCGCAACGAGCCGATGAACGACCTCGTCCAGGTCGGTGCCATCGGCCTGATCAAGGCAATCGACCGCTTCGACCCCGAGCGCAAGCTCGAGTTCTCGACGTACGCCACCCCGACGATCCTCGGCGAGATCAAACGGCACTTCCGCGACACCGGCTGGCTGATCCACGTGCCGCGCCGCGCGCAGGAACTGCAGACCACGCTGAACGCGGCCCGGGCCGACCTCAGCCAGGAGCTCGGCCGAGCACCGACGGTGCCCGAGCTGGCGTCGCGGATCGAGATCGACGAGGAGACCGTCCTCGAAGCGCTCGACGCCGCCCGCGCCTACTCCGGCGTGCCGCTCGACGTGCTGGCCGCACCGGGCGAGACCGTGCCCGAGCACCCCATGCTCGGCACCATCGACGAGGGCTTCGAGCAGGTCGAGCAACGCGCCATGCTGCGCAAGGTCATCGCCAACCTGCCCGAAGCCGAACGCGAGATCCTGCTGCTGCGCTTCATCGCCAACAAGACCCAGACCGAGATCGCGGCGATTGTCGGCGTCTCGCAGATGCAGGTGTCGCGGCTCGTCGCCCGCGGGTTGAAGCGGATGCGCGAGAGTCTCGGCGCTCCGGAACCCGAGGTCGAGCAGCGCCGCCGCAAGTCGTGACTCGCGGCTCGGTCAGCGGGGCGGCTCGCGGTCCAGTGCGGCGCGGGCCGGCGGGGTGAACACCAGGTAGAGCACGGCCACCGCGGCCACCAGGATCGGACCACCGTAGGCGACCCGGCCGGCCTGGAAGGCCAGGCTGTAGGACACCGGGATGGCCAGCAGCTGCAGCACCACCATCGGGGTGCGGGCCGCGGGCCGCAGCAGCAGCAGCCCGCGCGCGCCGACGAGCAGGGCCGCGGCGCCGAGCAGCGCGAACGCCCCGCCGAACAGCGCGCGTCCCACGCTGTCGGGGTCACCGAGCAGGGTGTTCACGATCTCGAACAGGCCCAGACCGGTCAGGCCCGCTGCCTCGACGATCAGGATGACGGCGGCCACCCGGATCGGGACGGGGGCACCGCGCCACGCGGCACGGTAGCCATGCACCTGTCCAGCCTAGCCACGGGCGTGCCGGGCCTCGTGCGGGCCGTAGGCTGGCCGGATGCGGGCTCTAGTCGTGACGAATCCGCACGCCACGGCGACGACCCACCGAGAGCGCGATGTCCTCGCGCATGCCCTCGGCGGCGTCGCCGACCTCGAGGTCGTGGGCACCGCCAACCGCGGTCACGCCGCCGCCCTGGCCTGTCGGGCCATGCGCAATGGCACCGACGTCGTGGTCGCGCTGGGCGGCGACGGCACCGTCAACGAGGTCATCAACGGCCTGCTCACCGACGGCGTGCACGACCGCATCCCGGCCCTCGGCATCGTGCCCGCCGGGTCGACGAACGTCTTTGCCCGCGCGCTCGGTCTGCCCAACGATCTCTTCGAGGCCACCGGGTCGCTGCTCGAGGGGCTACGTGCGGGCACCCGGCGCAAGGTCAGCATGGCCCTCGCGGACGATCGCTATTTTTGCTTCTCCGCGGGGCTCGGCTACGACGCGGCCATCGTGCACGGCGTCGAACGCAAGCGACGGCAGGGCCGCCGTTCGACGCACACGCTCTACGCACGGGTCGGAGTCCGCGAATTCCTGCGCACCGACCGCCGGCACCCCACGCTGCACGTCGAACTGCCCGATGGCACCCGCATCGACGACGTCTTCTTCACGGTGCTCACGAACACCGACCCGTGGACGTACGTCGGCAACCAGCCGCTGCACCCGACGCCCAACACCACCTTCGACACCGGGCTGGGCCTTTACGCCCGGCGGCGGATGAGCGCGCTGGGCATCCTGTTCAGCATGGCGCGGCTGGCGGGCCCGCGCCCTCGGATCGGCCGGCGCGGCGCCTTCGTGGCCGAGGACCTGGACGGTGTGACGGTCATCGCCGACGAGCCCATCGCCTTCCAGGTCGACGGCGATGCGCTCGACACCCGTTCGAAGGTGACCTTTCGGACCGTTCCCCGCGCCCTCGATGTCGTCGTGGCACCGGACGAGCAGGCCCCGCAGGACTGAGGAAATCGACCGACTCAGAGCGTCACGGCTGGTGACAGACCTCGACCCGGGCCCACGAACCGCGTACCGTCGCCGAGGTCGGGTTGCACGGCTGGCACACGGGCCGTCGCGTACACGGCCCGAGCCCCCAAAGCTCTGCAAGGTATTTACACGCCACGTGCGCGTATCCGCACCGAGGTGTTCGGATGTGCGCAGGAGCGCAGCCGGATGTGCTTGAAACCGCGGGTGCGCTCGTGAAAGGATTCACAAGCGTAGGCGAACGAGCGACGATGCTCGTGCGTACGCGCGCCGAGTGAGGAGATTTTGACAATGGACTGGCGGCACCGAGCAATTTGCCGTGACGAGGACCCGGAGCTGTTCTTCCCGATCGGGAACACGGGACCTGCGTTGCTGCAGATCGAGCAGGCCAAGATGGTCTGCCGGCGATGCCCGGTCATTCAGGAATGTCTGACCTGGGCTCTGGAATCAGGGCAGGATGCGGGCGTGTGGGGCGGTTTGTCCGAGGACGAACGGCGCGCCCTGAAGCGCCGTAACGCGCGGGCCCGCGCCCGCCTCGCCTGACCCATGAACGCCCCCTCGACGTCGCGCAGGATCCGGATCGTCCCTCGGTAGTCACGCGGACGAGCGGGACTTGCGCGGCGCGAGTGGCAACCGCAATATCGCCTCCGTGCCGCCAGAACCGCCAGAACCGCCGACGCCGCCGTCCGCGGCCAGCCGACGGTACTCCACCGTTCCGCCGAGTTCGGCCGAGACCAGCGTGTTCACGATCTGCAGGCCGAGGCGATCGGGTTTCGCTCCGGAGAACTCCGGCGGCAGGCCCACCCCGTCATCGCGCACCGTGACGCTCAACGAGCCGCGGCTGCGCTGCGCCGACACGGTGACCGTCCCTGACCGCTCGTCTGGAAATGCATGCTCGATGGCGTTCTGCACGATCTCGGTCATCACCAGCACGAGCGCGGTCGCGATCTCGGCCGGCACCTCACCAAAGGTGCCCTCGCGCGCCGCGTGCACCCGCTCGGCAGAGCCCATGACGTCAGAGAGCATGCCGAGCAACCGGTCGACGACCTCGTCGAAGTTCACAGCCTCGTCGATCGACACCGACAGCGTCTCGTGCACCAGCGCGATCGACTGCACGCGCCGCATCGACTCCTCGAGCGCCGTCCGGGCGGCCGGCACCGCTACCCGGCGGGCCTGCAGCCGCAGTAGCGCGGCCACCGTCTGCAGATTGTTCTTCACCCGGTGATGGATCTCGCGGATCGTGGCGTCCTTCGACAGGATCTGCCGGTCGCGACGCCGTAGCTCGGTGACGTCCTGCATCAACAGCAGCGCGCCAAGCGTCTCGCCGCGGGGTCGCAGCGGCAGGGCGCGGAAGAGGATCGTCGCTCCCCCGCCGTCGATCTCGATGCTGGCCGGGTGTCCGCCGTCAATGGCGTCGGCCACCGCGGCAGCGAGGTCGCCGGCGTCGAACGGGTCATCGGCGACGGTGCTGGTCAGCGCGTCGATGGGCTCGCTGAGAACGTTGCCGGTGACGCCGAGCCGGTTGAACGCCGACAGCGCGTTCGGGCTGGCGTAGATGATCGTGCCGTCGGGCTCGAGGCGCACGAGGCCATCGCCCACGCGCGGGCCTGCGCCCTCCTCCACCGGCGAGTCGGTGGCCGGGAACGTGCCGTCGGCGACCATGCCGGCCAGGTCCGCGGCGCTCTGCAGGTAGACGAGCTCGAGTTGGCTGGGTGTGCGCACGCTGGCCAGGTTGGCGTCGCGGCCGATGACGGCCACGACGTCCTCGCCGCAACGCACCGGGATGGCCTCTCGGCGGATGGGTAGGTCACCGTCCCAGTCGGGGTCGACCTCACGGAAGATCCGCGACTCGGAGTATGCGACGCGCAGCGGCGCAACCCGACCGCCGACCTGCAGTATCCCCACCTGGTCGTGCTGGTAGGCCGTCGGCCCGGTGGTGGGCCGGCACTGCGCCACGCACAGAAACGCCGGGACGCTGCCCGCTTCGGCGGCGGGCACCGCGACCGGCACCCAGAGCAGCAGGTCGGCGAACGCGAGGTCCGAGAGCAGCTGCCATTCACCGACCAGGCGCGCGATGTGATCGACCTGGACGTCGTCGAGTGAGGTACGGGCGGCAAGGGTCTCGGTGAGCGCGGACATCGATAGCGAGCCTGCCACTGCGTGCTGTGCCCTCCGCGCCGGGGCGGCAACTCACCGGCGCAAGGGGGTGCCAACGGGGCATGTCGTACGAATGTTTCCGCGCAGTCTCAGGCTGACGACATTCAGAGGAGAGACAATGCCGTCGACGAACCGCCCGCCCCGCCTGCCCGTACCCGCCGCGATAACGGTGGCCGTCCTTGCTCGTCGTCCCCCTGGTCGCGCTGGCGAGTAGTTACGCTCGGGCACGTGCTGCAGCTGGTGTTCGTCGAGCCGTGCATCCCTGGGAACACCGGCAACGCGATCCGCACCGCGGCGGCCACCGGCACGCATCTGCACCTCGTCGAGCCGCTGGCGTTCAGCCTGGCGGACGCTCAGCTGCGCCGGGCCGGGCTCGATTACCACGACCTTGCGGTCGTGACGGTGCACCCCTCCGTCGCCGCGCTGTGGGACGCACTCGGTCCGGCTCGGGTGTTCGCGTTCACCAGCCACGCAAGCACGTCGTACACCGACATCGCCTATCGCGACGGTGACGTCCTGGTGTTCGGCGGCGAGCCCGACGGCCTACCCGAGCACGTGCTCACCGACCCGCACATCACCGAACGCGTGCGCATCCCGATGTTGCCGGGACGCCGCTCGCTGAATCTGTCGAACTCGGCCGCGATTGCCACCTACGAGGCGTGGCGGCAGCTCGGCTTCGCCGGCGCCTGACCCGGCTTCGCGCCTGCAGTGGTCGCCAAAATCGCAGATTTTGCGACCGCTGCAGGCGCGAAGCCGGGAGTGGTCAGGGCAACCGGACGCAAACGGTGAGCCCGCCGTCGGCGTTGGCGCTCGCCTCGATCTCGCCGCCGTGGGCCGCCACCACGGAGCGCGCGATCGTCAGCCCCAGGCCGACTCCGCCGCCGTGGTCGAGCCGCTCGCCACTCATCCGGCGGAACGGCTCGAACAGCCCGGCTACGTCGCTCGGAGCAACCGCAGGGCCGGTGTTGGTCACGGTCAGGCCGCTGTCGGGGTCCACGCTCACCTGCACCTGACCGTCCTCGACGTTGTACTTGATCGCGTTCTGCACGAGGTTCCCGGCAAGGCGTTCAAGCAGGGGCAGCTCGCCGCGGACGGTCGTGGGGCGGGACTCGAGCTCGACGTGCACGCCGCGTTCCTTCGCGAACGGCGCCTGCAGGTCTACCGCATCGCGCACGATCCGATCAAGCGGTTGCGGTTGCCGCGACAGCAGCCCGCGTTCGGTCTCGGCGAGGGTGAGCAGCCCGTCGATGAGCCGTTCATTGCGTTCGTTCGTCGCGAGCAGTTGCCGCGACACCAGCTCCAGCTGGTCGGCGGTCAGCGCGTTGCCGAGGCTGACCTCGATCACCGCTCGCTGGGTGGCAAGTGGCGTGCGCAGCTCGTGCGAGGCGTTGGCTGCGAAACGTCGCTGCGCCTCGTAGCCTGCGGCCACCCGGTCGAGCATGTTGTCGACCGCGTCGGCGAGCGCGCGGGTCTCATCATGCGGGCCCTCGCGGCGCAGTCGCAGACCCAGGCTGGTGGGCCCCAGCCGCTCGACGGTGTCGGCCATCGCGCGCACCGGTGACACCGTCCAACGGGCCAGGCTGTAGGCGGCTGCACCCAGCACCGCGGCCATGGCAATCAGCTCGACCCAGGCCGTCGCCGGGCTGAAGATGCGGTCGCAGCCGGCGATGACACCGGGAAGGTTCACTCGCCCGAGACCGCCACCGCAGCTGGTGTCGTAGGTGCTGCTCTTCTCGAGCAGCGAGTAGCCGAGCAGCGCCATCCACCCGACCCAGACGAAGGCCACGGGCCAGGTGACCAGCAGGACGAGCAACACCCGTCTGCGCGGGGTCAGTTGCACGGCTCGTACCCGTCAGACCCGGTCCCGAGCCGGTAACCGATGCGTGGCACGGTGTGTACGACAGCCGGCTCACCGAGCTTCTTGCGTAGCGTCATCACGGCCACGCGCACGGCGTTCGTGAACGGGTCGGCGTGCTCGTCCCACGCCTTTTCGAGCAGTTCCTCGGCGCTGACGACGGTGCCGGCCGAACGCAGCAGCACGGTCAGGACGGCGAACTCCTTGGGCGTCAGGTCGAGCAACCGCCCGTCGCGGAACGCCCGGTGCCGCGGGATGTCGACCTCGACGCCGGCGTGCTGCAGGACAGGCGGCGCGGACACGGGCGGGCGCCGGGCCAGCGTCTGGATGCGGGCGGCGAGCTCGGCGAACGCGAACGGCTTGGTCAGGTAATCGTCGGCACCGAGCGAGAGACCGTCGACGCGGTCGCGGATGCCGGCTGCGGCGGTGAGGATCAGGATGCGGGTGCCGAGCTCGGCATTGACGGCCCAGCGGCAGACCTCGTCGCCGGTGCGGTGCGGCATGTCGCGGTCGAGCACGGCGACGTCATAGCGGTGCACGCTCAACCGTTCGAGCGCGGCCTCGCCGTCGTAACAGACGTCGACGGCCATCGCGAGTTTGCGCAGACCGTCGGCAACGGTGTCGGCGAGCAGCCGCTCGTCGTCGGCCAACAGCACGCGCACGACGTCCTCCCTGCCTCCGGTCGGTCGCGCCAGCCTGGCGCAGCGGCCATAAGCGCGGCATAAGCGCCGACGGAACGTTGACCATAGCCGCTGCCCGGCACCGTCACAGCCATGACCGGCCTCCGCGTGACCACAGTCCTCGACCCGCCCGCCTCGCCCGCCGTGCCGTCGCGCCGCCGGCGGCCGGTCCTGTTGGTCACCCTGGTCGTCGTTGCTGTCCTACTCGCCGCGGCCGGATACGTCGCCGCGGCCCGCGTCCGCAGCACTGATCTACGCCGCTCCTACCTGGGTGCGAACGGGTGGCCGACGATCGGGCAGGCTGCCTACCGCGTCGGCACGGTCGTGCACGCCAGCGCGGCGCAGGATCCGGTACCGATCGCCAGCCTGGCCAAGGTGATGACTGCCTACGTCGTGCTGCAGAGCATGCCGTTGCGCGGGCGCGACGAGGGACCGTCGCTGACCATCACCGCACGCGACGTGCAGGACTATGTACTACGCCGCAGCCGCGACGAGTCGGTGGTGCGCGTCGCTGCTGGTGAGCGGCTCACCGAGCGGCAGGCCCTGGCAGCTCTGCTGATCCCCTCGGCAAACAACGTGGCCGTGCTGCTCGCGCGCCGCGTCGCCGGGTCGACTGCTGAGTTCGTGGCTCGAATGAACGCAGCGGCGAGCCGATTGGGCATGGCGCAGACCCGCTACGTCGACCCGAGTGGTTTCGACCCGCGCACGGTGTCGACGGCCCGCGACCAGCTGACGTTGGCAACGGCCGTCGCCGGCAACGCAGTGATCAGTGATCTCGTCTCACGCACGTCGTACCGGCTGCCCGTGGCGGGGGTGGTGCGCAACACCGACATCCTACTGGGACGGGAGGGGTTCGTGGGTACGAAGACGGGCTCCGACGACGCGGCCGGCGGTTGCTTCATGTTCCGAACCACGCGTGTGGTGCACCGCCAGCTCACCGAGGTGCTCGGGGTGGTGCTCGGGCAGCGGGGACGCCACGACATCACCGCCGGGTTGACGGCAGCGCACCAGCTTGCCGCCCACATCGGTTCGCCCGCGGGCGGTTGAACAGCGCTACTCGACGAGGGTGATCTCGGTGATGCGTACCGAGATGCGGGTGCGCAGGCTGTCAGGTGCACGGTCGCCGCCACAACAGCGACTGATCAACGCCCGGACGTCCTTCTCGAGGCCCAGCTGGCGTAGGCACGGACTGCAGGCATTGAGGTGCTGCGCGATGCGCGACTTGGTCGCGTCGTCGGTCTCGTCGTCGAGGAACACCGACAACTCCTCGAGGACGTCCCCGCAGTCTATGTTGCCCGGCCCGAAGCCCATCCGTACGTTCATGAATCGCTCCCCGCTCCGGTGCGGATGAGACCCCGCTCGCGGGCGTAGTCGGCGAGCAGGCTCTGCAGTTGTTTGCGCCCGCGATGCAGGCGGGACATCACAGTGCCGATAGGAGTGCCCATGATCTCAGCGATCTCCTTGTAGGCAAAGCCCTCGACGTCGGCGAGGTACACGGCCAACCGGAAATCCTCGGGCAGGGCCTGCAGGGCGTCCTTGACGTCGGAGTCCGGGAGGTGATCGAGCGCCTCCATCTCGGCCGAGCGCAGCCCGCTGGAGGTGTGTGACTCGGCGCGGGCGAGCTGCCAGTCCTCGACGTCCTCGTTACCGGACTCGAGTGGCTGGCGCTGCTTCTTGCGGTACGTGTTGATGAAGGTGTTCGTCAGGATGCGGTAGAGCCAGGCCTTGAGGTTCGTACCTTCGGTGAACTGGTGGAAGGCGGCGTAGGCCTTCACGAACGTCTCCTGGACGAGATCCTCAGCGTCGGAAGGGTTACGCGTCATGCGCATCGCCGCGGCGTAGAGCTGGTCGAGGAACGGCAGCGCATCGCGCTCGAACCGGGCCCGACGAGCCTCTACCGTCTCCTCCGCCACCGTGCTCCCCTCATGCGAATCGCTCCGCAGGTCAGGGGTCGAGCCTAGCGCGCGGCCACCCATCGGTCGCTCCAGCGTGGACACCGTCATCAGCGTGCATCTCCCTCTTGGCTACCCCGGTGGAACCGCTCGCGGGCCGCGGACATTCCGGCTCAAGGCCGGCGGCCGGCACACAGGACCCGGTGCACGACGGCCAGCTCCGGGACGAGGTCGGGACGGGGCCCGGCGTCACGCCCGGCCGCCGAGCGGCGCACCCACACCGTCTGGGCGCGCAGCCGGCGCCGATAGCGGGCATCGGCTCGGACATCGACGTGGAGGTCGAGCCCGCGCAGCGCGCCCAATGCGTCCACCGGGTGGTGAGTGGCGCGGCGGGCGAGGACGCGCCGGTGGCCGCGCAGGGTCGGAGCGAGCTCTTCCAACCGCCCCAGGCAGCTGGCGTACCGCGCCGGTGCGTCGGGAACGTCGTCACCCAACGCGTCGGTGAGCGCGGCGAGACAGTCGAACAGCCTGCGGCGCAGGACGTCGGAGGTGCGCACGGGCAACACGAACCACGCCACCGCGACCGCGAGCACCGAGCCGACAAGGACGCCCAGCACCCGCTCGGCCAGCGCCGACGTCCCACCCTCGCCGTAGTAGGCGTGCAGGAGGGCAACGATCGCCGTGACCGCGACGGCCCACCACGCGTAGCTGCGCTCGCGCAGCACCAGACCGATGAACAGGACCGCGAACAGCGCGACCAGAGTCCCGCGGTGGCCGGCACCGAGCGGCGCGACAGCCACCGACGCGAGCACCGTTCCGCCCAGGGCGCCTGCCACGCGCAAACCCGCCTTGTGCACGACGTCGCCGCGCCCGCGGTTGCCACTGGCCACGAGAAACGCCGACAGCACCGTCCACCCCCAGTGCTGCCCGAACAGCAGGTGTCCGAACACGAACGCCGCGCCCACGCCGAGCGCCATCTGCACCGCCATCCGAGTCGGGGCGTCGAGGCGGCGCCGAGCCGGCGTCTCGGCAGGCTCGCTCGTCGGGGCGCCGGCGGGCAGTAACGGGGCGACAGCCAGATTCCAGGCGAGGCCGACGCCGGCCGCGGCGACGGCCCAGCCCAGTGGGAGCGGGCGTCCGTCCACCACCGGTGCCGGGGTGACCAGCAACGCGACGAAGGGCAGCGCGACGAGCCGACCGGCCCGGCGTACCTGCGGGCGGTAGCGACGGGCCAGGATGCCGATGCTGAGGCCCGCGGTCATCAGGGTCGCGCCCGCCCAGGGCACGTCGATGAGCAACCGTCCAGTCAGGCCGGCCACGACGGTGACCACCACCAGTTCACCGGCTGCTACTGCGCTGTCGTGCACACCGCGCGGCCGCACCCGGCGCAGCGTCAGGGCAAGCACCACGGCGAGCACGATGAACTGCTCGGGCGCGCCGACCGTGGCGTGCAATGCCCAACCGGTGCCGAGCGAGCCCAGCACAGCGACCATGACTACGGCCGCGGGGCGGACAGCCAACGCAACAGCCCGCATGCTCATGCCTCGACGGGGGCGACGCCGCTGCCGTGGGCGGCGAGACGCTGCATGATCTCGGCCGCGGCCAGCAGGGTCTGGCGCTCGTCGGGGGTGCAGAGGTCGCGCATCGCGCGCGCGGTCCAGCGGTCGCGGGGCGCCATCTCCTCCCGCAGCGCGCGGCGCCCGGCCGGCGTGCACGTGAGCAGCGCGGCCCGCCCGTCGGACGGGTCCGGCGTCCGACCCACCAGCCCCCCGGCCACGAGCGCTTGCAGCGTCCGGGTCAGGGACTGCGGCAGCGTGCCCAGCTGGGCGGCCAGCTCCCCCGGCGTCATCGGGCCCACGACAAGGATGCGGCCGAGCGCGGCGACCTGGTTGAGGCTCAGCCGCCCCGTTCGCTCGGCCCGGGCCCGGGCGGCCAGCGACGTTGCCGCCCGGCGGACCACCGCCGCCTCAGCGAGCTGATCGGCAGTAGTACGCATATGCTGACTATATCGTCAGCGGACGCGAAGTACCTGACGCCAGCACGGGATTGACTACCCTGCACACGTGGCCACCGGGACGCCTGCGACATCAGCGCTGACGTCAGCGGGCATTGCCTTCACGCTGCACCCGTACGCGCACGATCCGCGGGCGACTGCGTACGGCGAGGAGGCCGCCGCGGCGCTCGGCGTCGAACCCGAACAGCTGTTCAAGACCCTGATCGCTTCCGTGGACGGAACGCTCGCCTGCGCGATCGTGCCCGTCGCAGCGCGGCTCGACGTCAAGGCATTCGCCGCAGCGCTGGGCGGCAAGCGCGCCGAACTCGCCGACCCCGCCGCGGCGGCCCGAGCCACCGGTTACGTCGTCGGCGGCATTTCCCCCATCGGGCAGAAGACGCGGCTGCGGGTCGTAGCCGACGAGTCCGTCGAGCTGTTCGACACCGTCTACGTCTCGGCCGGCAAGCGCGGGCTGCAGGTCGAATTGGCGCCCGCCGATCTCGTCCGGGTCACCAGCGCTCTCGTCGCGGATATCTCGACGGGCTGAGTCCGGCGCGCGCCGCAGCTCCTACGGGGTAACGGCAGTGCCTCTCATTCGCGCACCACGGTGCCTATCGTGAATCGCATGGACGTCGACCAACGCACCCAGGCGAAAGACTTCCTCGCCTCCCGACGCGAGCGCATCACTCCGGACTACCCGCCTACGGTGGCGGGAACCGCCGGGTGAAGGGCTGCGCCGCGAGGAGGTCGCGCTGCTCGCCGGCGTCAGCATCGATTACTACGTGCGGATGGAGCGCGGCAACCTCGCCGGCGCCTCGGACTCCGTGCTGGACGGCATCCCGAACGCGCTACAGCTCGACGAGGCCGAGCGCGAGCACCTGTTCGCGCTCGCCCGCGCCGCCGGCCACTCGACCCGGCGGCGACGCACTGCCCCCAGCACTGTGCGGCCGGTCATCCACCAGGTGCTGGCCGCCCGACGTGCCGGCCTGGGTACGCAATGCCCGGCACACATCCTCGCGATGAACCCGTTGGCCCTGGCCCTGTACTCGTCGGTGCTCGACTCCGCCGTCGCAGGCGCGACGAGCAGGCGGCCGGCGAACACCACGCGGTTCCTGTACCGCGACCCCGCCGCGCGCGAGTTCTTCGTCGACTACGACCGCATGGCCAGGGACGCCTCCGCGATGCTGCGACTCGAGGCTGGCCGCAACCCGCACGACAAGGACCTCATCACCCTCGTCGGCGAACTCTCCACGCAGTCCGAGGCATTCCGCCAGCACTGGGCCTCGCAGAACGTCACATTCTACCGCACCGGCCGCAAGCGACTGCGCCACCCCGCCGTCGGCGAGCTGGACCTGAACTTCGAGGCGATGCAAGCTACCGTCCGACCCCGAGCTGCAGTTGAACATCTACACCGCCGACCCCGACACCCCGACCGCCGACGGGCTCAAGCTCGTCGCCACCTGGGCCGCCACCCGGTCAGCTGCCCGGTCCTCCTCGGTCGCCGACGCCAACTCCTGAGCGGGCAGGGCTGCACATCAAAACGT
Organism: uncultured Jatrophihabitans sp.; assembly: GCF_964244045.1. Taxonomy (NCBI): domain Bacteria; kingdom Bacillati; phylum Actinomycetota; class Actinomycetes; order Jatrophihabitantales; family Jatrophihabitantaceae; genus Jatrophihabitans; species uncultured Jatrophihabitans sp. Next base: position 71,959 of record NZ_CAXTHK010000012.1, on the reverse strand, counting down.
GCGTCGCTACGTGGTTGTGGGTGTGCTCAGCAGGTCGGTGGTGTCGTGGTCGCGGACGTGCATGTCCAGTGCGTGGGCAAGGCGGGCGAGCGCGCCGTCGAGCATGGTCAGGTCGCGTAGTGCGAGGACGAGGGATGGGTTTGCAGCCGCCGGCAGCGTGCGTGCCGCATCATCGATGAACGCCGCCGCGCGCAGGTAGACACCGTGTTGTCCCGTCTCGATCCGCCTCTGGATGGCTGCGGTTGACGCGGTGATATCCCGCACCGCGTGATGCAGTTCCGGAACATCAGACGCCTCGATGTTGCTCACGGCCTCCGCCAGCGAGCGCAGGTAGAACCGAGTTGCCGAGCTGACGCGGCCTTTGAGCGCTACCTGCAGGCCGACGCCGACCTGCAGCACGCATGCACGGAGCTCGGCCCGCCGTTCGCTCGCGTCGAGGAATTGGAACGCCGCTCCGGCTTTCGCATCCAGCGCGAGCCGCTCGACGGAGCCGGCGAGTCGTTCAGTCCCGACGGGCGCGCCCTGTGCCGCACACTGCTCGGTGACCTGCCGCACGCACGGCTGGGGCGGTTGTCGAGCACCACCAGCCCAATACCTGGATTCACGTGTTGAGCGATCACGCGGTGAGCTTCAGAGCGCTGCCGCTGTCGCCGGGCAAGACCCTGATGCGCTCGACCTGGCTGGTGCGCGAGGACGCCGTCGAGGGTGTCGACTACGACGTCGCGGAACTGACCGACACGTGGCGCCACACCAACCGCCAGGACGCCGCCCTCGTCGCCCGTGCGCAGCTCGGCGTGAGCAGCCCGACCTATGAGCCCGGCCCGTACACGCTCAGCGAGTACCAGGTCGAGTCGTTCTGCGTCTGGTATCGACCCGCTGCGTGAGGTCTGCGGATGACGGGCCTGCTGAGCCGCACCGAACTCAATGCGGGGATCGACGAGGACCTGATCCGCGCAGTCGTGCCCATCACCCACGACGTGTGCAGTTTCGTCCTAGCGTCACCGGCCGGTCGGCGCTTCTCGTTCGACGCCGGGCAGTACGTGATCGTGGCCGCCGCGGTGGACGGGCAGGACATCGAGCGCTGCTACACGATCTCGTCACCTGTCACCTGCCACCTGCCACCTGCCACCTGCACCGAGACCCTGACGATCACCGTCAAGCGCGTGCCCGGTGGGCCGATGTCGAACTGGCTGCACGACCGGTTCGTGCCCGGCGACCGACTGTCGGTGACCGGCCCGCTCGGCCGGTTCAGCACCGCCGAGCACCCGGCATCGAAGTACCTCCTCCTGTCCGCCGGCAGCGGCGTCACGCCGCTGATGTCGATGACCCGCACGCTGCTTCGCGACACCACGCTCGACGTCGTGTTCGTGCACAGCGCCCGCACGCCGCGCGACATCGTCTTCCGCGCCGAGTTGGACGACATTGCGGCGGCACGGCCGGGTGTACGCGTCACCCCGATCTGCGAGGACGACGCCCGGACGAGCGCTGGAGTGCGCCGCGGGGCCGGCTGACCCTGGAGCTACTGCAAGCCCTCGCCCCGGACCTGGCAGATACCGGCAAGGTGGTGCCGTGCGAGGCGGGCGACACCGTGCTGCAAGAACACGCTCCTGGCCGGCGAGGTCGACATGCAGCACAACGGCGGCATCCGGCCACGCGAGATCGCGAAGGGCGAGATCCTGCTCTGCTGTTCGACCCCGCTCGGCAACCTGACCGTCGACGCCTGACGACCGAACTGGGACGCTCGGGTTGGGAAATCTTCCGCAGCGTTCAGGACATGGGTCCGCAGACGGTGGGACAGCGCCACAATGAGGCTGGGCGAGCCGGTGATTGCCGGCACGTCCGGCCTCGGGCCGGCCCGTCCTCGGAGGTTGCCATGACTCGTTCTCGGAACTACACGATCGCGGCTGTCCTCGCCGGCCTGCTGTCGCTGGCGAACGCAATCGTCGCTTTGTCGCTCCTGCCGCAAGGCGCCCACAAGATCAACCACAGCAGCAACCAGCCGCCCTACGTCGTCATCCTGGTCGAGGTCGTCATCGGCCTCATCGGCGTCGTCGCGGCGTACGGAGTCTTCCGCAGCCAGCGCTGGGGCGTCATCGTCACTCTCGTGCTGATGGTGGTCAACGTGCTGATCTCCCTGCCCGGCATCCCGTTCGGGCCGACCACCTTCGACAAGGTGAGTTCGGTGCTCGGGTTCGTCATCTCCGCGGCGGTCATCTACTTCCTGTTGCGCCGGGACACCCGTCGCAGCATCGCCGCCGAACCGAAAGCCAAGCAAAAGGTATGACCGCCTTGGACGAGGGCAGGCGGGCACGTCGCACGGCCGGCACGGTGCAGAGCAACCGCTCCGCCCGCTGGTTGGCGACGACGCTCGTCTTCCTCGTCCTGCTCGGCTGGATCGCGACCGTGTACATGCTGGTCCTGGTCGCCGACGGGCTGAGCGAGACCGACTCGCACATCGACTGGTGGGCGCACGCCATCGCCATCGGCATCATCGCGGTCACGATCGAGCCGCTACGGCGCTGGCTGCGGCTCGCCGTCGACGATGTCGTCTATGGCCACCTCGACGATTCCTACACGGTGATGACCGAGCTCAACCGTCAGATCGACTCCACGACGCCGACCGGCCCGTCGAGCGGCGACCCGGCGCTGGCCTTGATGATCGCCCGCACGCTCAACGTTCCCTACGTGTCGATCGTCGACGGCGACACCGAGACGAGCGTGATCGGTGAGCGCCCGTCCGACCGCGACGTCGCCGACATGCCGCTGACCTACCAGGGCAGCGAGATCGGCCACCTGTACGTCGCCCCACGGCACGCGCGGACCACGCTGTCCAACCGCGACCTCAAGCTGCTGTCCGACGCGGCCCAGCAGCTCGGGGTCGCGCTGTACGCGATCCGGGCGTCGGAGCAGGTGCAGGCATCCCGGGCCGCGCTCGTCACCGCCCGTGAGGAGGAGCGGCGCCGGATCCGTCGCGACCTGCACGACGGGCTCGGGCCGACCCTGGCCTCGATGAAGCCGCAACTCAGCGCGGTGTCCCGCCTGCTGACGGCCGACCCGGTGCGCGCCGCCGACCTGCTCAGCGAGGTCCGAGACGGTATGGACGAGACCACCGCCGACATCCGCCGCCTCGTGTACGCGTTGCGTCCACCGCTCATCGACGAACTCGGCCTCATCGCCGCGCTGCGCAATCATCCGGCCGCACAATCGGGCCTGGAGGTCACCGTCCACCCTGACGAACTGCCGGACCTGCCCGCAGCAGTGGAGGTCGCGCTCTACCGGATCGCGTCGGAGGCGCTGCACAACGCCGCGCGGCATTCGGGTGGGCGACGCTGTGCGGTGAGTTTCGAGTTGACGGCGGACGAGGTGTGCCTGCGCGTGAGCGATGACGGCCACGGCCTGCCCGCGCCGCTGATCGAGGGCGTCGGAATCTCAGCGATCCGCGAGCGCGCCGGCGAACTCGGCGGCATGGTGCAGCTCACCAGCGGTGCGGGCACGACGATCACCACCGTGATGCCGCTGCGATCGTCAGCCGCCTCATGAGCGACGACCTACTGCGGGTGCTCATCGCCGACGATCACACGCTGTTCCGGCGCGGTGTGCGCTCGCTGCTGTCGACCGTGCCGGGGGTCGAGGTGGTCGGCGAGGCCGGAGACGGGGAGAGCGCCGTCGCCCTGGCCGTCGAGTTGGCTCCGGACCTTGTGCTGATGGATCTGCAGATGCCCGGCGGCGGCGGGTTGGTGGCCATCCGTGCGGTCACCGAGCAGGCACCGAGCGCGAACGTCCTGGTCGTGACCATGTTCGAGGACGACGACTCGGTCTTCGCGGCCATGCGCGCCGGAGCCCGTGGATACGTCCTCAAGGACATGGACGCCGACGACTTCGCCCGGGCGATCGTCGCGGTCGGCCGCGGCGAGGCGCTGTTCTCGCGCGGCATCGCCGCTCGCATGATGCGGTTCTTCAGTGAGCCGGCACCGGCCGCCCGACCGTTCCCCGATCTCACCGACAGCGAACGTGGCGTGCTGCGGCTGATGGCGACCGGCGCGAACAACGCAGCCATCGCGCGCGGGCTGTCCCTGTCACCCAAGACGGTGCGCAACTACATCTCGAACATCTTTCGCAAACTGCAGGTCGCCGACCGGGCCCAGGCGATCGTCATCGCCCGTGAAGCCGGCTTGGAGCAGTGATTCACGCGCGTCGGTCCGCCCACTCGTGGTGAAGCAATGACATGAGCACTTCGTCGTACCACGCACCGTCGTGCCAGACCGCCTCACGGTGCCGGCCCTCCTCGACGAAGCCGGCCTTCTCGTAGGCGCGGACAGCCCTCCTGTTGTACGGCGCCACTACCAGTTGCAGACGATGCAGTCCCATCTCGCGGAAGGCATAGTCGACGATGACGCGCATCGCGTCGGTGCCGTAGCCGCGGCCGAGGTGGTCGCGACCGAGCGCGATGCCGATGGTGGCGCAGCGGTCCTTCGGGCGGGCGCCGAACAGGCCCAGGTTCCCGACGAGCGTCGGCGGGTCGTTCAGGGTCTCGATGGCGAAGCCGAGGTCGTCCTTGTCGTTCGCCGACCAACCCGCGATGCGCTCTTTCGCCGCGGCCTCGGACGGGGGGACCACCCAGTTCGACAGGGTCGACATGCGGCCGGCGTCCATCTCCCAGCCGGCCAGGACGGGCAAGTCGTCGTCGCGCACACCGCGCAACCGGATCAGCTCACCGACGAGGATCGAATCGCCGTATGCGAACGCGCTGACCGGGTCGTCGAGCTCTGCCACGCGGCCATCATGCTCCAAGTCCAGCTGCTTGGTGCCTGGTGGTCGCCTGGTCACCGTGGCTCAATCGCAAAGTGTCGTGACGAACGCGTGGACGGCCGTGGCGACACTGTGCACGTCCTGCCGGAGTGAGTGGTCTCCCCGCGGCACGACGACGATCTCGCGTCCTGCCCCGGGTGGGGGCATCCCGAAGGGATCACGCTCACCCTGGACCACGAGGACGGGTCGGCCGGCGCCCTCCAACTCGGCGATCCGGGTCTTCTCCGGGCGCCCCGGCGGATGCAGGGGGAAGGCCAGCGCGACCACGCCGTGCGCGCCCGCCGCGGCTGCGGTGCGGCACGCGACCCGCGCGCCGTTCGAGCGGCCGCCCAGGATCAGCGGTAGCCGGGCGAGCCCGCGGCCGCGGCGGACCGCCGCCACGATCTCGAGCCAGGCGGGGTCCTGGCGCACCGGCGCCGGTGGGGCGCCGCGACCGGCCACCCGGTAGGGCTGGGTGACCAGGGCGACGGCCACGCCGTCCGCGACGAGAGCGTCACGGACGGCGAGTACATCCACGGTCTGCACGCCGCCGCCGGCCCCGTGCGTGAGCAGGACGAGTGCCTGCGGACGGACGGGCCGGCTCAGTTCGACGTGCGCCGGGCCGGCCGTCGTCGGGATCTCGATGGTCGGCACCGGCCCAGCATGCCGGGCGCGGTGATGTCGAGCTACGCGACGGTGCGCAGTCCGGCGCTCTGCAGGCCGCTGCGGGCGGCGTCGGCGTAACCGTTGCGGGCCACGACGTCGTAGCGGGTGGCCACCAGGGTGCGCGAAGACGCGAAGTCACGCGTGCCGCGGGTCGCGGCATGGCCGAGGTAGCCGAACACGGCACCCCAGGCCGCGCCGATCGCCGCACCGGCGATCAGCAGGCCGAACCACGAACCGCTGGTGAAGATGCCCAGCAGCATGCCCATCAGCAGCCCGAACCAGGCACCGCTGGCCGCGCCGGCGGCGGCGGCGCGGCCCTTGGTGAGCCGTCCGGTCACCCGCTCGACGAGGCGCAGGTCCGAACCGACGATGTCCATGTACTCGACCGGGAAGCCGTCGTCGGACAGCCGGTCGACGGCGCGCTGGGCGTCGGCGTAGTCGTCGTAGCTCGCGACCGTGTTCCACGCCATGTAGGTGGCGTCGAAACGGGGCGGCGTGGTGAAGGGGACGGACGGTGTCGCGAAGGCGGTCATGGCTCATCAACTCCTCTGGGAAGCCTGACAGGACCTACGATCCCCGTGACAGCTGTGTCGAAGCGGTGTGAATGCTGTGCGCTGATCGAGAGGTGATGCCTGCTGGCGCGGGCACAATGGACGGCATGTGTGGCCGCTACGTCAGCGTCGCGTCGGATCCGGACCTGACGCTCGAGTTCGATGTCGAGGAGACGCTCGACGACCCGCCACCACCGTCGTGGAACGTGGCGCCGACCGACCCGGGACGCATCGTCGTGGAGCGTCGTCCGCACGGCGCCGACGACGATGCACCGACAGTCCTCCAGCTGCGCACGGCCCGCTGGGGTCTCGTCCCGAGCTGGTCGAAGGACGCCAAAGGCGGCGCGCGGATGATCAACGCACGGATCGAGACGGTGACGAGCAAGCCTGCGTTCGCCAAGGCCGCGGCCGCGCGGCGCTGTCTCATCCCGGCACTGGGCTACTACGAGTGGCAGAAGCTGGACGGCGGTGGAAAGACGCCGTACTTCCTGCACGACCCGAACGGCGGGCTGCTCGCCTTCGCCGGGCTCTACGAGCTGTGGCGCGACCGTTCGCGAACCGACGACGACCCGCAGCGCTGGCTCTGGACGTACACGATCATCACCCAGCAGGCCACCGATCTGCTCGGCGAGATCCACGATCGCAACCCGGTCGTCATCCCGCCGTCGCTGCGCGAGCAGTGGCTCGATTGCTCCAGCGGCGAGGCAGGCACGGCGCAGCTCATGCTCGACGAGCTGCCCGTCGCCAGCCTCGAGCCGTACGAGGTCGGCCCGGCCGTCGGCAACGTCAAGAACAACGGGCCCGAGCTCATCGCCCCGGCCTCAGCCGCACCGGTGGCCGAGCAACCCGAGCAGCAGGCCCTGGAGATCTGACGCCGCCCGGTTCGCTGCCGATTAGTCTGGCGCCGTGACGTCGTGGCCCGCTCCGCGCGCCCACCGCCCGGTGGACGCGACCGTTGCGTTGCCCGGCTCGAAGTCCCTGACCAACCGCCTGCTCGTCCTCGCCGCGCTCGCCGACGGCCCGTCGCGGCTCGTCGCCCCGCTGCGGGCCCGGGACACCGAGCTGATGGCTGCGGCGTTGCGCGCGCTCGGGATCGGGGTCGCCGACGACGGGGCGGACTGGGTCGTCACGCCGGGGCCCCTGCACGGCGCCGAGATCGACACCGGGCTGGCCGGCACCGTCATGCGCTTCCTGCCGCCCGTCGCGGCCCTGGCCGACGGGGCGGTGCGCTTCGACGGGGACGCCTATGCCCGCGAGCGGCCGATGACGACACTGCTCGACGGGCTGCGCCAGGCCGGCGCCGACATCAACGACAGCGGCCGCGGTCGGCTGCCGTTCACCGTGCACGGCACCGGATCGCTCGCGGGCGGCGCTGTGCGCATCGACGCAAGCGCGTCGTCGCAATTCGTGTCGGGGTTGCTGCTGTCCGGCGCCCGCTTCGACAAAGGCCTCGAGATCACCCACGTCGGCGATACGCCGGTGCCGTCGCAGCCGCATCTGACCATGACCCTGGACGTCCTGCGTACTGCGGGTGTCGACGCAAGTTCTCCGTACCCTGGGGTATGGAGCGTGGCGGCCGGACCGGTGCGTGCCGGCGAACACGTCGTCGAACCAGACCTGTCGAACGCCGCCCCGTTCCTGGCCGCGGCTTTGGTCAGCGGCGGTTCCGTGCGCATCCCGCTGTGGCCCGAGCAGTCCACCCAACCCGGCGTCGCGCTGCGCCACCTGCTCACGACCATGGGCGCGCAGGTCAGTCACGACGCGGACGCGCTGGTCGTCACCGGCACCGGGCGGATCAACGCGCTCGTCGCCGACCTGCGCGACGTCAGCGAACTGTCGCCGACGCTCGCCGCGCTGGCCGCCCTGGCCGACGGAGAGTCGGTGCTGACGGGACTGGCGCACATGCGCGGCCATGAGACCGACCGGCTCGCCGCGCTCTACGCCGAGCTCACCGGCCTGGGCTGCGAGGTCGTCGAGCACGCCGACGGCTTGACCATCCGCCCGCGACCGCTGCACGGCGGTACCTGGCACGCCTACGCCGACCACCGGATGGCCACCGCCGGCGCGGTCCTCGGGCTCGCTGTCGACGGCGTCGAGGTCGACGACATCGGCGCCACCACCAAGACGTTGCCCGACTTCCCGGGCATGTGGTCCAGCCTCCTCGACCCGACCTCCGTGGGCCGGTAACGGGTGGCCCGCCGGCCACGGGAGCTCGACGAGGACGACGTCCGCTCGCGGGCGAATCCGCGCGGCACCCGACCGCGGTCCAAGCAGCGCCCGGCGCACGAGGACGCGGTGGACGCCTTCGTGGTCGCGGTCGACCGCGGGCGGTATCTGGTGTTGGCCGGGGACACCGAGGTCACTGCGATGCGTGCTCGGGAGCTCGGCCGCAAGAGCATCGTGGTCGGCGACCGCGTCGGCGTGGTCGGCACGATCGACGACTCCCCCGACGCGCTGGTGCGCATCGTCCGCCTCGACGAACGCGACACGGTCCTGCGCCGTACGGCCGACGACAACGACGAGCACGAGCGGGTCATCGTGGCCAACGCCGACCAGCTCGTGATCGTCTCCGCGCTCGCCGACCCCGAGCCGTCGTTCGGACTGATCGACCGCTGCCTCGTCGCCGCGCTGGCTGCCGGCATCGAACCGGTGCTGTGCCTGACCAAATCCGACCTTGCGTCGCCGCAGCTGGTCACCGAGCGCTACGCGGCGCTCGACCTCCCGGCCGTCACCACCCACCGCGGCGGGTCGCTCGACGCGTTGCGCGACCTGCTGATCGGGCATGTGTCGGTGCTGGTCGGGCACTCCGGCGTCGGCAAGTCGACGTTGATCAACGCACTGGTGCCCAGCGCCGACCGGGCCACCGGCGTGGTCAGCGCGATCGGCAAGGGCCGGCACACGTCGTCGTCGGCGGTGGCCCTGCGGTTACCTGACGATGCGGGCTGGGTGATCGACACCCCGGGCGTGCGGTCCTTCGGGCTTGCGCACGTCGGTCCCGACGATCTGCTCTGGGCGTTCCCAGATCTCGAGGACGGCGCGAACCTCTGCCTGCCCGGCTGCGAGCATCTCTCGACGGAGGTGGGCTGCCGCCTCGACGCCTGGGTTGCCGACGGCCATTCCACTCCCGAGCGACTGGCCGCGTTCCGCCAGCTGCTCGTCAGCCGCTGACGGTCCTAGCCCGGGTAGCGCGGGGGTGGGGCGTTGACGCCTGCCGTGTGCACCGGACCGGGCCGATCGCGCAACGCGCCGCCGCTCGACTGCGCGCGATTGGCCAGGATCTCGGCGACGATCGAAATCGCGATCTCGCCGGGGGTGTGCGCATCGACGTCCAGTCCCGCGGGCCCGTGGATGCGCGCCTGGGCTACGGCGTCGACACCGTGCTCGGTGAGCCATTCGCGCCGGGCAGCCTGCGTACGACGCGAGCCCAACGCGCCGACATAACCGGCCTCGCCGGCCAGCGCCGCCGTAAGGGACGGGCCGTCGACCTCGCGCGAGTGCGAGAGCACCACGAATGCGTCGCTGCGGTGCAACCGCTGCGCCGCCCGCACGGCTGCGTCGACAACGGTGGTGACCTCCGATGACCAGCCCAGCAGCGTCGCGGCGCCGGCCAGCGCGTCAGCGATCAGCCCGTCACCTACGACCACCAGCGTCGGCACCGGCCAGAGCGAGACCACGGCATCGCCGGCCAGCAGCTCGGTGGCGCTGACGCCGCGGCCGAAGATGCGCGGTATCGCGCCAGGTGCGTCGCGGACGGTCTGCGGCGTGTAGGACGTGACGTCACCCGTCTGCAGCGACGTGACGAGCAGGACGGGTTCGCGCGCGGCCAGACGGTCCCATACGTCGAGACCGAGCACCTCCGCCGGTTGCACGAGCACGGTCGCTCGGCCGCCGCAGGACAGCCCGGCCCGCTGGGCGTCGTCATCGGAGATCGTGATCTCGTGCAGGCCGGCGTGGCGGCCGATCAGCGTGCTCGTCGAGACGCCGTCGAGCACCTGTCCCGTCTCGTCGGCATCCGTCCACGCCGCGGCCGCCACGGGGTCGCGCGAGCTGAAACCCTGGGTGGCCATCACCTGCGCCACGCTGACGTCCCGGCCGGCCTCGAGCCAGGTCCGGACCTGTTCGGCGATCTCGTACACGCGCCCATCCTGCTCTCGTCGGAAGCGCGACCCATACCCTGGGGCGGTGCCTTTAACGCTCGACGCCATCCACCGTTTCCCGGTGAAGTCCTGCCGCGGTGAGGCGCTGCCCGAGGCCGTGGTCGAACCGTGGGGTCTGGTCGGCGACCGCCGGTGGCTCGTGGTCGACGCCGACGGCGAGCAGGTGACGGCCCGCGAACACCCCGCCCTGCTGCTCGTGACACCAACGTTGCGAGCCGACGGCGGGGTCGACCTCACCGGCCCGGACACCGACCCGGTGCAGGTTCCCCCGCCCGCCGGCCCGCTGGTCGACGTCAGCGTCTGGAAGACCGAGCTGACCGCGACGCTCGCCGACGATCGCGGGTGGTTCAGCTCGCTGCTCGGCAAGCCGGTCCGGCTGGTCTACCTCGATGACCCGACGCGCCGGCCCATCACCTCCGGTTACGCCCGGACGGACGATCGGGTCTCGTTCGCCGACGGCTACCCGCTGCTGGTCGCCACCACGGTGTCACTCGACGCGCTGAACGACCTGATCGCCGACGGTTCGCGTGGCGACGAGGGGCCGTTGGCGATGGCCCGGTTCCGGCCCAACGTCGTCGTCGGCGGCGGAGCGCCGTGGGCCGAGGACGGGTGGCGCGTGGTGCGCATCGGCGACGCGGTGTTCCGCGCCGTCAAAGGCTGCGAGCGCTGCGTCATGACCACAACCGACCCCGATACCGCAGCGCGCGGCAAGGAGCCGATCGCCACGCTGGCCCGGCACCGCCGCTGGGACGGCAAGACCTGGTTCGGCATGAACCTGGTGCCCGACTCCCCCGGCGCCGTCATCCGCATCGGTGACCCCGTCGAGATCCTGCACGCCGAGCCCGACGCCGACGGCCCGCCACGCTGACCGCGCACGTTCGGCGCGTCGAGCTCGCTGCGTACCTGCTCGCCGCGCTGCTGCTGGCGACGGGCACGCTGCACTTCACCTCGCCCGGTCCGTTCGAGAGCATCGTGCCCGGCTTCCTGGGCTCATCCGCGTTCTGGGTGGCGGCCAGTGGTGTCGCCGAGCTGCTGTGCGCGGTCGGGCTCGCGCTGCCCAGGACACGCCATCTTGCGGCGTGGGCCGCCGTCGCGCTGTTCCTCGTGGTGTTCCCGGCCAACATCACCATGGCGGTGCACGCCGCACAGGGTCACGGCAGCTAGCCCGTCGCGTACGCGCGGCTGCCGCTGCAGATCCCGCTCGTGCTCTGGGCCTGGTGGATCGCCCGCCGGGCTACGCGCGTCTGACGCGCAGGACGCGCACCGTCGCGGTCGCCGTTGTCACGACCGTGCCGTCCGGTGCGTACAGCTCGCCGGCGAGGAACGCCACCGACGACCCCCGCCGCAGCACCCGACCCCGTCCGGTGAGGGTGCCCAGCGGCGCCGTGTTGAGGTAGCTGATGTTGAGCTGCAACGTCGGCGCGAAATGGTCGGCCGGCAGCACTGCGAGCACGGAGCAGCTGACGGTGGTATCGAGCATCGCGGCCAGGAACCCCCCCTGCACGCCGCCGAGCATGTTCGCGAACTCCGGCCGGGCCTGGAAGGTGCCCTCGACCTCACCGCGCTCGCTGTCGACGGACACCAACCGGAACCCGAGATGCTCGGCGGCCGGTGGCAGTGGCCCATCGCGCCCCAGCAGCTCGCGAAACCAGTGCGACGGGTGCGGCGCTTCGCTCATGGGCGGCAGCCTGCCACGACACTCACTCGGGGGAGACGTCCAGGCCCAGACCCAGGGCGACGATGATGGCCTGTTCCCAGGTGATCCGGGCGCCGGCCAACTGGACGTGCCACGGGTCGAGCGTGCGCAGATCCGTGCCGCGCAGGTCGCAGCGCTCGAGGAACGCGTTCTGCCAGATCGCCGAGGTGGTGTCGCAGCCGCGCAACGTCCCGCCGCGGGCGTCGATGCCGGTGAGGTCGGTCTCGCGCATCCGAACGTCGGCGAACGCAGCGGTGTGCAGGTCGGCGCCGCGCAACGACACGAACGACCAGTCGCCGCCCTCGACCGTCGTACGGGTGAACTCGCAGCGCTCGAACGACGACCCGACGAACTTGCAGTCGCGCAGCCGGGTGTTGGTGAACCGGCAGGAGATGAAGGAGCAGTTCCCGAAGGCGGCGGAGGTGTGCTGCGCGAGGTCGAAGCCGATGTCGCGGAAGGTGCAGGTGTCGAACACCAAGCCGCCGTCGGACGTCGTCTCGGCCATGTCGACGCGGACGTACTCGACCAGCGTCTCCTCGCGCCCGGTGAGGTCATCCAGGCTCCAGTCCTCGCCGACCACCCGGCGCTGCGGCTGGTGGACGGAGCCGCCGGGCCCAGTCAACCGATACGCCGCAACGCCGCCGTGGCAAGGAGCCTGCTTGCCAGGTAGGGCTCGAGCGCGAGCGTGTAGGAGGCCTGATCTCGGTGAGCAACGTCGTCATGACCGCCTTGCCCCACGCGGTGGACGACGTGTACGGCGTCTTTTGCCCCACCACGGCCGTCTCGACCGCGGTCCACGGGCAGCCGTACTTCGTCGCAACAACGAGCTTCCAGTGCCGCTGCTTGGCAATGACATCCAACGCATCCAACCACTGACCGGCGTGCGAGTCCCCAACCAGCGCCACCGTCTTCATCGGGTGCACGGTGTCGCCGAGCACGCAGGTCTTCACGGTCGCGCGCACCTGGTCCGTCTCGCATGTCGGTGTCGTCCCGAGCGGTTAGTCGGTGCTGGCGCTGGCCAGTGTCGGGGCGAGGCTGGCACCCGACGGGGCCGCGACCCCGGTCACGATGCTGGCCGCCCCCGGGTGTTGGGCGTCGACGTGCTGGGTCGGCTGCGACCGATCGGACAGCCAGATGCTGGCAAGCAGGACGGGTACCCCGGCCAAGGCAACCGTGGCCAGCGACCGGACCAGAAGTGCTGCACCGGGCTGGCCTGCCGTTCGGCCTTCAGGTAGTCGACGGCGTCGCGGGCCAAGACGATGTTCTGCACGTACAGGGCGCTGGCGCGGACCTGCTCGGCGGCCGCAGGCAATTGGGTGACCGGCAGGACGACCCGCGACACGAGCCACGTCACGGCCAGGACGAGGGCGGACGCAGGCATCAGCCGGCGGGCGCGACGGCCGTAGAACTCGAGCAGATTGACCCGGCCGGTGCGGGCCACGCCGCGGGCCAGCAACCCCGTGATCAGGAAGCCGGAGATGACGAAGAAGACATCGACGCCCACGTAGCCGCCCGGCAGCGCTTTCGGCCAGACGTGGTAGTCGACGACGAGGCCGACGGCGAGGGTGCCGCCGCGATCAAGTCGCCGTCGGCAGGCTGCCTAGCCATCTGCCCATGATCTGGATCGCGGCGGCCAGCTCGACGCCGTCACCGGCGAAGCACATGCGCACGTACCGGCCGCCGTCCACCGGGTCGAAGTCGACGCCGGGTACAACGGCCACGCCGGTGTCGGCGAGCATGCGGGCAGCGAAGTTGATCGAGTCGTCGGTCCAGCGCGAGATGTCGGCGTAGACGTAGAAGGCGCCGTCGGCGGGCGCCAGGCGGTCGAGTCCGATCGCGGGCAGCGCGTCGAGCAGGATCGCCCGGTTGGTGGCGTAGCGCTCGACGTTGGCGTCCAGCTCGTCGTAGGCGTCGAACGCGGCCAAGGCTGCGAGCTGCGACAGCGCCGGCGGGCAGATGGTGAAGTTGCCGGCGAGGCGGTCCACGGAGTCGAGCAGGTCGTCGGGCACGAGCAGCCAGCCGATGCGCCACCCCGTCATCGAGAAGTACTTCGAGAACGAATTGACGACGACCGGCGTCCGGGCATGCTGCCAGGCGCACGACGGCTGCTGGCCGAAGGTGATGCCGTGATAGATCTCGTCGCTGATCAACCGGGTGCCGTGCGCGTCGCACCAGGCCGTCACGGCGGCGAGTTGACCTGGCGGCACCATCGTCCCCGTCGGGTTCGCCGGACTGGCCAGGACGAGGCCGGCGGGCGGCTCGTCGAGCGCATCCAGCTGCCCGACGGTGGGTTGGAAGCGGGTCTGCGGACCACACGGCAGCTCGAGGACCTGGCAGCCGAGTGCGGCCAGCATGTTGCGGTACGCCGGGTAACCGGGGCGCGCCATCGCAACAGTGTCCCCGTGCTCGAAGGCGGCCAGGAACGCGAGCAGGAAGCCGCCGGACGAGCCGGTCGTCACCGCGACATTGCGGGCCTTGACGTCCACGCCTGCGCGGTCGCGGTAGTGCTGCGCGATCGCTCGGCGCAGCGGTCGCAGGCCGAGCGCGGTCGTGTAGCCGATGCGGTCCATGTCCAGCGCGCGGGCGGCCGCGGCCCGGACTGCTCTCGGCGCGGGCGTCGACGGCTGCCCGGCGGACAGGTCGGCGACGAACAGCCCGGCCTCGCGCCGCGCGGCGACGGCGTCCAGGACCCGCATCACCTGGAACGGCGGCACCTGGCCACGCTGGGAGATCACCGTCCGACGTTAGCCTGCGCTCGTGCCCGATTACGCCGCAGACCTCGCGCTCGCCCTCGCCCTCGCCGATGACGCCGACGCGATCTCCATGCCCCGCTTCGGCGCGGCCGATCTGGTCGTCGAGAGCAAGCCCGACCTCACCCCGGTCAGCGACGCCGATAAGGCCGTGGAGCAAGCGATCCGCTCGCGCATTGAGCGCGAGCGTCCCGACGAGGCGGTGTTCGGCGAGGAGTTCGGCTCGGCCGGCTCATCGACCCGTCGCTGGGTCCTCGACCCCATCGACGGCACGAAGAACTTCGTCCGCAATGTGCCCGTATGGGCCACCCTGATCGCGTTGATGGACGGCAACGACGTCGTGGTGGGTGTCGTGTCGGCACCCGCACTCGGCCGTCGCTGGTGGGCGGCACACGGCAGCGGCGCGTGGGTGTCGGTGTTCGGCGCACCCGCTCGCCGGCTGGCGGTGTCGCGCGTCGCAGCAATCGCCGACGCCAGCGTGTCGTACTCGTCGTTCAGTGGCGACGAGGCGTGGGGCAAGCGGCACGCCGGCTTCACCGGCCTGCTGCAGGAAGCCTGGCGCACCCGCGCGTACGGCGACTTCTGGTCCTACATGCTCGTCGCCGAAGGCGCCGTCGACATCGCCGCCGAGCCGGAGCTCGAGCTCTACGACATGGCCGCGCTCTACCCCGTGGTGACCGAAGCCGGCGGAAGGTTCACCGGGCTCGACGGCGGCGACGGGGTGCTGCATGGCAACGCGGTGGCCACCAACGGCCTGCTGCACGACACGGTGCTCAGCGCACTCGCGTGAGCGCGCCGCGCGTCGGCCCGTGGGTGCATAGCTGTGATTGTGGGGCCATCGCAGCAGCTACACCGACCGTGGTGTGGCGGGTTCTGGTGGGCGCTGGTGCACACCTTGGGACGCCCGCGTCCTGGCGGCACACCGAATCGATCCCCGGCTCCGGAGTGGTCTACGTCGTCACGCTGTCGGCCCTGCAGCTGATCGCCGCGCTGCTGATTCTGGTGTTGATCGTGCCGGGTGCCGACCGCGTGCCGCGCCGGAGCCCCTGGGCGGCCGGGCGGCGGCTCCCGCTCGGATTCGTCGTCGGGACGGCGTGGACCGGCGCCGCCGCCCTGACTGCCGTGTGTGTGCTCAGCGCAGTCAGCTGGCAGGTCGAGGAGTACCGGGTCGTCGGCCACGCCGTGCGCCCACGTCTCGAAGCAGATCGACGGTCCGCGCGCTTCGACCAGGCAAACCGTCGGTACCGCTCGCGGGTGTTCACCGCGCGAGACCCTCGATCACCTCGGCGCCGGGCAGGCCGGCGAGGACGTGCGGTGCGATCGCGATCTTCGAGCGCCGCAACCCGCTGCCGATCACGACCGAGGCGCGCTCGAGTACCGCGGCGTCGATGAGCACCGGCCAGTCGGCGGGCAGCCCGATCGGGGTGATGCCGCCGTACTCCATGCCGGTAAGCGCCACCGCGTCGTCCATCGGGGCGAACGACGCCTTACGGGCGTCGAGACGCTTGCGCACCACACCGTTGACGTCGGCGCGCGTGGTGGCCAGCACAACACATGCGGCGTAGCGGGTCACGTCGCCCCGTCGCCCCGCGATGATCACGCAGTTGGCCGAGTCGGCGAGGTCGACGCCGTAGCGGGCGCAGAACTCGGCCGTATCGGCGAGGTCAGGATCGATGGGTGCGGCCAGGACGTCCAAGCCGTCGAGCACGGCGGCCACCGGTGTTGCAACCAGCTCAGGCGTCGCGGGCGTCCAGTCGGGATCACCGGGTCCTTGCATCGCTCGAACGTATCGTGAACGCCATGGACACCGATGCGACGGTCGAACAGATCCTGCGCCGCTACGACACCATCACGGTCGTCGGGGCCAGTGCCGACCCGGCCAAGCCGGCGAACTACGTTCCGGAGCACATGAGCGAGCACGGTTGGCGCATCATCCCGGTCAACCCGCGCGGCGGTGAGATCCTCGGCGTGACCGCCTACCCGTCGCTCGCCGACGTGCCCGAGCAGGTCGGCCTAGTCGACGTGTTCCGCCCGTCGGAGCAGACGCCGGACATCGCTCGGCAAGCGGTAGCCGCGGGCGCAACCGCGCTGTGGCTGCAGCTGCACATCAGCTCGGCCGAGGCGCGGCAGATCGCCGAGGACGCCGGACTGCTGTACGTCGAGAACCGTTGCTTGATCGTCGAGCAGGGCCGGCTCCGGCTCGAAGCACCCGCGCTGAGCTGAGCTACTCCCCCGCGACCACCGAGAATAACTCGACCGGACCACTGATGCCGCGCAGCTCGACACTGCCTTCGGCCACGAAGTCGACGGCTGTCGTCGCTGCCGCGGCGCGGGTGTCCTCGCTGACCAGCACCTGGCCGCCCTCGGCGTACGCGGCGACCCGCGCACACAGCGCCACGTTCCGGCCCAGATAGTCGTCGCCAGTGCTGACGGCCGTACCGGTATGCAACCCGATGCGCACGAACAGTTGCGGGCTGCGACGCCGCTTGCCCGTCATGGCCTGCTGTACGGCGACCGCGGCGTCGACCGCCGGGTCGGCGTGCGAGAAGACCGCCATGAAGCCGTCGCCGATCGCCTTGACGACCAGGCCGTCCCGACGTTCGATCTCGCGACGGACGACGCGGTCGTGATCGCGCAGCACGCGAACCCATTGCTCGTCGCCCAGTCGCTCATTCAGTGCCGTCGAGTCGGCGATGTCGGAGAAGAAGAGCGTCACCCGGCCGTCCTCGTCCGCGACCTTGACGATCCGTTCGCGATCGGTGCGCGCCCAGCGCACGAGCTCCTCGAGCGAGGTTGACAGCAGCTGGGTGACCCCGTGGTCGCGCACCCGCGCGGCCTGGGTGACGACGGTGCGCACGACCCGGCCGGCCTTTTCCAACGCTCCCGCGCGGGGCATCGGCCGCAGGCTGTCCTCGAGCGCGATCAGCTGCCTGCGGGTACGGCGCCACAAAACCAAGAAGACGATCGCGGCAGCAGCAAGCAGCAAAGCCACAGCACCCACCACGATGGCGACGACAGCTGCTGCATTCACGGTCTCACCCTAGGGTCGAGACGTAACGCGACCGCACCCGAGGAGACCGATGGACACCGACGCAGCTCGCGCTTTCCTACGCACGAACCACCGGGCGGTACTCGCCACCGTCCGCAAAGACGGCCGCCCGGCGATGTCCCCGGTGACGGCGTCGGTCGACGGTGAGGGAAGGGCCGTGATCAGCACGCGCGAGACGGCGATGAAGGTGCAGCACATCCGACGCAACCCGCTCGTTTCGCTGTGTGCATTCACCGAGGGCTTCTTCGGCGAGTGGGTCCAGGTCGAGGGGACGGCCGAGATCGTGACGCTGCCCGAGGCGATGGACCTGCTCGTCGACTACTACCGCGACGTCGCCGGCGAGCACGAAGACTGGGACGACTATCGGGCGGCCATGCAGCGGGAACGCCGGGTGATCGTCCGCGTCGAGATCCAGCGGGCCGGGCCGAACGTCCAGGGTTGACGGTTAGTCGGTGACGAAGCCGACCAGCAGGTTGTCGGCGTCGGACCAGGCGACCTGCACGTCCCGCACGCGGCCCGGAGTAGACCCGCCCTGCAGGGCAGCCAGCAGTTGGTCACACGCGTCTCGATCGCCCTCGGCGATCACCTCGACCCGTCCGTCGGGCAGATTGCTGGCCGACCCGACGAGCCCGAGCGGCGCTGCCGTTCGGCGCGTCCACTCGCGAAAACCCACACCCTGCACGTGCCCGGACACGAGCGCCGTCAGCCGTGCTGCCGTCATGGTCGCCCCCGTCCAGTGGTCGCCTATTGTCCGAGTGGTCAGTTGTACCTGACCACTCGACACATAGGTGACCACTCGCGGGCGCAGCCCGACGAGACGTTCACTTGTCCGCGAAGCGGTCCGTCGCGGAGCGCGGGTGCAGCCGGTCGAACGAGCGCCAGCCACGCGCCGAGCGTGGCCACCTCGCGCTGACTTCGGGCCGAGCCGTGGCGCGTCCTACGGGGAGCGACGGCTGCGGGGCATGCCGCTCGAACTGGTCGGCGATGTCGTCGATGGCGTCGGTGCGTACAAGGGTCCGGACCCACGATTCGTTCGTCACGTACTCGCTCATGACGTCATCGTCGAGGCCGAGTGTGACCTTGCGGTTAACACCGATCGCACATCGTGCTACGAACTCATCCTCCGGCGCTTAGCCCCCTGCAAAGGGCGGCAGCACGTCGACCTCGGCTCCGTCGCGCAGTGCGGTCGCGTCCGAGGCGCGCGCACCGTCGACGAGGAACGACGCCACCTCGCTCACCGCCGCGAGTGCGGGACGAGCCCGCAGGGCGGCGCGCAGGTCGGCGAGCGTCGAGACCTCGAACGGCTCCTCCGCGCGACCCGCGGCCCGCTTGGCGCCGGCCCAGTAGCGAACGGTGACGCGGGCGGGCATGAACCCAGCGTGCCAGACGGCTCACAGCGCGCGGTAACCGCTGACGTCAGTGACACGCTTCAGACTGACGTACCTTTCGGTATGGAAGACACTTCGACGACGACGTTCGTGGACTTGACGGAGGCGGTAGCAGTGACGCCGGGCTCAAGGCCGAGGTCGTCGGCCGCCTCACGGCTCATGAGGGATACCACGCGGTACGGCCCGCACTGCATCTCGACCTGCGCCATCACCGTGTCGCGCACGACGCGGGTGACGATTCCGACGAAACGGTTGCGTGCCGACTCGCGTGCGGTGGGGCCGGCCTCAGGCACCGGGGCAGCGTTCTTGCGAGCGAACTCGGCGAGCTCCGCACCGTCGATCACCCGTCGCCCGGCGGCGTCGGTACTCGTCGACAACCGCCCGCCGTCGGCCCAACGCCGCAACGAGTCGTCGCTGACGCCCAGCAGCTCAGCCGCATCACGCATGCGATAGCTCGGCATGCGGCAACAATAGCCAGAGTCGCCCGCAGGAGCGCCCTGCAACGGGCCCACTATGCCGCGTCTGCGCAGACATTGAACGCGCCCTGATCGATCGGGTAAGCAGAAGGTGTCCCCCCGACGACAGGAGAGCCATGAGCCCGCGCACGACACCGCCGTTCCGCGCCGATCATGTCGGCAGCCTGCTGCGCCCGCAGCCGCTGCTCGACGCCCGTGAGCAGCACAAGCAGGGCCGATTGGACGCCGACGGCCTGCGCGCCGTCGAGGACGAGGCGATCCGCGAGGTGGTGCGGCAGCAGGAGGCCACCGGTCTGCAGACCGCGACGGACGGCGAATTTCGCCGCACGTCCTGGCACATGGACTTCATCTATTCCCTGCGCGGCGTCTCGCGCACCGATGACATGATCAAGGTGCACATGAAGAACGCCGCCGGGGACAACGACTTCACGTCGGCCGCGTTGAAGGTGGACGGCAAGCTCGGCATCGACGGCCCGATCTTCGGCGATGCGTTCCAGTTCCTGCAGTCGACAGTCAGCACCGGCACGCCGAAACTGACCATCCCGTCGCCGAGCATGGTCCATTACCGCGGCGGGCCAGCGGCGCTCGATCCAGCCGTCTACGCCGACGAGGACGAGTTCTGGACCGACCTGTCGGCGGCGTACGCGGACCAGGTCCGCGAAATCGCCGCCCTCGGCTGCACCTATCTGCAGCTCGACGACACCAGCCTGGCCTACCTCAACGACCCGGCGCAGCGCGCCGAGATCACCGCGCAGGGCCGCGACGCCGATCACCAGCACGAGCGCTACATCCGACAGATCAACGCCGCACTGGCCGGGCGGCCGGACAGTCTGTCCGTCACTACCCACATGTGCCGCGGCAACTACCGCTCGTCGTGGGCCGCCGAGGGCGGCTACGACTTCGTCGCCGAAGCGCTTTTCACCCAGCTCGACGTCGACGGCTTCTTCCTCGAGTACGACGACGAGCGCTCCGGCACCTTCGAGCCGCTACGCTTCGTGCCGCCGGACAAGTACGTCGTGCTCGGCCTGGTGACGTCGAAGTCGCCGGTGCTGGAGGCGAAGGACGACCTCAAGCGCCGCATCGACGAGGCAGCCAAGTACGTGCCGCTCGAGCAGCTGTGCCTCTCGCCGCAGTGCGGGTTCTCCTCGACCGTCGAGGGCAACAACCTCACCCGCGACGAGCAGTTCGCCAAGCTGGCGCTGATCGTCGAGGTGGCGGCCGAGGTGTGGGGCTGAGGCTCCGGCCGAGAGCGGATTTGGATGCCCGACCGCGCGTCAGTACAGTTGTACCTACCGACGCGGGGTGGAGCAGCTCGGTAGCTCGCTGGGCTCATAACCCAGAGGTCGTAGGTTCAAATCCTACCCCCGCTACCACGACGAAGGCCCCGGATTCCGGGGCCTTCGTTCTTTTCTCAAGATCATCGCTGAGGCGTCGATTTCCTCGGATGACCGTCAACTGTCCGTCGGCCTCGCGCCCAATCGGGCCCGTCCAGGCTTGCTCAGGCCGCCTCGGCGTCTGGCCGGCACCCGCCGTTCACGCGACACACGAGTTGATATCAAGCCGTCAACGCAGTTCCGACTCCTTTCCGCAAGCGGGTGCAGGACCCTACGCGAGCTGGCGAGGACCGAGCAGGACGATCTTCTTCGGCCCGGTGGAGTGCACCTCGGCAGGGAGTGCGGCAGCGCTCAACGCTGATGAGAGCGCGGCTGCGCTCAACGCTGATGAGAGCGCGGCTGCGCTCAACGCTGATGAGAGCGCGGCAGCGCTCAGGGGGTTCAGCCGGGTTCGACGGCAAACAGGGCCGCACGGCCCGCTACATAGGTGCCGATGTCTGCGGTGACCTCAACAATTTCCAAGCCGTTGAGAGCGCCGACGTGGGCCTCGATCCGACGCGAAGAAGTCATGCGGAACGCGCGGTCGGGAGCGGAGTTCGCCGCCGACGATGATCAAGGTTGCTTCCGTTGCTCCGAAGGGCGCCGCACTCTCTACGAGACGTAGCCTCGAGGTTCAAGCGGCGAGGATCTGAAGGCCCAGTGCTGGCGTCGTAGGTCGACACCCATGTCAGCCGGAATCCGGGCGCGCTGGACGGCGTCGTTCGGGGCTACCTGCCCGGCCGGCGCAGCAGGTAGCTGTCCATGATCCAGCCGTGCCTGGACCGGAGCTCGGCACGAGTACGGGCTATCTGCGGCGCGACGTCGCGCAGGCGCCCCGAGATCAGGACCTCGTCCCGGGTGCTGACGTACGCCCCCCAGAAGACCTCGAGGTCCGGCTCGTCGAGCTGCGCGGCGGTGAAGTGCGGGTCGAGCATCACCACGACGCTGTCCACGCCGTCGGGCAGGCCGTCGGCGATGCGCCGGGCCGGGGTGATGTGCACCGGCTCGCCGATGCCGTTGAGCGGGATGCGATGGGCCGCAGTCAGCGCGTGCACGCTGGTGACCCCGGCGATGACCGAGAAGTCGAAGGTGACCCGGTCGCCGGCCAGGATGTGGTCTATGACCCGCAGGGTGCTGTCGTACAGCGCCGGGTCGCCCCACACCAGGAAGGCGCCGACACCGTCGTCGTCGAGCTCGGTGCCGATCGCTTCGGCGAAGCGGTCGGCCCGGGCGGCGTGCCAGTCGGCGACGGCATCGGCGTAGGCGTACGCGCCGCGGTCGCGGGGCGGGTCGGCGATCTCGACCACGCGGTAACCGTCGTGGTTGCGGACGTGCCGGCGCAGGATCTCGTCCCGCACCTCGAGCAGCCCCGACTTGGCGGCACCCTTGTCCACGACGAACAGCACCTGCGCCCGGTTGAGCGCGTCGACGGCCTGGACGGTGATCTGGTCCGGGTGTCCGGGTCCGATGCCGATGACGAGGATCTCGCGCATCGCCCTAGTGTCGTGCATGTGCGCGTGCTGGTCCTCGGAGGTACCGGCGAGGCCCGCGAGCTCGCCGCCCGTCTCAATGAGCGCGGCGTCCAGGTCACGACGTCCCTCGCCGGCGGCGTCCGGCACCCGATCGTTCCCGCGGGCGAGCTGCGCGTGGGCGGCTTCGGCGGGGCGGCCGGCCTCGTCGCCCACCTGCGCGAACATCCGCCCGACGTCGTCGTCGACGCCACGCATCCCTTCGCCGCCGCCATCACCGGCCATGCCGTCGAGGCGTGCGCGCTGACCTCGACGCCGCTGCTGACCGTGCGCCGCCCCGGATGGACGGCCGGCCCCGGCGACCGGTGGACCCGCGTCGCGTCGATCGACGCGGCCGCCGCGCACGTCCGCGCTACCGCGCCGGGAACCGTCTTCCTGACCACCGGCCGCCGCGACCTCGCCGCGTTCGCCGACGACGACGCGCACACGTTCCTGGTGCGCAGTGTCGACCCGCCGGTGGTGCGCGCCCCGGCCCGGACGACGATCGTCCTGGACCGCGGCCCCTTCGCGCTCGAGCAGGAACTCGCGCTGCTGCGGACGCACGGCGTGCACCTGCTGGTGACGAAGGACAGCGGCGGCCCGGCCACCGTGGCGAAGCTCGAGGCGGCCAGGCAGCTGGCCGTGCCCGTCGTGGTCGTCGACCGCCCGCCGCTGCCCGCCGGCGTCGAGGCGTTGCCGAGCGTCGAGGCGGTGCTCGCGCTGCTGCCCGGCTAACGCGGGGCGGGTACGACGAGCGTGGTCACCGACCCGTTGCCGACGTCCGTCCACGGGATCTCATGCGCCTCCAGGCCGGCCGCGCAGGCGGCGAGGACGCGGATCGTGTCGCCGTGACTGACCAGCACAACCGCGCCGTCGGGGTGCTCGTCGACGCAGCGGGCGAGCAGCGCGCCGACGCGCGCGTGCACGTCGCGCAGGCTCTCCGCGCCACCCGGACGGACGTCGGGGTCGAGCCAGTCGACGTCGCCGGCCAGGTCGGCCGCGCGCGCCGACGGCTGGCCCTCCAGCACGCCGTAACCGCGTTCGCGCAGGGCGGCGGTGAGCCGGACGTCCAGCCCCAGGCGCGTCGCCAGGTGCCGCGCGGTCTGAACGGCGCGAGGTTGGTCGCTGCTGTACAGCGCGTCGACCTGCACGCTGCTCAATGAGTCCGCCGCGGCCTTCGCCTGCTCATGGCCGAGGGCCGTCAGCTGCGGGCCGGGCGCCTGGCCCTGCAGGAGACCGGCGGCGTTCCACGTCGACTGACCGTGGCGCACCACGTGGAGCGTGGTCACCGCCAGGCGCTCTCGGCGGCCAGCACCAACAGGGCGGTGGTCGCGGCGATCTCGACGAGCGCGCCGAAGACATCACCGGACACGCCGCCGAGCCGGCGCACCGCATGCAGGCGCACCACCCACGCCGCCAGCAGCCCGGCGAGCATGGCCCCGCCGAACCACCCGACGTCGCGAGCCGACGCCCCAGCCGCCAGCGCCGCGGCGCCCAGCACGACCATCACCCACACCGTGCTCAGCAGCTGTGCGGGCCACGCGATGCTGCCCGCCACGAGCGCTCCGAAGCCGTCGGGGCGGGCGGCGGGCACACCGCGTCCGGCCGACCAGAGCACGGCCAGCCGGCCCGTCATCGCGGCGGCGGCGACGGCGACGACACCCACGGCCACGCGGTGCCCGGCGAGCACCGTGCCGAGCGCGGCGACCTGCAGCAACACCGACAGCACCACGGCCAGCACGCCGAACGGGCCGACGTCGCCGCGACGCATGACGTCCAGCGCGCCGGCCGGCGGGCGCCCGCTGCCCAGCCCGTCGGCGAGGTCGGCCAGGCCGTCGAGGTGCAGGCCGCGGGTCAACAGCGCCTGCGCGGCGACGACGGCCACGGCGGCGAGCACGGCCGAACCGTGCCCGCATCCATGCCACACGAGCAGGGCGGGCAGCACCGAGAGCAGGGCGAGCACCACGCCGACGACCGGTAGCCAGAGCACCGCACGCCGTCCGCCGGCCGGGCGCGGGTCGACGCGGCCCACCGGCAGCACGCTGAACAGCCCGAAGGCCAGCCGGAGCTCCTTCATCGCAGCCGCTGCGGGATGCCCGCCACGACCAGCCACACCTCGTCCGAGCCACCGGCGATGCGGGCGTTGAGCACCCCGAGCTCGTCGCGGTACCGGCGACCGGAGGAGGTGGCCGGCACGACGCCCGAGCCCACCTCGTTGCTGACGGCCACGACGTGCCGCGAGCTCGCGCCCCAGGCGGCCACGACGGCGTCGATGCGGGCGGCCAGCGCGTCGTCGGCACCGGGTTGCTCGGACCAGACGCCGCAGTCGTCCATGGCCGTGGCCAGCCAGGTGGACAGGCAGTCGATCAATGCCGGGGTGCGGTCGGGTTGCAGCACCGCGACGAGGTCCTGGGTCTCGAGCGTGCTCCAGCGGGCCGGGCGGCGCTGCCGATGCAGGCGGACGCGCTCGTCCCACTCCGGGTCCTGGCCGTCCGGACGCGCACCGCAGGCGACGTAGGCGACCGACCGCGCGGCGTCGAGCGAGCGCTCGGCGAACTGCGACTTGCCCGATCGGGCGCCGCCCAGCACCAAGACCCGGCCACCGCGGCGGCGCCTCACGACACCCGTCCCGCGGACGCGCGTACCTCGAGCCCGGTCAGCAGCAGGCGGGCGGCCAGGCACGCCCCCACGCCCTCGCCGGCCCGGATGCGCAACTGGAGCAACGGCTCGAGACCGAGCTCGACGAGCACGGCGTGGTGCGCGCGCTCGCGGCTGCGGTGGCCGGCGACGAGGTGGGCGTGGACGGCCGGTTCGAGGCGCACGGCGAGCAGCGCGGCGACCGAGGTGGCCAGGCCGTCGAGCACCACCGCCGCCCCGGCTGCGGCGGCGCCGAGGGTCACCCCGACCAGCAGCGCGAACTCGGGTCCGCCGAGCGCGGCGAGCACGAGGTGGGGGTCGGCCACCGCGGCACCGCGTTCCGCACGGACGCGGGCCAACGCGCGGGTCACGACGTCGCGTTTGCGCTCGACGGTGGCGGCGTCGGCGCCGACCCCCAGCCCGACCGCGGACTCGACGTCGAGATCGAGCAGCGCGCAGGCCAGCACCGCCGCGACGGTGGTGTTGCCGACCCCGACCTCGCCGAGGCAGACGAGTCCGGTGGCCGCCGCCGCGCGACCGGCGGCCTGGCCCTGCGCGAGCAGCCGGTCGACGTCGGCGGTGGTCAGGGCGTCGGTGGCGACGAGGTCACCCGGTGCGTCGACGAGCTCGCCACGCAGAACCTGCACCGTGAACCCGCTGCGCCGAGCGGTGGTGGCGCCGAGCGAGCGACCGGCGTCGGCGGCGTCCAGGACGTGGTCGGTGACCGAGTCGGGGTACGCCGACACCCGGTAGCGGGTGACCAGGTGGTGCCCGCCGGCGAGAACCAGCGACCCGGTGGTCGGCGGCGGTCCGGGCAGTGCGAGCACGCGGTCGACGGCGGCGTCCAGCGCGCCGAGCGAGCCCGGGGCGGTGAGCAGGTCGTCGCCGTCGTCGTGTCCGGCGACGACGGCCCACTGGCCGGGCCCGCGCAGGTACGACATCGGGGCGGTCGGGGCAGCGGCGGCGGGCCACCGCTCGTGGAGCACGACGCTCTGCAGGTCGACGCGCTGCGACCAGCCGGCGCGTTCGAGGCCCGGGTCGGGCGGGCGTTCGTCGGGCCAGCCCAGACACAGCCAGCCGAGCGTCTCGACGCCGTCGGGGATGTCAAGCAGTTCGACGAGGTCGCGAGGCTCGAACAGCGTCACCCAGCCGATGCCCAGCCCGACGGCGCGGGCGCGCAGCCACATGTTCTCGATCGCGCACGCGCAGCTCCACATGTCGGCGTCGGCGAAGGTCGCGCGGCCGAGCACGCCGGCGGCGGGGGCGCGGCGGTCGCACGCCACGACGACGCCGACGGGGGCCTCGCGGATGCCCTCGAGCTTGAGGTCGAGCAGGCGCGTGCCCCGGTCGGCGTCGAGCCGGTCGGCCTGCCGCAGCCGCTCGCGATCGGCGAGGTGGGCCGCACGGTCACGGGTCGCCTGCTCGGTGACCACGACGAAGCGCCACGGCTGTGAATGCCCGACCGACGGGGCCTGGTGCCCGGCCGAGAGGACGGCCTGCAGCAGCGCGTCAGGTACCGGGTCGGGGCGGAAGCGGCGGATGTCACGGCGGGCGCCGATGACCTCGTCGAGGGCTGCGACCGCCTCGGCGCCCAGCGCCCAGCCGGTCGGGTCGGCGGCGCGCTGCTGCGCCGACGTCCGGTCGCCGATCAGCGGGACGGGGCGGGGCCAGGTCATCCGACGCCCGCGACGTCGACGAGCGCCGATGCGTCCTCGACGCTCAGCCCGACGACCTCGCCGATCACCGCGATGGCCGGCGGTGCCACCTGCGCCGACGCCGTGGCGGTCGCGAGCTCGGCGAGGGTCGTGCGCAGCTGACGTTGCGTCGGGGCGCCCGCGTCGCTGACGACGGCGGCCGGCGTGCTGCCCGGCAGGCCGGCGGCCATGAGGACGTCGGTGATCGCGGCCAGGTGCGTGACCCCCATCAGCACGACGAGGGTGGTGCCCGAGCGGGCCAGCGCGGCCCAGTCGACGAGGCCGGCGGGGTGGCCCGGTGGCAGGTGCCCGGACACGACGGTGAAGCCGTGGGTCACCCCGCGGTGCGTGACCGGTATCCCGGCCAGGGCTGGGCCGGCGACCGCGCTGCTGACCCCGGGGACGACGCGGGTCCCGATGCCCGCCGCCGCGCACGCCTGCTGCTCCTCGAAGCCGCGACCGAAGACGAACGGGTCGCCGCCTTTCAGTCGGACGACGTTGCGGCCGGCCAGCGCGTGCTCGATGAGCAGGGCATTGATCGTGTCCTGCGCCATGGCCTTGCCACGCGGGTTCTTGGCCGCGTCGATCACCTCGACACCGGGGCGCAGATGGGCCAGCAGGTCGAGCGGCGCGAGCCGGTCGGTGACCACGACGTCGGCGCCCTGCAGGGCCAGCAGTCCCTGCAGCGTGATCTGGTCGGCGGGCCCGGGACCGCCGCCGACCAGGGTGACCGCGCCCGCCGGGGGCTGCGCGGGAGCACCGTCGAGGGCGTCGAGCAGCCGCGCGGTGCTCGCGGCGTCACGCACGGCCAGGCGCACCCAGCCGCCGGCCAGGCCGGGGAACGTGTCGGCCCGCCGGACGGCGACGCCGACCGCGCGCAGCTGGGCGTGCAGCTGCGGGCGTCCTGGATGCCGTACCAGTAGGTATGGTCCGGCCGAATGGTCGGCGACGACGAAACCCCGCACGCGCAGCGCCTGCCGCAGCTGCTCGCGCTCCTGCACGATCACGCCGGCGCGGCGGCCGGCCTCCGCGACGGCGGCCGGCGTGCTGCAGGCCGCCGCAGCGGCGAGGGCAGGCGTGGACACCGACCAGTGCGGCTGCACCCGGGCCAGTGCGGCGAGGCGGTCGGCGTCGCCGAGTACGTAGCCGACGCGCAGCCCGGCCAGTCCCCAGGTCTTGGTAAGCGACCGCACGACGAGCACCCCGACGAGGTCCGGCTCGGCGGCCAGGCTGTCGGCCTCGCCGGGCACGGCGTCCATGAAGGCCTCGTCCACCACGACGACGCGATCGGGGCGGCGCAACTGCTGGACGACCTGCTTCGGGTGCAGTGTCCCGGTGGGGTTCGTCGGGTTGCCGAGCACCACCAGCGTGCAGTCCTCCGGCACGAGCGCCGGCTCGAGGGTGAACCCGTCCGCCTCGTCGAGGATCACCCGCTCGACGTCCCACCCGGCGGCCAGCAGCGCAGCCTCGGGTTCGGTGAATTGCGGGTGCACGACGGCCGCCCGGCCGTGGGGCCAGGCACGGGCGACGAGCGTGAACGCCTCCGCGGCGCCGGCGGTCAGCAGCACCTCGTCGATGGGACGGTGGTGGCGCGCCGCCACGGCCGCCGTCGCCGGCCGGGCGTCCGGGTAGCCACCCAGGCGCAGGCAGGCGGAGACGATCGCGCTGCTCAACCACACCGGTGGCGGCAGCGACGTCACGTTCACCGCGAGGTCGACCAACCCGGGTGCCAGCTCGGCGTCGCCATGATGGGCGAGGTCGGTCTCGTCCGCGGCGGGACTCACGGGTGCTCGTGGGCGCCGTGCCCGTGCGCCCCGTGATCGTGATCGTGATCGTGCTCGTCGGCGGGGTGGAAGTGCGGACGCTGCGGCGCGCCCACGCGGTCCTCGTGGCCGGGCAGGGCAGTGCGGTACAGGCAGGTGTCGCAGTTCATCCGGATGTCGCCGACGACCGCCTCCCGGTAGCGCTCCAGCACGAGGTCGGCAAGCTCGTCGCAGTCACCGATCAGCTCGCAGACGCGGACGACCAGCTCCGGGTGCTCGGCCGCGAAGCCCTCGCTCTGGGCCACGATCCGGTCGGGCAGCACGCCGGGGAACAGGAAGTAGGGGGCGACGACGACGCGCTCGGCACCGAGGCGCCGCAGCTTGTCCAGGCCGGCCGGCACCCCCGGCTCGGCCAGGCTGATGAACGACGGCTCGACGCCGGCGTAGCCGCGTCCCTCCCAGAGCAGGCGCGCGACCTTCGCGACCTCGGCGTTGGCGTCGGGATCCGTGGAGCCGCGGCCGACGAGCAGCACGTGGGTGCCCGCGCGGTCGGCACCTTGCAACGCCGCGTCGATGCGGGACTCGAGGATCTCGAGCAGGGTGGGATGCGGCCCGAGCGGGCGTCCGTAGACATAGGTCATGCCGGGGTGGCGGACCTGCTCGCGCATCAGCGCGGCCGGGATGTCGCCCTTGCCGTGCCCGGCCGCGACCAGCACCAGCGGCACCGCGACCAGCGCCCGGTGGCCCTGGGCCACGAGCTCGCCGACCGCCTCGGTGACCGGCGGGTCGGACAGCTCGATGAACCCGCCGGACGCCGCGGGGTACGGCGCGTCGGCCCGCTTCTGCAACCGGGTGATGAAGGAGTTGAACTCCCCGACACCCTGCTCGCTGCGGGTGCCGTGCCCGACCACGAGCATGGCGTTGGACTGGTTGATCATGATGTCTCCTCGTTCGCGGCCGGGTGCTGGCCCAGGACCGCATCGGTGTAGAGCAAGGCATTGCACGCCGCGGCGGCGACGGCGGAGCCGCCACGCTCGCTGACGTTGGACACGGCCGGCAACCCCGAGTGGCGCAGCGCGGCCTTCGATTCCGCCGCGCCGACGAAGCCGACCGGCAGGCCGATCACGAGCGCCGGCGCGCAGCCGAGGCGCAGGACCTCGAACAGGGCCGTCGGCGCGCAACCGATCACCCAGACCGCGCCGGGACCAGCCTGGTCGTGGGCGAGCCGGGCCGCGGCCGCCGAGCGGGTGATGCCGAGCGTTCGCGCCAGCGTCGTGGCGGCCGGGTCGGTGATGCGGCAGATCAGCTCGCTGAACAGTCCGCGGCGGGTGATGCCCGCGGCCACCATCTCGACGTCGGTAATCACCGGCCGGCCGGCCAGCAGCGCGGTCACGCCGGCCTCGAGCGCGGCCTCGTCGCAGCGCAGGTCGGTGACGTAGTCGAGGTCGGCGCTGGCGTGCACGACGCGTTCAGTAACCGCGCGGGTCAGTGGCGGCAGGCCGCTCAGGTCGACCCGCTCGTTGAGGATGCGGTACGACTCGGTCTCGATGGCGTGCACGCTTCTCATCCCCCGTCCTCCTCGTACTGCCAGCGGTACCCGCGTGGCGTCACCATCCGGCCGCCGACGATCTTCGTCTGGCTGGAGCCGACGATCACGATGCAGTACATGTCGACGAGCTCGGCGTCGAAGGCGTCGAGGGTGGTGATCCACGACGACTCGTCGGGCCGGGAGGCGTTGCGCACGACGCCGATCGGTGTGCTGCCCGGCCGATGCGGGGCGAGCAGTTCCAGCGCGCGGCCGAGCTGCCAGTCCCGTTTGACGCTGCGCGGGTTGTAGCAGAGCAGCACGAGGTCGGCGTCGGCCACCGCGCGGACCCGCCGCTCGATCGCCTCCCACGGGGTGTGCAGGTCGGACAGGCTGAGGTAGCAGTGGTCGTGCCCGAGCGGCGCTCCGAGCACGGCCGACGCCGCGAGCCCGGCGGTCACCCCGGGCACCCCGACGACGTCGATGCCGGCGTCGGCGCCCTCGAGCGTGGGCGAGGCCATGGCGTAGACGCCGGCGTCGCCGGAGCCGATCAGTGCCACGGCCCGGCCTCGCGCCGCCTGCTCGCGAGCCTCGCGGGCCCGCTCCTCCTCGCGGCCCAGGCCCGACTCAAGGACGGTGGTGCCGGGGCGCAGCAGCCCGCGGATCTGCTCGACGTACTGGTCGAGGCCGACGACCACCTCGGCACGCCGCAGCTCGGCGGCGGCCAGCGGCGTCAGCAGCTCGGGCGCGCCGGGGCCGATGCCGACGATGGCCAGACGCCCGCGGGGCGCGTGCCGAGCGATCGCCACCGTGGCCATGGTGCTCGCGGTCTTGGCCACGACGAGGCGGCCGAGCGAGGTGTGTCCTGCGCCGAGCACGGCGGCGGCCTCGGCCACGCTGGGGATGCCGACCGCGGCGCGCACCGTCTCGCTCGGGTTCGGCACCGCCACGGCGCCGAGCGCCTCGGCGGTGTGCGTGATGAACGGCAGCCCGAGCCGACGGGCCACCTCGACGAGCCCCGCCTCGTCGGCCTTGAGGTCCGCAGAGGTGATCGCCGCCAACGAGCCGGGCGCCAGGCCCGCGTCGTCCAGCGCGCGGCGCAGTAGCCGCTCGGCCTCGTCGGCCGAGACCCCGCGGCTGGCGCCCATCCCGGCTACGAGCGACGGCGGGTGCAGCACCACGGTGCCGGGGGCAGCGTCGACGGGCCGGTCGGTGATCACGACGTCGCCGCTCGCGCCGCCGAGTTCGTGGCGGACGTTCGCACCGAGCGCGGGCAGCGGCCAGCGCTGCTCGCTCGTGACGACGACCTGCTCCCCGTCGAGCAGCCGGCGGGTGACCGCCGCGACGTCGCCGGTGACCGGCCAGCCGAGGTCGTCGAGCCCGGGCAGTCCGGCGGCGTCGGTGGCCGTGCTCAGCACCGCCTGCGCGCCGAGGACACCGGCGATCTGCGTCGCGAGCCGGTTCGCGCCGGCCGCATGACCGCCGAGCAGCGGCGTCACGAAACGCCCGGCCTCGTCGATGACGAGCACGGCCGGGTCGGTGGCCTTGTCACCGGCCGCGATCTGCGGGGCGAGGATGCGCACGACGGCGCCGGCGGCCAGCACCGCGACGACCGCGGCGTGCTCGTCGAACGCCCCCCGCAGGGAACCCGCGGCACTGCCGTGGTCGACGACGGCAGTGGTGTTGGCCAGGCCGGCGTCCAGGCGCGCGACCAGCGCGCGCCCGGCCGCGGTGGCCGCGACGAGCGCCACGGTGGAGCTCCGGCTCATGGGGCGCTCTCCCGCTGGGCGGTGAGCACGATGACCGGGTTGGTGGCTGCGAGGCGCACCGAGTCCCCGGGCAGCGCGGCGAGCCGGGCGGCGGATAGCTGGGTGCCCTCGACGCGGTAGCCGCCGCCGGTCAGGACGCGGTGGGCGCCGAGCGCCCGGTCGAGCGCGGCGAAGGCGGCCACGACGACCGGCACGCGCCGCTCGACGACGGCCTGCACGACGTCCACCCCGCCGCCGCCGACGAACGCGGCGTCGGGGTCGGGCAGCGCGGTGAGCACTGCAGGCGCGACACCCTCGACGACCCGGACCTCGACGTTGCTGCGCGCGGCGTTGGCGGCGATGGACGCGCACGCGGCCGGGTCGCGTTCGACGCCGATCACCGCGGCCCCGAGGGTCGCGCACTCGACCCCGACCGACCCGCTGCCGGCCCCGATGTCCCAGATCAGCCGGCCGAGCCGCGGGCGCAGCCGGGCGACGGCGTAGGCGCGGACCTCGGCCTTGGTGATCATCGAGTCGCGGTGCTCGTAGTGCGTCTCGGGCAGCGCCCAGCCGGCTTCCGGGGCGGCGGCCGGCTGGTTGTCGGCGCGCATCACCGAAGCAGCCCGCGGCTGCAGGCAGAGCACCACGTTCGGGTCGGTGAAGTCGCCGGGCTGCTGAGCCGCGACGACGGACGCCGGCTGCCGGGTGACCCGCTCGTCGGGCCGACCGAGCCGCTCGGCCACGACCAGGTCGCGGGGCCAGCCGTCGAGGCCACGGGCCAGCTCGACCGGCCCGGCGCCCGCAGCGGTCAGCACGGCCACGGACGGGAAGGCCCGGCAGGCGTTCAGGGCCGACGCGAGGTCGCGGCCGTGCGCGGACACCACGACCGCGGCGTCCCAGGCCACCCCGGCGAGGGCGGCCACCGCGGCCACCGACGAGACAGCCGGCAGCACCCGTGCGTCGAGGCCCTCGGCGCGCAGCGAGCGGGCGATGCCGAAGAAGCCGGGGTCGCCGCTGGCCAGCACCACGGCGGCACCGTCGTGGTCGCGCAGCCGGTCGAGCGCGGGCGTCAGCGGGCCCAGGTGCAGGCACTCGACGCCGGCCCGCGGACCGGCGAGCGCGAGGTTCGCCGGTGAGCCGACGAGCAGGTCGGCTTCGTCGACCGCGGCCCGCGCCTCGCCGCTCAACGAGGAGCGGCCGCTGACCCCCACCACGGTGATCATGGCGCGCCCCGGGCACCGGAGGCTTTGAGCGCGCGCCGGGCGGCCGGGTCGGCCTTGCGGAAGCCGTGGAAGTGCCCGGGGTGGTACAGGTGCGAGCGGGTCTCGTGGCCGCGCAACCCCGGTCCGACGAGGAACAGCGTGTGCTTCCAGAGCTTGTGCTGCTTGGTGGCCTCGGCGAGCTCGCCGACCGTGCAGTGGACGATCAGCTCGTCGGGCCAGGTGACCTGGTAGCCGATGATCACCGGCGTCTCGACCGGGTAGCCGCCGGCCAGCAGTTCGGCCTGCAGCACGTGCGACCGCGCTGCGGACAGGAAGACGGCCATCGTCGTGCCGTGCGCGGCGAACCCGCGAATCGTCTCCCCGGCCGGCATCGGGGTCTTGCCGCCCTCGAGTCGGGTGAGGATGACCGACTGGGTGATCTCGGGGACGGTGAGCTCGAGGTGCTCGGCCGCGGCGAGCGCGCTGAACGCCGACACCCCGGGCACGATCTCGACGTCCAACCCGAGCCGCTCGCACTGCGCGACCTGCTCGCCCGCCGCGCTCCAGAGCGCGGTGTCGCCGGAGTGCACTCGCGCCACCGTGAGGTTCTCGCGGGCGGCCCGCTCGTAGAGCGGCAGCACGCCCTCCATCGGCAGCTGGGAGGAGTCCACTATCTCGGCGCCGACCCGGGCGTAGGACAACACGTCCTCGTGCACGAGACTGGCCGCCCAGATCACGATGTCGGCACGCTCTATCGCGCGGGCGGCCCGGACGGTGATCAGGTCGGCCGCACCGGGCCCGGCACCGACGAAGATCACTGCACCACTCATAGCTTTCCTCCGCGCTGCATGCGGGCCGGCGGCGCGAGCACCGTCGACAGGTAGGGAATCTCGGCGTCGACGTCGGCGGCGGGCTGCACCGTCTCGTCGTCGCGGCCGAGGTGGCAGCCGACCACGGCGTCGGCCAGCCGGCCCCGCCGGGTCAGGATCTCGCGGACGGCGGGCCAGTGCCGCCCGCCCTTGTAGGCCACCACGCTGGCGTCGGCGAGCATCGGGTGGCCGAGCAGGGCGTCGAGCCGGTCGGGCGAGCCCGCGGCCGGGAACAGCACGAGCGGCTCGGCGCCCTCGCACAGCACGGTCTCGCCGACCGCGGCCAGCGACTGCATCGCGGTGATGCCGGGCACGGTCGTGACGCTCGTGCCAGGTCGCAGCGTGCGCACGGTGGTGGCGAGGTAGCCGAAGGTCGAGTAGACGTTCGGGTCGCCGATGGTGGCGAACGCGATGCTCGACGCGCCGCGCTCGAAGGCCTCGACGACCAGCGCAGCGGCCGCGTCCCAGGCCTGCTCGCGCCGGGCGCTGACACCGCTGCGGTCGGTCAGGGCGAACGGCGCCCGCACGATCGGCGCGCCGGGCAGGTGATGGCGCACCACCCGCTCGGCGTACCCGACCTCGTCGCGGTCGTCGCGTACCGGCACCACGATCGCGTCGGCCTCGCGCAGCCGCCGCAGACCGAGCAGGGTCAGCAGCTCGGGATCGCCCGGCCCGACGCCCACTCCGGTCAGCGTGCTCATGCGACGCACGCCGCGACGAAACGTTGCGCCGCAGCGGGGTGCCCGGCCCAGTGGGTGTGCAGGTAGGCCGCGTGCAGCCGGCCCGCTGCGAAGCCCTGCCGGGCCCCGTCGTACGTCCAGGCCGCGACCCGGCCGTGGGCCGGGTCGGTGACCGTGCGGTGGAAGTCGTGGCCCCGCACCCGGTCGCCGGCGGCGGCGACCGGCGAGTCGGCCTCGGCCACCGCCTCGCGATAGCCCAGGGTCAACGTCGGGGCGAGGTGGGCGGCAGCGTCCACCCGACCGACCATGGCCACGCCGTCGACGCTCTTGCACAGATACAGCAGCCCGGCGCACTCGGCGGCGATCGGGCCGTCGAACTCGGCCAGCTGCGCGAGGAGCCCGCGATTGCCGGCCAGCTGCTCGGCGTGCAGCTCGGGGAAGCCGCCGCCGATGACCACGCCCGTGGTGCCGGGCGGCAGGCTGGGGTCGGAGAGCGGGTCGAAGCCCACGACGTCGGCGCCTGCGGCACGCAGCAGCTCGGTGGTCTCGACGTAGTTGAACGTGAACGCCGCCCCCGACGCGACGGCGACCACCGGCGCGGCACCGGCGGCGGTGACCTCGCGCGCGGGATCCCACGGCTCGACGTCCAGGTCCGGTGCGGTCCGCGCGAGCTCGAGCACGGCGTCGAGATCGACGCTGTCGCGCACGAGCTCCCCCAGCGCGCCGACGATCGCGGTCGCCTCGGTGCTGCGCTCGGCGGCCGGGATCAGCCCGAGGTGGCGCGACGGCGTCACCACCGCGTCGGACCGGGCGACGCTGCCCAGCACCGGGACGTCGACCTCGGCCATGGCCTCGCGCAGCAGCCGCTCGTGACGCGGCGTCCCGACGCGGTTCAGGATCACCCCGGCGATACGGACGGCCGGGTCGAACGCGGCCATACCCAACACCGTCGCAGCGGCCGAGCGGCCCTGCGCGGTCGTGTCGAGCACCAGCACGACCGGCGCGTCGACGAGGCGGGCGACGTGCGCGGTCGAAGCGAAGCCGGCCCGCCCGACCGCGCCGTCGTGCAGGCCCATGACGCCTTCGACGACCGCGACGTCGGCAGGCCGCGGGGTCGCGGCGCCGCGCAGCAGCAGCGGGGCGATGCGCTGCTCGCCGACCAGCCACGGATCGAGGTTGCGGCCCGGCCGGCCGGCGGCCAGCGCGTGGTAGCCGGGGTCGATGTAGTCGGGCCCGACCTTGTGGCCGCTGACCTCGAGACCTCGCGCACGCAGGGCCGCAAGCAGGCCGGTGGCGATCATGGTCTTGCCGTGACCGCTGGCCGGGGCG
The DNA here is from genome assembly GCF_964244045.1 of uncultured Jatrophihabitans sp. Classification (NCBI taxonomy): domain Bacteria; kingdom Bacillati; phylum Actinomycetota; class Actinomycetes; order Jatrophihabitantales; family Jatrophihabitantaceae; genus Jatrophihabitans; species uncultured Jatrophihabitans sp. Next base: position 36,110 of record NZ_CAXTHK010000012.1, on the reverse strand, counting down.
GCGACGACGACACGCGGCAGGCTCACCATTCGATGCCCCGCTGGCCCTTCTGGCCGGCGTCCATCGGGTGTTTGATCTTGGTCATCTCGACGACCAGGTCGGCGGCCTCGACGAGCGCCGGCGCGGCCTCGCGTCCGGTGATGACGACATGCTGGAACCCGGGCCGGTCGCGCAGCGTCTCGACGACCTCGCCGACGTCGACCCAGCCCCACTTCATCGGGTAGGTGAACTCGTCCAGGACGTACATGCCATAGCGCTCGGCCGCGAGGTCGCGCTGCACCTGGCGCCAGCCCTCGAGCGCGTCGGCGGCGTGGTCGGTCTCGGTGCCGGCGCGCTGGATCCACGACCAGCCCTCCCCCATCTTGTGCCACGCCACGGGCGCACCGACGCCGCTCGCCTCGTGGGCCTGGCCGAGCGCGGCGAACGCGCCCTCCTCGCCGACACGCCACTTGGCGCTCTTGACGAACTGGAAGACGCCGACCGGCATACCGGCGCTCCAGGCGCGCAGGGCCAGCCCGAACGCGGCCGTCGACTTGCCCTTCATCGTGCCCGTGTGCACGACGGTCAGCGGCCGGTGGCGGCGCTGGCGGGTGGTCAGGCCGTCCTCGGGAACGGTCTCGGGCTTGCCCTGCGGCATCAGGCCACCCGCCGTTCGCCGACGACGTCGCCGAGCGGCCGGGCGGCCACCGCGGCCATGCCGAGATACTCGGCGCCGAGCTCGAGGGCGAGGCGCCGGGCCAGGCCGAGGCGCACCGGGCCGCTCTCGCAGTCGATGACCACGACGTCGTGGCGGCGCAGGTCCGCCCCGGCCCGCAATGCTGCGCAGACATCGCCGCGACCATCGGTGACGAGCAGGACGAGCGGGCGGCGCAGCGGGTCGCGCCGCCGCTCGGCGTCGACCACCTGCACGGCCTTGGCCAACCCGGCGGCCAGCGGCGTGCGGCCGCCCACCTGGATCGTTTCGAGCCGGCGGGCGGCACTGTCGACGGACGTGGTGGGCGGCAGCACGACCTCGGCCGCGGTGCCGCGGAAGGTGATCAGCCCCACCTTGTCGCGGCGGCGGTAGGCGTCGAGCAGCAGGCTCAGCACCGCACCCTTGATCTCGGACATCCGGGCCCGGGCCGCCATCGACCCGCTCGCGTCGACCACGAACAGGACGAAATTGCCCTCCTTACCGCGCCGGTCGGCGCGGCGCAGGTCCGTGGCCGCGAACCGGACCGGGCCGGTGCGGCGGCCCCGGGCCACTTGCGCGGGCGCGGCGGCCAGCAGGGTGGCGGGCAGGTGCAGCGGGCCGTCGACGGCGCCGCGGGGCAGTATGCCCACCGACCGGCCGCGGCCGGTGCGGGCCGGGGCGCGGCGGCCCGGGGTGGCCGCGTCGCGGCCGCGGCCGGTGAGGGCGCGAGCGGTGCCCGCCTCGCCGGTAGGGGCACTGCGCGCGGGCGCCTCGGCAGTGCGCTCGGCCCCGTTCGCAGCCGGCGAGCCGGGTGCGTCCTCGGGCCCGAGCGCTGCGTCGGCCGGCGCCGATGCGTCCCCGCCACCGCCGTCCGGGTCGAGGTCGGGGTCCGGGTCGGGCTGCGGGCCGTCGCCGGCCCGGTCGAGCGCGTCGTCGAGTGCCTCGGTGTCCAGTCCCGGTTCGTCGAAGGGGTTGCGGCGGCGCCGATGCGGCAGCGCGAGCAGCGCGGCGGCGCGCACGTCGTCGGCCGTGACCACGGTGCGTCCGCTCCAGGCGGCGTGCGCGGCCGCGGTGCGCGCGGTGACGATGTCGGCGCGCATGCCGTCGACGTCGAAGGCCGCGCACACCTCGGCGATCTGGCGCAGGGCGGAGTCGGGCAGCTCGACCGAGCCGAGCAGGGTCCGGGCTGCGGCGATCCGCTCGGTCAGCACCTGCTCGGCGTCGGCCCACGCCGCGGCGAAGGCGTCGGGGTCGGCGTCGGCGGCGAGCCGGCGGCGCACGACGTCGACGCGCACCTCCGGGTCGCGGCTGGCGCTGACGTCGACGGTGAGCCCGAAGCGGTCGAGGAGCTGCGGGCGCAGCTCCCCCTCCTCGGGGTTCATCGAACCGATCAGCACGAACCGGGCCGCATGGGTGATGGACACGGCGTCACGCTCGACATGGTTGCGGCCCATCGCGGCGGCGTCGAGCAGCACGTCGACGAGGTGATCGGCGAGCAGGTTCACCTCGTCGACGTAGAGCACGCCGCGGTGGGCGGCGGCAAGCAGGCCGGGCTCGAAGGCGCGCACACCCTCGCCGAGCGCCCGCTCGAGGTCCAGCGAGCCGACGACCCGGTCCTCGGACGCGCCGATGGGCAGCTCGACGAGGCGGGTGGGTTGGGTCCGCGAAACGGGCGCCGCGTGCGGGCCGTCGGGGCAGTGCGGGTCGGGATCGGCCGGGTCGCAGCGGAAACGGCATTCGTCGACGACCGGCAGCGACGGCATCACCGCGGCCAGGCCGCGCACCGCCGTGGACTTGGCCGTGCCCTTCTCGCCGCGCACGAGCACCCCACCGATCGCCGGGGACACCGCGTTCAGCACCAGCGCCAGCTGCATGTCGTCGGCGCCGACGACCGCACTGAAGGGATAGGCCCGGGTACTCACGATCTTCCCTCCAGGTCGTCCTCGCCGGCCAGGTACACCGAGCGCAGGCCCTCGAGCGTCTGCTCGTCGGGCTTGGCCCACATGCCGCGATCGGCGGCTTCGAGCAGGCGCTCGGTGATGCCGCGCAGGGCCCACGGGTTGGACTGCTGCATGAACTCGCGCACCCCGTCGTCGAAGACGTAGGACTTGGCGAGCTGCTCGTACATCCAGTCCTGCACGACGCCGGCGGTGGCGTCGTAGCCGAAGAGGTAGTCGACGGTGGCGGCCAGCTCGAACGCGCCCTTGTACCCGTGGCGCTGCATCGCCCCGATCCATTTCGGGTTCACGACGCGCGAGCGGAACACCCGCTGGGTCTCCTCGGCCAGCGTGCGGGTCTTGACCGCGGCGGGCACGGCGGAGTCGCCGATGTAGGCCGCAGGGGATTGCCCGGTGAGGTGACGCACCATCGCCACCATGCCGCCGTGGTACTGGAAGTAGTCGTCGGAGTCGACGATGTCGTGCTCACGGGTGTCGACATTCTTGGCCGCCACCGCAATGCGCGCGAAGCTGTGCTCCATGTCCGCGCGGGCCGCCGTCCCGGCCACCCCCCGGCCGTAGGCGTAGCCGCCCCACACCGCGAACACCTCGGCGAGGTCGGCGTCGCTGTGCCAGTTGTGCGCGTCGATGAGCGGCAGCAGGCCGGCGCCGTAGGCCCCGGGCTTGGAGCCGAAGATGCGCAGCGTGGCCTTGCGCCGGTCGCCGTGCTCGGCAAGGTCCGCCTCGACGTGGCGGCGGACGTAGTTCTGCTCGGCCGGCTCGTCCAGCGCGGCGACCGCGGCCACCGCGTCGTCGAGCAGGTCGATGACGTGGCTGAACGCATCGCGGAAGAATCCCGAGATCCGCACGGTGACGTCGATGCGCGGCCGGCCCAGCTCGGCCAGGGTCAGGACCTCGAAACCGGTGACCCGTCGCGAGGCGTCGTTCCACACCGGGCGGCACCCGAGCAGGGCCAGCACCTCGGCGATGTCGTCGCCCTGGGTGCGCATGGCCGAGGTGCCCCACACCGTCAATCCCACCGAGGCGGGGTACCGGCCGGTGTCGGCGAGGTGCCGCGCTATCAGCGAGTCGGCCAGCGCGACGCCGACGTCGTAGGCGTTGCGCGACGGGATGGCCTTCGGGTCGACGCTGTAGAAGTTGCGGCCCGTGGGCAGCACCGACACCAGGCCCCGGGTTGGCGACCCGGAGGGACCGGACGGCACGAAGCGGCCGTCGAGCGCGCCGACGGTGCGGGTCAACTCGTCGGTGGTAGCAGCCAGACGCGGGACGACCTCGTCGACGGCGAAGCGGAGCACGACAGCAACCCCGTCGTCCATACCATGCAGTACGGAATTCATGACGTCGGGTATGGCGGCAGCCGCCCACTCGCGCTCCTCGAGGCCAAGCACGAGGGCGCGAGCCAGGAGCTCGAGCAGATCGACCAGGTCCGACGCTGTGGCGGACGGGCCGTCGGCCAGCGCCGCGAGCTGGCCGGAGGGCGGCGCCGGCGAGCCGGGCGAGGCGAGCAGATCGGCTTCGACGAGCCCGAAACGCTCGGCGATCGCCGCGCGCAGGCCGACGACCGCGTGCGCGCCGCCGAAGATCTGCGGCGAGCGCAGGATGGCCAGCACCAGGTCGACCCGGGGCTCGCCGACCGGTGCCGCGCCGAGGATGTGCAGGCCGTCGCGGATCTGGACGTCCTTGATCTCGCAGAGGTAACCGTCGAGATGCAGCACGAAGTCGTCGAAGGCGTCGTCGTCGGGCATCTCGTCGGCGTGCAGGTCGTGGTGCAGCTGCGCGGCCCGCACGAGCTCCCAGATCTGCCCGCGCACCATGGCGATCTTGTCCGGGTCGAGGGCGGCGACGGTGGCGTACTCGTCGAGCAGCTGTTCGAGCTTGGCGAGGTCGCCGTAGGTGTCGGCCCGCGCCATCGGCGGGATCAGGTGGTCGACGACCACGGCGTGCGCGCGGCGCTTGGCCTGCGTGCCCTCGCCCGGGTCGTTGACGATGAACGGGTAGACGAGCGGCAGGTCCCCGAGCACGGCGTCGGGCGCGCACGTCTCGGAATTGCCCAATCCCTTGCCCGGCAGCCACTCCAGGGTGCCATGCTTGCCGAGGTGGACCACGGCGTCGGCGCCGAAGCCGTGGGTCAGCCAGCGGTACGCGGCCAGGTAGTGGTGACTCGGCGGCAGCTCGGGGTCGTGGTAGATCGCGATCGGGTTCTCGCCGAACCCGCGCGGCGGCTGGATCATCAGCGCGACGTTGCCCAGCAGCAGGCCGGCCAGCACGATGTCGGTGCCGTCGACGTACAGGTTGCCGGGCGGCTCGCCCCAGTGCTCGAGCATGTCGGCGCGCAGCTGGTCGGGCAGGGCGTCGAACTCACGCCGGTAGTCGGCCAGCGAGATGCGGGCCGGTGCCGCCGCGAGCTGGGCCTCGGTCAGCCATTCGACGTCGTGACCGCCCGCGGCGATCAGCTCGTGGATCAAGGCGTCGGAATCCGTCGGCACCGGCCCACCGATGTCGACGCCGGCGTCCTGCAGCGCGCCGAGCAGCCGGACGGCCGACGCAGGCGTGTCGAGTCCGACCGCGTTGCCGACCCGGGCGTGCTTCGTCGGGTAGGAGGACAGCATGATGCCGAGCCGCTTCTGCGGGGCCGGCACGTGGCGCAGCCGGGCCTGGCGCAGGGCGATGCCGGCCAGCCGCCGTACCCGCTCGGGGTCGGCGACGTAGCGGGCGAGGCCGTCGGCGCCGAACTCGCCGGAGACCTCCTTGAACGAGAACGGGACGGTGATGATGCGCCCGTCGAACTCGGGGATCGCGACCTGCATCGCGGCGTCCGTCGGCGACATCGAGGCAGCGGCCGCCCACTCGGCGCGCGAGCTGCTCAGGCAGATGCCCTGCAGCACCGGGACGTCGAGCTCGGCCAAGGCCCCGACGCTCCAGGCGTCCTCGTCACCGCCGGCCGACGCGGCCGAGGGCACCGACCCGCCGGCGGCCAGCACCGTGACCACCAGCGCGTCGCAGCCCGCGAGCAATTGCAGCAGCGGGTGCTCGAGGCTTTCCAGGCCGCGCAGTGACGCGCAGAAGACGGGGACGGCCTGGGCGCCGACGGCGTCGAGCCCGGCGGCCAGGTCGTCGACGAACCCGGTGTTGCCGGACAGCTCATGCGCCCGGTAGTAGACGATGCCGACGCGCGGTCGGCCGTCGGGTGCCGGCAGCTCGGCGTCGCCGCGCACCCCCACCTGCGGCATCGCGACCGCGGGGCCGAACCCGTAGCCGGTCCGCAACACGGTGTCGGACAGGAACGCCGCCAGCTCGCGCAGGTTGGCCGGACCGCCCTCCACGAGGTAGCCGAGCGCCGTGTGCGCCACGCCGGCCGGGACGGTCGAGGAGGCCATGAGTTCGGCGTCCGGCGCGGTCTCCCCGCCCAGCACGACGGTCGGCACGCCCGAGGACAGCACGGCCGCCAGCCCGGCCGGCCAGGTGGCGGCACCGCCGAGCAACCGGACGACGGCCAGCTCGACGCCCTCGAGCAGGCCGGCGACGTCGGCCGCGTCGAGGCGCGAGGGGTTGGCGCACCGGAAGGCCGGCCCGCCGTCGGCGGCCGGAGCACCGCTCGCCGTCGCGGCAAGCAGGTCGGTGTCGGAGGTCGAGAGCAGCAGGATCACGTCAGGACTCCGGGTCTGTGCAACGACTTGGGGCGCAACGACTTGGGGTGCACGATGCTCGTCAGCGCCGGCAGGCCCGGCGTCGGACCGCCGGTGATCAGCCGGTCAAGGGCTGCCGAGTCGAGGCCGTCGGCCACGGCGTCGCCGAGCCGGTCGAGCTGCTGATTCTTCAGGGCCGTGACGTCGGTGTCGATGGCGGCGGTGAAGTCGCGTCCGGCGACGGCGGCGATGTCGGCGAGGAATGCCCGGCGGAAGTCGTCGCTGTCGAGCGCGCCGTGCCACGACGTGCCCCACACGGCGCCCGCCCGGCAACCGTCCAGGAACGGCTCGCCGCCGGCCACCTGCTCGGCCACGCCATGGTGGATCTCGTAGGCGGTGTCGACCCGTGTCCCGTACGCGCGGCCCGTCGGGCGACCCAGGGTCTTCTCAGCCGCGAACCGGATGTCGACGGGCAGCAGCCCCAGACCGGGCACCGCGCCGCTGCACGACTCGACGTCGTCGACGATGGTGCGGGCCAGCATCTGGTAGCCGCCGCAGATGCCGAGCACGGGACGCCCTGCCCGCGCCCGATCGACGACGGCGTCGGCGAGTCCCCGCGCCCGCAGCCAGCCGAGGTCGGCGACAGTGGCCCGGCTGCCCGGCAGCACCACCAGGTCGGCCGCGGCCACGGTCGCGGGGGAAGTGGTCCAGGTGACCACGACGCCGGGTTCGCAGCCCAGCGCGTCCAGGTCGGTCGAGTTGGACGTCCGCGGCAGCCGGATCGCGGCGACGGTCAACGTCTCCCGCCCCACCGGCGCGCCGCCGGTGGCCACGGCCGGTAGCGAGAGCGAGTCCTCGGTCTCGAGCACGAGGTCGGGCAGCCACGGCAGCACGCCCAGCACCGGCCGGCCGGTGAGCTCGGTGATCATCCGCAGCCCGGGCTCCAGCAGCTGGGCGTCACCGCGGAACTTGTTGATGACGAAGCCGGCGACCAGCGACTGGTCGCGTTCGTCGAGCAGTGCGAGCGTGCCGAACAGTGCCGCGAAGACGCCGCCCCGGTCGATGTCGCCGACGACGAGGGTGGGCAGGTCGCGCTGGTCGGCGAGCCACATGTTGGCCAGGTCGGTGTCGCGCAGGTTGATCTCGGCCGGGCTGCCGGCACCCTCGCAGATCACGACGTCGTACTCGCCGCGCAACCGGTCGTAGCTCTCGAGCACCGCCGCACGCAGCGTGGCCTTCAGCGAGCGGTAGCTCATCGCCGTCGCCTCGGAGTGCGGTCGGCCGTGCACCACCACGTGGGTGTGCCGGTCGCTGCCGGGCTTGAGCAGCACCGGGTTCATGTCCACCGTCGGTTCGAGCCCGCAGGCCCGCGCCTGCATGGCCTGCGCGCGGCCGATCTCGCCACCGTCGAGCGTCACGACCGAGTTGTTGGACATGTTCTGCGCCTTGAACGGCGCGACCGAGACGCCCTCACGATGCAGGCGGCGGCAGATGCCGGCAGTCAGCAGGCTCTTGCCGGCGTCGGAGCTGGCGCCGGCGACCAGCAGCGAACCCCTCATCGGTTCCGCCCGACGACCGCGGCGGCCGCAACGCACACCGCGACGGCGGCGTGCTGCACCGCTCGGCTCAATCGGGCGGCGCGGGCGATGTCCGCGACCGTCGGTAGGCGTCCCGTGCCGAGCTGGGGGCGGTTCTCGGCGCGGCCGCCGTAGACGGTGACGCCACCGAGCCGCACGCCCAGGACGCCCGCCGCACTGGCCTCGCACGGACCCGCGTTCGGGCTCGGGTGGTTCCCGGCGTCGCGTCGCCACGCCGTCCAGCCCTCGCGCGCCGAGCCGTGCACCACGGGTGCGGCCAGCAGGGTGAGGGCGGCGGTGACCCGCGCCGGCAGCAAGTTGAGGACGTCGTCGAGCCGCGCTGCGGCGGTGCCGAAGCGGGCGTAGCGCGGTGAACGGTGCCCGACCATGGCGTCGAGCGTGTTGACCGCCCGGTACCCGAGCAGACCGGGCACGCCGGCCAGCGCGCCCCACACGAGCGGCGCCACCACCGCGTCGGAGGTGTTCTCCGCGATCGACTCCACCGTCGCGCGGGCCAGCCCGGCGTCGTCCAGCGAGGCCGGGTCGCGGCCACACAGGCTGGGCAACAGCTCGCGCGCCGCGTCGGTGCGCCCGTCCTCCAGCAGGCGCGCCATCCGCTCGCCGACCCGGGTCAGGCTCGTACCGCCCAGGGCGCACCACGTGGCGGCCGCGACGAGCGCGGTGTGTTTCGCAGGGCGGTGGCGGACGCTGCGTTCGACCGCGACGCAGGCGAGGAGCAGCGGCACGGTCACGGCCCCGACGAACCAGGCGCCGCGCCGCACGTCGTCGGCGTGCAGGCGCTGCTCGAACGCGGTGACCAGCCGGCCGTAACCGGCCACGGGGTGAGCGCGCCGGGGGTCGCCCATGAGGTCGTCGACGGCGGCCCCGATGAGCAGACCGAGAGCCACCGGAGAAAGTGCCACCTACCGGGGTCGCGGCAGTGGATGGCGTCTGCGCACGTAGGGGTTCGGTCGTTGCATCGGGTCCTCCGTCGGGTGTCCACGCCCTGGATGGGTACGACGGCGGAAGTTCCTGGCTCCCGGGCCCGCACGCGGTGCTCGGTCACAGTGGCGGGACCGCGCCGGATTCGCACCGAGCTTCCTTCACTGCCGTCGCTGAGTACCTTCGCACACGTCGGCCCGGACCGGGGCGGCAGAGGTGCCGGCCGCGTGCCCCGTCTCAGCCGGTTGACCGGCCGTTCTCGGACGCCCTATCGTCAGCGCTTCGTGACGGCGTGAGGAACCCGGTGCAAATCCGGGACGGTCGCGCCACTGTGAGCCCAGCCGGCAGGCGGGGTGAGTCAGATACTCGGCCGTCACGACGCCCATCCGTTAGAGGGACGCAGATCCCTGAAGGAGGCCCATCCGATGACGTCTGTTCCAGGCCCCGGCCGCACCGCCACCCGGACGACCGGCCGGCCCGAGGCGGTCGGCGTCACGTCGTGACGAGCGCCCCGCACCCGAGAGCCGCGACGGCCGGCTCCACGTCCGGGATGTTCCGCACGATGCTCACCACCTGGACGCGGCGCGACTGGTGGCAGGCCGCCGGGCTGCTCGGGGTCATCGCGGCCATGCACGCGGTCGCGTTCGGCATCCTGTTCGGCGTCGTCGGGCCTGCTCACTACCACCTCGGCACCAAGGTCTTCGGCGTCGGTCTGGGCATCACGGCCTACACCTACGGGCTGCGGCACGCCTTCGACGCCGATCACATCGCGGCCATCGACAACACCACCCGAAAGCTGCGCGGCGACAACAAGCGTCCCAAGTCCGTGGGGTTCTGGTTCGCCATGGGTCACTCGTCGGTCGTGGCCGGTATGGCTGCGCTCGTCGCCGTCGGCGCGCACGCGGTCACCACTTTGAGCAGCGACGACAACACCACCGGCCAGACGCTCGGCCTGATCAGCACCGGGGTGTCCGGCAGCTTCCTGTACGTCATCGCCATCCTGAACCTGTTCGCCCTGGCCGGCATCGTCCGGGTCTTTCGGGCCATGCGCAGCGGGGAGCTGGACGAGGAGAAGCTGGAGGAACACCTGCAGGCCCGCGGTCTCATGAACCGGCTCCTGGGCGGGTTGACGAAGACGATCACGCGCCCCGGGCAGATGTACCCGATCGGCCTGCTGTTCGGGCTGGGTTTCGACACCGCCACCGAGGTGGCCCTGCTCGTCCTCGCTGGTTCCGGCGCCGCGGCCGGCCTGCCCTGGTACGCGATCATGGTGCTGCCCCTGCTGTTCGCCAGCGGGATGAGCCTGCTCGACACCCTCGACGGCCTGTTCATGAGCGTCGCCTACGACTGGGCGTTCCTGAACCCCGTCCGCAAGATCTACTACAACATCTCGATCACCGGACTCTCCATCGCGGTCGCGTTCTTGATCGGTTCCATCGAGCTGGTCACCGTGCTGCACGACAACATCGGGTTGCAGGATCCGGTGACCGACTGGATCAGCGGCATCAACCTGAACAACGTCGGCTTCGTCATCGTGGGCCTGTTCGTGCTCACCTGGGTCGTCGCGCTCACCTACTGGCGCACGGCCAAGGTCGAGGACCGCTGGACGAAGTCCCCGCCCCCGGAGGTCGAGCCCGCCTGACATCGAGGCCCGCAACCAATAGCAGAGGCAGGCGACGCACGGTTCGTCACGCTTCGCGCGCGGTTCCCCCACACCGGTCCAACCAGGCCACTGCGACGTCACGGTAGCGGGCCAGTCCCTTGTACTCGGCCTTGTCCGGTGGCAGCTCGGTCAGCACCGCAGGGAGGCGACGCGTCCACGCGGGAAGTGGCTGTCCAGGTTCGAGCGGTAGGCCGCCAGCGTGGTCGGCTCGAGGTGCTGCACCGCGGGCCAGTAGTACTTCTCCACGTACGCAGCGAAGGTCAGTTTGCCGCGCGAAGCATCGGCGAGCGTGCCCTCCCGCCCGCTGCTCGAACTTGATCGCCGCGCGTTCGGCGTACCGCTTCGTCGAGAACCCACCACCGCTGCGCTGCCGCCCGTCAGCGGTGAAATAGGTCGCGTACCACCGCGATGTGCCGGCACTCGTGCTGCGAAGCTGCGCGTTTAGGCCATTGCGATGTCCTCTGGGTTTTGGTGTTCGTTGGGTCGTTTTGGGTCACGAGAAATGACCGTCAAATGACGGTCCTCCTCACTAAAAAAGAAGAACAGGGGCGTCTTGGGTCGGCACTCTTTCGGCCACGACCCTGCCCTCTGGAGTCGGTGGCGCAGGTTTGTAGTTTGGCGAGGGCGCCATCAGAAAGGACCGAAATTTGCTGGCACAAAGGTCGAACAGCGAGCCATGCGTCGAGAAAAAGGTCGTCACGATTCGGCACCAGATGGCGCCCGCCGAATTATCCGACAGTTGTCGTCACGCCGGGCCATTGGCTGCTCGGCCTGCGGCGCCCGCGCAGTTCAGCCGGTTTTGTGCAGCAAACCCCCAGCACTCCGCAACGGCGGCGTCATGAGATGCCCAAAAGCCCATGCGACCGGGTCGGCCTCAGCCGAACGGCGAACCGGAACCCTCGGCACGGTGAACTTTGTGGTCGGTTTGCGACTGCAACCGGGCGCGATGCAGCTTGATGTCGTCCGCCCACAGCGAATCAAGGCTGTAACGCGGTATCGGTGGTGCGAGGGCGCCGAACATGGAACCCAGCGCGACAAGTGCTGGGCACACGCGATGCCATCTCATCTCGTTGCGTATTTGTTTGAGCGTCCGAGGCTGGTCGTAGTGTGGCTCGAGGCTTGTCAATGGGTCAGCGCCGGAGCGTCTTGATGGTGGCCGTGCGCTCCAGAATCCCACCGCCGAGTTCGCCGTCCCAGTTCCATCTGGGGAATGCCTCCATCAGCACTGTGCCCTCGGGATTTGCGCGATCGACTCCCGGGCCGCCGTCCGCTGCGCCCTCAAATGTCAGTAGGGCTGCGGTGATGGTTTCGCCGGTGATCTCCACGATGTCGCCGTCGTCGAGGTGCAGTCGGACGTGAACCGTCTCGCCGGGCGTCGCGTTGATGTCGGTCAGGGGCGTGTGTTCGGTCTTGATCGCTCGGCGATATGTGCCGGCGTCGTAGACGTAGCCGTCTTCGAGGCGGACGGTGCCGTCGCGACCGACGACGGTGAACAGGCCGAATGCTCGGCCGCTGGGGAACGCGCCGCCGAACAGGGCGTGGGTGCCCCACCCGGTGAGGTCGCGGGGACCACGGGAGTGGTCGCGAAGCCCGAAGCCGCCGATGACGTGGGTGTGGCCGGCGACGGTGATGGTGCCGTTGACCCGATACATCTGTTCATAGTGGGAAGAGAACGCCTGGCCCTCATGCGGAGTCGCATGCTGGCCGCCTGCGGCGGCGAGGAAGGTCGGCGCGACTGTCTCGACGTCAAGGTCCAAGGAGACCGTTGCGGTCTGGTCGATGGTCTTGGAGATCGGTCCTGCTTTGAGTTCGGTCAGTGTCGAGGGCGCGGCGGGGCCGTCGTAGGTGAGCTTCCAGGTCCGAAACGGCTCGATGTTCTGCAATACCATTCGGGGTCCAGCTACGCGGTCCGGGGCGCGTTCCGTCCCTTGATCCCAATGAAAGTAGAACTGCTCGGTGCCGACGACGATGACCAGCTGTTCGGTCCATGTCGAGAAATCCCGTGGGTCGGCGCCGAGGTGAAGATAATGACCGACGCCGCTCGCGTGGTCGTAACCTACGAACCAGAAGTTCTCACTGAACATCGGCACGTCGTCGGGTTCGAGTAGGCAATAGTCGGCGTCGGCGGGCAGGCCGGCAGACCAGGCGGATGGGGCGGGGCTGTAGGAGGTTGTCGTCATCGGAGCTCCAGAGGGAAGTGTCAGCGGCCGGCGACGGTGAAGTCGCCGACAACCTGTGTCTGATGGTCTTCGCGCAACGCGAGCGCTGCGGCGGTGGCGTTCGCGGCGTCACCGGTGGTTCCATGCGTTGCGTCGATCGCCTGGCACAAGACCTCGCTGCCCAGGGCGTAACCACGCGAGTCGAAGTGATGGCTTGAGTGCCTTGCGAGGTGATCTCGCAGGTCGTGCAGAACAGCAGCCACGACACCGTCTTGGTCAAGTCCTTCGGCAAGAACGAGCTCACCAACCTCGGCATAGGCCTGAATCTCGAGCGCGACGAACTCCGGTTCGAGTCGCACGCGCCTTGCGGTCAGAGCGAGCAGTTGGCTGGCCAGAGCGAGGTCGTGACCCTGTCCGGCGTCAGGCTGAGCCACCGCGTGGCTGAGCAGATCCAGTACTGCCGGGACGGAGGGCCGTGTCAGCACAGCTGTTCCTCTCTGAGCTCAACGCAGGGTGGGCGAGGGTAGGACAGCATCGAGGCCGCGGATCGCCTCACGCAGGGATAGGTGCGTCCTGGCGAGTACGGCGGACACGTAGGCCGCGAGCACTGGCGCATCCGGTCCGGCTTCCACTGCCGTCGGGCCGCCGACGAGCGTGCTGTAGACGTTGACCGTTGCGAGCAATCCGAAGTACCCAACGGTCGCCGGGTTGATGACCGATTCGTCAAGTCCGGTAGCGGCTCGATAGCGCGCATAGAAGGCCATCGGGTCATCGGCCGTCAGATCTGGTGGGACCGCCGCCGATACGGTGCCGTACCAGCCGAGGTCCTCGCGGGTCCCCGATGCGGGCGAATTCCCAATCCACCGCGCTGAGCGTTCCGTCCGGCCCGAGCATGAGGTTGTCGTTGTTGATTTCTCCGTGGATCAGACCGAGAGGGGCCGGGGTCGGCTTGTGGTCCTCCAACCAGTTGGCGAGGTGTCGCACGAACGGGTCGGGCTCGACGCCGGTTCGTTCGACCTGACGCCACTTGTCGATTTGGGAGTCGATGTGCGTATCCCAATCGGTGGGCCGTTCCAGCTGAGGGGGTAGGTCCTCGGTGGGGACCGAATGGACATTCACCATCAGATCGCACAGCTTGTCGGACACCGGCCGGCGATGGGCGACATCGGATCCGGACAGCGCGCGGGACACAGTGACGCCGTCCAAACGTTCGACGACGAAACAAGGAACGCCGAGAGCGGGCCCCTGGTCGTACCACGCCGGCGTCGGAAGCGGGACATCACCCCGGGCGCTGAGCATGGTGATCACTGCCCACTCCGCAGCCCGATCGGTCGCGGTGATCGATTCACCGGCTGGTCGGCTGGCCCGCAGGACCAGCCGCCGTGCGTCACCGCTTGCATCCTGTAGGTCGAACCCGACCATGAGTTGACTGAACCCACCGGAGAGCAGTTCGAGGTTGTCGACGCGCTCTCCGACCTTGCGCTCGTCAACCAGCCACCGAGTCAGATCCCCGGGTCTTCGGTGAATGACATCGCGATCGCGGTCGTGGGTGGCGCCCTACGGCGTTACCTGCTGGACAAGGGCGAGCTCCCGAGGGAGTCCCTGACCACGATAATGCCGATCTCGGTCCGACCCACCTCGACCCAGCTGCAGAAGGACGGGCACACCACCACGAGTGCCGGCGGCGGCGGGAACCGCTTCTCCATGTCCATGATCTCGCTGAACACGGACATCGCCGATCCGCGTGAGCGCCTGGACGCGATCCGCACCGCGACCGATGCGGCCAAGAAGTACGGCGTCGACGCCCAAACCCTGGTCGAGACCACCGAGCTGCTGCCTGGAGCGTTGGTCGGTACCGCTCAGCGCGCGGTCATGCGGCTCATCAACGCGACCGGCCGTTCCGTCGGCGCCCACACGATCGTCACGAACGTGCCGGGCCCCCGCACCCCCATGTACTTCTGCGGGGCTCAATGCCTGCTGTCCTCGGGCATGGCCCCCGTCGTCGACGGGATGGGGCTCATCAACGGCGTCGCCAGCTATGTCGACGACTTCACCATCTGTTTCACCGCCGACCGGGATCAGATGCCCGATCCGGAGTTCTACGCGGCGTGCCTGCGGGACGAGTACGAGACCCTGCTCAAGGCCCTGACCGACGGGTGAGCCGCACCGCGTCAGGCCGGCTGCCGAGCGTCCACCAGGCCCCAGGCCACCGCGGTGTCCACACCGATCGACGTGCCGGAGAGGCCGAGAAAGGCGGTACGGCGACGCCCGATCCGTCGGGTGATGCTCACGGTGCCGCCGGCACCAGGGATCAGGCCCAAGGACACCTCGGGCAGTCCGATGACGGTGTCCTCGGCGGCGAGCACCGCCCCGGCGAACGCCGGGATCTCGATGCCTGAACCTAGGCAGGCACCGTGCAGGCATACCTCGAGTCGCGGACCGAGCTGGTGGGCGAGCCACGCGGTACTGCGGGCCATCCGGGTGAGGTGCGCCCCCGCAGGGTCGGGTCGTGACCCGAATTCGTCCAGGTCGCCACCCGCGCTGAACGACGGTCCGTCGCCGTCGAGCCGGACCCGCAGATCAGGATCGAGCAGCGCAAGGGTGAAAGCCTCGGCGAGCTGGTCACGCATCGCGCTGTCGAGGGCGTTGCGCCGTGCGGGTCGAACGAGGGTGATGTGCAGGACGTCGTCCTCGCGACTCACCCTGATCCGTTCGTTGCCGTCCTCGGCCAGGCGAGGAGGTCGCCCTGCGCGCCACGCCGCGAACTCCGCACCTGATTGCAGCATCGAGTAGCAGGTGGACTCGGCGACCAGACCGCTGAGTACGGCTCGGTCGAGCCCCGACGGTGCTGCGTCGGCAGACGTTGCGCGCGCCAGGCTCTCACCGGTACCCCGGAGCAGCAGGGCGTAGGAGGCTGCGGCCACGGGATTGGCCTCGATGACCCGCGAGATGGCCTCGACGGCGTCAGGTTTGTCCGGTCCGTCGCCGGCGAGCAGCACATCGGCGAAGTCGCACGAGTCCACGAGGTCGGGCGGACTAACGGCGATCACCGGGCAGGCGAGGGCGAGTCCCGGCGCGCCGAGCGGTCGGGGCAGAGCCCGCTCGTCGAGGCGCCTGTCCACATCGACGATGAGATGGGTGACCCCGCCGTGCACGGACAGTGTGGCCGCGGCCGAGGGATCGGCCATGACATCGGCCAGCTCACACCCCGTCAGCCTCAGCGCTCCCACGTGTGCACCTCGTCCCGCACGACGACCGCCGCGACCTGGTGCGCGCCGAGGTCGGTCAGCACACCGGTCAGCGGGTGTCGGAGCACGCACAGGTCCCCGGGCTCGCCGGGCGCGACTCGCCGTTGGTGTCCCGGGGCACCGGCACGGCCCAGGTACAGCCCGAGGGCCGACACCGGGTCCACCCGTTCGCCGGCCCCGACGACGGCGCCCGAAGCCGCGCGCCGGGACACTGCCGCCCGCATAGCGACCCAGGGGTTGAGCGGGCCGAACGGTGCATCCGACCCCGCGGCCACTGCCACGCCGGCAGCACGAAGGGAGGCGCAGGGGTAGAGCCACGGCTGCTCGCCGGCGGACACGTCGCGTAGGTACTCCTCGCCACGAGCCGCGATGAAGCCCGGCTGGGTGACGACGGTGACGCGCAGGTCCGCGAGCTCGTCGGCGTAGCCGGGCGGAACGACGCCGGCATGCTCGATCCGATCCCCCGCCAGCCCTCCCGCCGATCTCAAGCCCGCCACCGCGACGACGAGTTGGGCCGCGGTGACGCAATGGATCGCGACCGGAACGGCCCGTCGGTGAGCCTGCGCGACGGTACCGACGAGTTCGTCCTCCCCCGGCAGGCAGGCGTCGTCGAGGACGATCTTCTGCGGACCGAGCCGCACGCGGCTCGCAGCGAGCCGGGGCAGTTCCGGCCCGGCCATGACGGTGAGCCGTTGCCGGATCGAGCCGTCCGCCTCGAGCGACTCGAGGTCCTCGAGACCCGAGGCGGTCAGGCCCGGGGTGGCGTCGGTGAACCCGGTGATGCCCAGGCGCAGGGCCCGGCTGCTGAGCTCACCCATCCCGGTCCGGTTCACGACACCGGCACCGGCACCGGCACCGGCACCGCGCAGCCGGTGATCGAGGCGCCAGAGCCGACCGGTTGCGGTGCCGTCGGGCGTCCGTTCGACGCCTCCGTCCGTCCAGCGCTGGACGTCGAGTTCACGGACCGCGGCGGAGTTGAGCACCCAGAGTTCCCCGGTGCGGTGCTGCACGCGCACCGGCCGGTCGTCGACAACCGCGTCGAGGTCCCAACGGTCGAGCGTCTCGGCCCATGGGCCCGAGATGCCGACCCCCCGTAACCACTCCCCCGTCGCCAGCTGTCGCGCTGCCGCGCGCAGAGCCGGAGCGAGCCCGCCCTGCTCGCTCAGCGCGAGCGGGTCGAGCGCGACCGACGATGCCGCCGCGACCGCGCTGCGCAGGTGGACGTGGTGGTCGTGCAGCCCGGGTATCACCGCCCCGCCGCGGGCATCGAGGACCTCCTCGCCCGGGAATCGGGACAGATCGCGGCCGACCTCGGCGACGCGTCCGCCTCCGGTACGGACCGACAACCCGGGCATCCCTGCGACCTCGGCGTCGACGATCAGCACCGCACCGGGTCCTCGTCCTCGTGGGACACCCACCAGCATCCGGCGCCGTCTCGACGTAGGTGGTGGGTATGTCGGGGCCCGCCTGTCGCTGCCGACACCTCGCTCGCCACCCCGGCCATCGAGACGTCGAGCAGCCGGCCCCCGCCCGCCGTCCACGACGCGGCCGCTGCCGTCGCCGCCCACAGCCCCGTCAGCGGGTCGGCGATCGCGTCGCCCACAAACACCGGCGCACCGTCGGGGCCGCGCGCCACCAGTCCGCCGGCCACGGCAGCGTCATCACCGAACGCGACCCGCAGGCCGTCGTAGGCCTGCCGGCCGTACCCGGTGATGGACAGCCAGGTCCGGCCCGGCCGCGCGGCCAGGAACTGCTCGGCATGCAGACCAAGCCCCCGCAGCGCCCGCGGTCGGCTCGCCTCGATCACGATGTCGGCCGAGTCGACCAACCGGGCAAGGTCCGCCCGCCCGGACCCGCTGCGCAGATCCACGGCGTGCAGCTCGTGGCCGCGGTGCAGTTCGCAATAGAACTGCGCCGGCCCACCGCGTGCGCCGTCGGGCCGGGCCGGGTCCTCGACGGTGGTCACCCGAGCCCCTGTCCGGTGCAGCAGGTGAGCCGCCAACGGACCGGCCCACATGGCAGAGAAGTCGACGACCAAAGGCGACTCGCGGCGACCCGACGCCTGGGAGGTGCCGACAGGTATGACGCGCAGAGCTTCGCTGCCCGCCTCCGCACCGAGGACGGCTGCCGGAACTCCGACCTGCTGAAGCGCATCGACGACGACGTCACCGGGTCGGGACGCTGTCCATTCCGACAGCGCTGCCCATTCCGCGGCGGACGGGACCGGTGCCCCGAGAACGGCAGGCAGGACCTCCCGGTCCTCCGCGCGGGCCAGGTTCACCGCAAGCCAACCGCCGACCGACGGGATCAGCCGCGCCGATCCGTTCACTGAGACAGCGCCCCTGCGCGTCCATCCCGCCTCGCGGGCCCTGGCCGACAGCAATTCCGCCGGGTCCACGTCGACTCGCGCGCCGAGGTTGCCGGTGAGGTGTGCGAGCGTTGCGATGACCCAGGAGATACGGGTCGCCACCGGCGCCTCGGGCAGCGCTGGCGGTCCGTCGCCCGCGCCGGACAACGATGCGACACCCCACCGCGCAGACTGCACGACGCTGCAGGTCGTACTGACCGGCGGCGCATCACTGATGCGGACGCCGAGGTCTCGCGCCAGCACCTCGAGCAATCCGGGCGGCGCAGAATCCGGTCGATCGCCCTGACCGCACGCGATGTGCACCGCCGACAGGTGGTCCACGACCCTCCTCCGCTTGCGGTGCAGCTACGAACGTCCACCCTAGATGCGCGTCCCGCCACCGCCGCCCGGGCCACCAACCCGACGCCGGGATATCAGTGTGACTAGTAAGGATCGGGTCGAGGAGCGGCTAGGGCCTCATGTCGGACCGCGAACGGCGCTGAAACCCCGGAGCACCGACCTCAAGTCAGCGGCCCGCGGCCAGTGGGGGCGTTTGCCCGACGTCGTGATCGAGGTCGCCGGTGCCGCAGGCCTGCTGGCGGCAAGTACCGACGTGATCGCCGCGCGGGGGCGGATCGTGCTGGCCGGGCTGCACGCTGAACCAGAAACTTTTCATCGGCTGGTGCCGCTGCTCAAGGAGGTGTCGATCGTCTTCCCCAACTTCACTACCCTGACCGGCTTCGAGCACACCCTCGCCCGATTGGCCGACGGCACACTCATGCCCTACCCGCTCATCACGCACAGGGTCTCTCTCGATGAACTGCCCGACATCGTGCACGAGCTCAGGCGACCAAACACGTTCGGCAAGGTGTTGATCTCGCCATCGGCAACCCGCTGAGCCCGCCCGCAACAGCTCGCACTGACCGCAGCGATTGCGTCTGACGCATGCTTCGTTTCCGGTTGAGCCTCGCCCACTCGCGGGCCGACGACGGCAGCACACCCACCTCCGACCACGTTCCGTTCTACCTCGCGCTCGAATACACCGCCGAGGCGTGGCAGCGTGCGTTGGCAACCACGTGCACGGGTCTGCTTGAGCCGCGGGATCTCGGCGTCGTCAACGTTACGAGCGACTTCGGCCGCGAGCTGTTCGTCGGACCGGCTGATTTCGATGTTTCGCTGCTGCGTCTCGGAACCAGCTCGCTGACGTTCCACATCCAGGTTCTCCAACGTGGCGAGCCTGCGGCCGACGTGACCATTACGCTGGCGCAGGTCGACGGGCGCCGTGAACACTCGGTACCGCTGGCGCCAGACCAGCGGGCGGCACTGTCGTTGTTGGGTTTAGCCAACACGAAGCAGGGTGTCAACCCGAACCGCATGCCGGGTGACCGGGTACAGGCACTTCAACCCGGCCTGCTCGTTCGGGAAGTGGCCGCGGGCCTTGATCGCCCGCCGATACCGGGCGTTCAAGAACTCGATCGCGTTCGTGGAACAGACGGCGGTGAAGTTCTCGACGTCATAGTTCAGAAACGGGGATGAACTCCGCCCACGCGTTGTCGCAGAGCCGAATCACGGGCGGGTAGTGGGACCCATTTCTCGGCCAGCTCGTCGAACGCCGCCCTGGCGGCGGTGGCGTTGACGGCGGAGTGGAACGGCTCGTCCCGCTTGATCTCGTCCCAGTACCGCCGGCCGGTGAGCCGGAACGATTGAGGACCAGATGGACGATGCAGTTCTGCACGATCACTTGCGCCCACACGGTCGACACGACCTCAGGTAATCCTTTTGTTGCCGTCGCAGGCAAGACGCACGCGTCGTAACAGCGCGGTTCGAAAACCCGGTGAGCACCGCCATTCAGAACTTCGCACCCTCACCACCGAGACAGGCCTTGAGCCCGAGGATGTCCCCCTCGCCGGCCAGCGTGACCAATCGCGGCCGAAACCCTGGGGTCTGGCCCTGCCACAACGCAACTAGTCCGAATCCCCCGACACCAGGGACCAGAAGGCCATTCGGCTACGTCGCCCGTCGACCTCATCACCCAGCCCAGCCGCACATTCCCGCCGACGAGCCAGCCCGAAACAAGGCGTCGACAGCTCGACAGCCGACCCCGAGACATGACACAGACCCGTGGATAGGTGATTGGAGCGCGCGCGTCAGCGCCGTCGGGCGTAGCCCGACGGTCGTTCGTGTCCAGCGGGTCCGGCGGCCGGTGGCGCTGCCGGGGTGTCGAGGGCGACGGTGTGACCGAGGCGTTCGAGCTGGGTGACCAGGCGGCGGGTGTGGGCTTCGGCGTCGCGCCGGACGTGCCAGTCCGGGCCGAGGTCGCGGTAGGGCTCGTCGCGTTTGAGCACCCAGTAGGCCGCGACCAGGATCGAGTGCGCAACCGCCACTTGGGCCCGGCCCATCCCGCGCCGCTTGGTGAGGCGGGCGTGCTGGAGGGCGAGGTAGTTCGTGCCGTGCATCCGCCCCACCGACCCGGCGGACTCGACCAGCATGTGGTTGAGCACTTGGACATGCTGCCGTGGGCGTAGCGGCGGCCGGCGTCGTTGGGTGGGGTCATGCCAAGCTCGCCGACCGACATGTGCTGCCGTCTGTTCGCCGCTCGCGAAGCGAACGTCTCAAAGCCGAACAGGAGCTCATGCGGTCCGATCTGGTGGTGGGCGACGTGAGCGGCAATCGCGGACACCAGATCGGGGTCGAGTTTGAAGCGACGTGATCGTTTGCTCTTCGGATAGGGCTTGATCAGGAAGCGCTCCCCGTCGGGGTGGAAATCAAGTTTGATCTCAGACACTGCCCGGGAGACGGTCACGATCCCGGACGGCATGTGCAGGTCGCCTGGCCTCAGCTCGGTGAGCTCACCCCAGCGAAGCCCGGAACCTATGGCGACGCCGATGAACAGCCGGGCACTGCCCGAGGGCATTGCCCGGTACAGCCGCTCGCATTCGTCCGGTGTGACGATCCGGTACTCGTGCACGGGCACGGAGGGCGTTTGCGCGGTGCGAGCGGGATGGTGACGATCTTGCCGCCCTTGCGAACGACCGTCAGGGTACGATGCCCGCGCTCGGTGCCGAGGGCGTGGATGTCCGAGTCCAGAGCCTCAGAGATCCGCAGCCCGTTGATCGCCAGCAGCGACATCAGCGCATGCCTGTGCGGGCGTACGTAGGTGTCACCGATGCGGACTGGGTACGTCACCTGACCGCAGCGCGCGCCGACGAGGTGAACTTCTGGCGCCCTGCCGGCGACCGCGCGTTTCGCGCCCTATCCATCGGCGAACCGTTCTTCTTCGAGACCCACCACCCTGACAACAAGATCGTCGGCGGCGGGTTCTTCAGCGGCTTCGCGCCTCTGACGATCTCCGAGGCCTGGCAAATCTATGGTGATGCCAACGGCGCTTCGACGCTTGACGAGATGCGGGCGCGCGTGGGCCGGTACCGCCGGGCGCCACTCGCGCCGCACGATGACCCGAAGATTGGCTGCGTCTTCATCCGCGACGTCTCCTTTTTCGACGAGCCGGCTGCGCCGCCGTCCGATTTCGCGCCCTCCGTCGTCCAGAGCAAGACCTATTCGTCTGCAGACCCGAACGTCGCGCCCTACTTCGACCTGCTGTTCCCCCGGTTGGTCGGCGTATCGCTTGAAGTCGACACCGCCGAAGGTTGGCACCGCCCAGGGCCTGCGTTCGGTGACCCACGCCTGGCAACGACACGACTCGGGCAACGCGCCTTCCAGGGCGTTGTTCGCGGCGTCTACTCGCATCGGTGCGCCATCACGGGCGACAAGATCCGGCCAGTGTTGCAGGCCGCGCATATCCGACCGCTCACCAAGGGTGGGGAGCACCGAGTCGACAATGGGCTCTTGCTCCGGTCCGATGTCCACACGCTCTTCGACGCGGGATACCTCGGAGTCGCACCGAACTACAGCCTGGTCGTGAGCCCACGGCTGCGCGGCGAGTTCGGCAACGGCGAGGAGTTCTACCGGCGTGCGAAATCGAGAGAACCCGTCGCGATCCCATCACGCCGACTCGATCGTCCAGCTCGCGAGTTCCTTGAATGGCATCTCGACGAGGTCTTCTTGCAGGATTGAGCTGCAGATCCCAGCCTGCATCTACAGCACATGTCGCTGAGGCAGTACCTCGGCCGGCCCCACCGACCTCGACGTCGGCTCCGCCGCCGCCACCTCGCGCGTTTCGTAGCAACGTAAGCACCACTAGAACGAGAACACCCCATTGCATTACTCAATGTCTGTGGATAACTCCGTGCGGAGGCCCGGGCCGGGTGCTTCGGCGGTCCCGCCAGCTGCGCCCAGGAATCGCTAGTCTCGCCGAGTGCCAGGTCGGATCGAGCAACGCGAACGGCTACGCGCAGGCGTGCCACCGGCGGACGCCGTAGTCGTCGTGCGTGGCAGTTCGGACACGGTCGACAAGCTGCGCCGCCACGCACTCCGGACTGCTCGGGCTGGGCTCTGGACGCATCACCGCTGTTCGGGATCTCCGTTTTCGCGGTCGTGGACCGACCGCTCGACGACGCGCTCCGCGATCGGTTCACCACGTTCCGCCGAGTGCACCTGACCAGCGTCGGAATGCTGAGTCGCGCCGGCTTCGACCTGCTGCCGACCGGTTTGGCGCCGCACTTCACCGTCCGGCTGGCTGGCGCCGAAGACGGCGAGCTTCAACGCTTGCTGGCCGTACTGGGGCCGGCGCGGGACAATAATCAGTACGGCATGTAGCCGCCGAGCGAGAGGAGGCCAGACCATGCACCGAATCGACATCACCGCCGACCTTAACGATGAGGACGACACGGGCTTCGTCTGGACGTTCCTCGACGAGGCTCCTGAGCCGGCGAGCATCACCCCGGGCGCGCTCGTGGTGGCCGGCGACGAAGAAGCGGCAGCTGTGTGCCAGGTCGTGGATCTGGTCCCAGCTGGCGACGGGACCATCGTGCACCTTCGAATGCTTCCGGGCCTGGTCGAGGACTACGTCGCTCTGGCGCAGCGCCAGGCAGTCTGACTCGCTACGACGTTCCGCGGATGCGGCGAAGCGCGGCGAGGGCGGTCTCATCGGCGGTCGGCAGCGTGGGCAGGTACTTCCCGGTCGTGGCAATCGAGCCGTGGCCGAGGCGCTCCTTGACCACTTGCAGGTCGGCGCCGCCGGCGAGCAGCCACGAGGCGTGGGAGTGGCGCAGGTCGTGCAACCGAGGTCGCGGGTCGAGGCCGGCCTCGTCGCACGCGCGCCTCCACACGTGATTGCGGAACCAGTCGCGCGGGAGGTGTCCGTCGGTGTCACGTTCACGGACGCCGCGGGGCGCGTCCAGACCGTCGGCGCGCCGGCCCGCGCGGTACTCGGCGAACGCGGCGCGGCCGTGCGGGCAACGGCAGCGTCCGGCGGTGTAGGCCGACAGCGAGCCGTGTGCGTACGTCCGGGCCGCGGCGTTCGGCTCGGTGCGACCGAGATCCTCGACCGCACGCAACCGGCGACCCGTCGCTGGAGAATGGAGGGTGTCGAAGCGGAAGATCAGGTCGTCCGAGCCGAGGCCGTAATGCTCGACGTGTGCGACCAGTCGGGATACCAGCTCCGGCTCCAGTTTGAACCGCCGGGCGCGCTTGCTCTTCGGGTACGGCTTTACCAAGAACCGCCCGCCGTCAGGGTGGAACTTCGGGCTGAGCTCGACGACGTCGCGGGTGATCGTGACGATGCCGGACGGCGCGTGCAGGTCGGCGACGCGCAGTTCGGTGAGCTCTCCCCAGCGCAGTCCTGAGCCGATCGCTGTCTCGATGAACAGCCGTGCGGAGTCCGACGGCAGTGCGGTCAGCAGCACGTCGAACTCGGCCAGCGTGACGATGCGGTACTCCTTTACCGCGACCGTCGGCGTCTTCACGCCCTTGCACGGGTGCAGCACGATCACAAAGTCGTTGAGGGCGGTCGTGAAGACCGCCGACAGGATGATCTTCTGCTGCCGGATGTTCGCCGCGCTCATCAGCGCCTCGGCGCGCTGCCACGCCTTCTCCGCCTGGCGCCGCGTGGGGAAAGTCCCGGCGTGCCGCACCTTGCCCCGGACGTCCCGGTAGACGGCCGCGCCGGCCGTGCCGCGCCGCTTGCGCACGAATCCCATCGCGATCTCCGTCCTGCCACCGATTTGCCGTCGAACGTGATGGCAGACGCGATGGCGGCTCATAACCCAGAGGTCGTGGGTTCAAATCCTACCCCCCTACACGACGAAGGCCCCGGATACGGGGCCTTCGTCAATCCTCCAAGACCAACATAGTTGATCTTTGAATGTTGAATAGCCGTCAAGTGATCAGTTGTCCACCACCGAGCCCACGGCGCAGGCCAGCGGCGACCCGGGTACTGCTACGCGGTCTGGTGACCGTGAGTCCCGCGAGCATTGTGATCACGTTTGCACGGTGAATGGTTGTTCCGCCCGCTTCGCAGCGACCATTCCGGGTGCAAAGCTGATCAACATACGAGAACGAATGGGTTCAGTCGTCGGAGGCGTCGACGTCGTAGCCGAGCCAGTACGTGCCCGAGACGTCAACGGTCAGGGTGATGGCGATGTCGACGCTCGCGCCAGGGAGCAGCCCACCGACGGGCAGGGGCACGGTGAGGGTCGTGTTGAGGCCGCCGCCGTTCGAGCTCGTCGCCGGATCGTCCGGACTCAGGTTGTGCACCAAGACAGTGGCCCCGCTGCCGAGGGTGACCACAGTGGTGGCGGTGGCGGGATCGGTGGCCCGCAGCTCAGCGGTGCGCGCGGGCACGCTGGTGCGGCCGGCCTGCGTGACACCGTTCGCCTCGCTGATTGCGGAGATCCGTACGTTCGCATTGTGAACGGTGCCGGCGGCGGTGTTCGTGATCGTGCGGCGAAGGGTCAGGGTCCCGGGCGGGCCGGTGATTGCGAGCCGGTTGGGCGTTGCCGTGCTGGCGACCCCCGCATCGAGCAGCGTGGACCTGAGCGTGACGTTGTGCTGGTAGGGGTCGGCGGTGCCGATCGGCGACGGTGATCCCAGGGTGGATTGCGCGCCACCGATCGCGGTCCCCGTCGTCGAGACGAGCTGGAAGTCGGCAGCGTTGTCACCGGAGTTGACGGCCGCGCCGGCGACCTCGGTGCGGACCCAGGCGTACTGGCCGCCGGGGGTGGCACCGGCCAGCGGGGCCAATCCGGTGCCCAGGTGAAATCCGTCGGTCGGCCCGGCAGCGTCGGTCACCGTCGAGTCGGTGTCCGGAGCCAACACCTGCACGCCGCCTGCGCCAATGGGGACGCCGGAATCATCAGCGGTGCCGACAGTGGACAGGGAGTACGTGGGGCCGGTGAGCAGGTAGGACCGGGCAGTGCCGAGCGTCCCGGCGTTCGAGGGCAACGTGGTAGAGGTGCCGACGTCGGTGCGCACGACGAACCCGCCCAGTGGCACGGCCGGACCCGTGTTGCGGAGTTCGACGTAACTGTCGCCGGAACCGGCCGGTCCCGAGGCTCGGAACTCGGTCACGATCACCTCGCCGACATAGGCGTTGACCTGCACCGTGACCGGGGTGGAGTACGAACCGTTGTGGGCGTCGTCCCCGCCGTAGGTGGCGGTGACGACATTGGCCCCGAACGCGGGCAGGACGACAGTCAGCTGCGCCACGCCGTTGGCAAGCACCGCTGAGCCCAACGCCAGCGTCTCGCCGCTGTGTGCGCCGGAGGCCGGCACGTCGGCGAAGCTGACGGACCCGGTCGACGACGATCCGCGCACGACCGCGGTCAGGTCGATCGCGGTGCCGAATCGCGTCGATGGCAGCGACGACGACAGCGCGACCGTCGTGTTGGCCTTCGTGCAGTCCGGGGCGGTGATCGCGTTGGAGTCCATGGTCACCGCCGCGCCGACGGCCAGGAGGTGACCGTCGACGGTCGCACCGGTTGTCGCGGTGATCGAGGCGTGGGCCAGCACCGTCCCGGCGAGGTGGGTGTTCGTCCCGATGGTTGCCGAGGTGCCGAGCTGCCAGAACACGTTGCAAGCACTGGCGCCGTTGCGCAGCTCAACGTTGGCGCTGGCCGCGGTGATGAACGTGCTCGCGGACTGGAACACGAACGTCGCGTCGGGATCGTTCTGTGCGTCCAGCACCACGGTGCCCGTCAGCGCCAGCGCCGTCTCGGCATACACGCCCGGCGTCACGGTTGTTCCGCCCAGATTCGCGGTGGCGCTGCCGGTGGGTACCTGCGCCGCGAAGTGGTCGTAGGCGACGGCCGCGTCGGCGTGGGCCTGCGACGCCTGCGCGTCGCCGGCGTGCAGCGTGCCATTGGTGATCTGGCCCGGAGGGAATCCGGTGATGCTCGTGGTGGGGCTCACCCCGACATCGCCACTGATCGCGGACGGCCCGGTGTTGGTGACGGCCGAGGTGCCGAGGACCGCGAAGCTGGCTGCGGCGCCGAGGGGCGACGATCCGGCAGCGGAAGCGTGGGTTGCGAGACCGACGGTCAGCGCCACTCCCGCGACAACCGGCACGAGAAGTGCCGTGGTCAACAGAGAGATCGGACGGGAGAGATGCATTCGGGGACCGCGTTTCCAGAGCCTGGCACCACGCCGAATCGCACAGAATGGCTCGCAGCGTCACCAGATGCTGCCTCACGAAGACTTTACACCATTGTCACGTGCTTTCGGCTGATGACACGTGCGCCGCCGGTGCGGGTACCTGCTCGCCGTGCGCTTCGTGACGTTCAACATCTCCTCGGGCCGCTCGCTCGCCGACGGCCGGGTCGACGTCGACCGGTTCGCCGCGGTGATCGCAGCATTGGACGCCGACGTGCTGTCGCTGCAGGAGGTCGACCGCGACCAACAACGCTCCGGTGGGGCCGACCTCTGCCGGATCGCGGCCAAGGCAATGGGTGCGCGCCACCACGTCTTCGCCCCAACGCTGTACGGCACGCCAGGGTCCAGGTGGACGGCGGCCGGCGACCGGCCGCAGCGCGGACCTGCCTACGGCTGCGCACTGTTGAGCCAACTCCCGCTGCGCAAGGTGCAGGTGCTGCGCACACCGGCGGCGCCGATCGCGCTGCCGCTGTGGGTGCCCAAGGCGGGCATCCTGGTCGTCCGCGAGGAGCCTCGGGTCGCGATCGTCGCGCAGATCGACCTCGGCGACGGGCACGAGGTGACGGTCGTCGGCACCCACCTGCCGTTCGCGCCCGTGTGGAAGAGCCGACAGCTGCGGCGGCTCGTCCAGGAGGTCCGCGCGCGGCCGGATCCGCTCCTGCTGCTCGGTGATCTGAATCTGCGCGGGGCCGCCCCGGCCAGGATCACCGGTTTCCGCAGCCTCGCCAGTGCGCCCACTTTCCCTGCGCCGCGGCCGCGTCTGCAGCTCGACCACATCCTGGCGCGCGGCGAATTCGGCTCCGTGGCCTCGACGTCCACCCCGTTGGTGGCGGTGTCAGACCATCGCCCGCTGGTCGTCGATCTTGACCTGCTCGAGGCGGTTCGCTCAGGCGGGCGCCCGGGTATCAGACCGGTGGGGCGCACAACCGGTGTTGACCCACGAGCGGAGGAGGACTCCATGCCCGGACTGGACGACATCAAGAAGCTGGCGGACGAGCACGACGATCAGGTCGACAAGGGCCTGGACAAGGCCGGCGACGCGGCAGGGGCGAAGTTCGGCCACGAGGACCAGATCGACAAGGCCGTGGACGCCGCTGAGGAACGTACCGGCGACAAGAACTGACCACGCACTACGAGAAGGACGGCTCGGCAACCGGGCCGTCCTTCGTCATTGTCGGGGCGAGTTGGGGTCGTCGGCCTCGTCCTGCAGGTCCTCGAGCTCCTCGTCGACACGTCGCTTGGCCTTGCCCAGGCCGGGCACCGAGCCCAACAGCTCGTTGAACCCGCGGGACACCGCGATCAACTCCTTCAGGTCCGGCGCCACCGTGCCCAGGCCGGCCAACATCGGCAGGACCTCTTCGAGCTTGCGCAGGACCTGCTGGTGGTCCAGGAAGTCGATGACCGAGTCCACTTGATCGGGCCCGAACCGATCGCTTGCGTAGGCCGCGGTGTCGACCGACCGCTTCAGCAACGGTTCGTAGGTGTCGAGCAAGGACTCGGCCCGGCGGTGCGTCTGGGCGACCTGCCCGATCACCGAACGGGCGGCAAGCTCCGAACCCGATACCCGTTGGACGACGCCCTGCACCTGCGCCTCGCAACCCTCGAGACGGTCCAACAGTGCCTCGAGGCGTTCGACCAAACCGTCCGCGGAGTCCAGCAGTCGGATCACGCGCGGCACCAGCGCGGTGACCCGGCGCGCGAGGTCCGGACCGTGGGCGGCCGCGTCCACCGCCCGGCCCAACGGGTTGTTCGGAACTCGCATGTCGACCTCGATCCCGGGCACACGACGCCGCCCCGGATCTACGTACCCAGGATGGCGACCAACGTGGTCCGAGAACCACGTCGGGCGGGTCGGCCATGCCATCCGAAACGCTGCGTGTCAGAGTCGACGGATGCGGATCGCGGTGGCCGGCGGCACCGGTTTGGTAGGACGGCTCGTGGTGTCGTCGCTGCGTATGGCCGGTCACGAGACGGTCGTGATCAGCCGGACGAAGGGCGTCGACGTCCTGCGGGGACTCGGCGTCGACGAGGCGCTCGACGGCGTTGACGCCGTCGTCGACGTCACCAACACGCCCGGTCTGAGCCGGGCCAAGTCGACGGCGTTCTTCGGCGCCGCTACCCGCACACTGCTCGCGGCGGAGCAACGCACCGGCATCACCCACCACGTCGCGCTGTCCATCGTCGGCGTCGACCGGGTGCCCAGCGGCTACTACCAGGGCAAGTGCCTGCAGGAGCAGTTGATCACCGACGGCTCGACGCCGTGGACGATCCTGCGCGCTACCCAGTTCCACGAGTTCACCAGCCAGTTGCTCGGGCAGAGCATGGGCCCTGTCGCTCCGATCCCCCGGATGCGCTCGGCAACTGTCGCGGCCGTCGAGGTCGCCACGCGGCTTGTCGAGATCGCTACCGGACCGCCGCTGGGCCAGGCGCCCGAACTCGCCGGCCCGGAGGTGCACGAGATGCCCGACCTCGCGCGTCGGCTGCTTCGCCGACGCGGTCAGCGCCGGGTCGTTGTCCCGCTACGACTGCCCGGAGTCGCCGGTCGCGAGATGGCCGGCGACGGCCTGCTCCCCCGGGGCGACGCCACCCGGGGTGTCGTGACCTTCGACGAATGGCTGACCCAGCTGCCGGGCTGACGAACGGTCAGCTCGCTGCCATCCCAGGGTGCGCAGCACGGCGAAGTGCTGAGCAGTCAATCCCGGGTGGGGCGTCGCGGTCGTGAACACGTCTGCGGCCAGGTCGGCGTCCTCAGCCAGCTCGTCGCGTAACTCGTCGAACAGCTGCACCACGACGGGTGAGGCGAGCAGGGCCGCCGCGGCCGCCACCCGCGCCTCCCAGTGCCGGCGGGCCGTGTCACCGGGATCCACGACCAACGCGCGTGATGGCTTGATCCGCGGCTCGCCGGCGAGCAGGTCGAAGGCGGCCGACGACGCGATCAGCGCGTCGTACTCGAACAGCTCTGACCAGGCTGCGTCCCGGGCGTCGGTGAGCGCCGCCCTGTCGTGCACGACGGCGAGCAACTGCGCGACGTGTTCGTCCACCGGCCAGCGCTCATTCGTAGCTGCGTAGCTGGAACCACACCGTCTTGCCGAGCGTCTCCGGCGAGGTCTCGACACCCCACTCAGAGGCGAGCGTCGACACGATGCGCAGCCCGCGTCCGGACGGCTGGTCGGGGGCTGCGTCGCCGGGGACCACCGGCAGCTGGTCGCCGTCGTCGTGCACGCGTACGCCGATGCCCGGCGGTTCGAGACGTAGCTGCAGCGTGATCGCCGGCTGCCCGTGCTTCACCGCGTTGGCGACGAGCTCGGTGACCAGCAGCTGAGCGTCGTACACGAGATCAGGATCGAGGCCTTCGGCGTGCTTGGCCAGGTAACGGCGGGCGAGCGCGGCGGCATCGGGCGAGGGCGGCAGGTCGATACTTGTCGTGACCGGCGCTGGAGATCCAGAACCAGTCACGTCCATAACCTCGCACGCCCGATCAACGAGGCGTCCCCTGCGCGCGCTCCCATGCCAGCAGTAGTGCCCAACGGCGTCGCGCTTCAACCGCAGTATTCGGTGAAAAGCCGCTTTCCACGCAAGAGGGATAGCTGGGCGCTATTGCCCGTCGCTCAAAAGCCGATGGGCAACCCGGCGTAGTTCTCGGCCAAGCCGCCCGCGCCGGCCTCGCTCGAGGTGACCCAGCGCAGCTGGGCGAGCTGTAGTTGAGCGTCGAACGGGTCCTCTCCGGTATGCAACATCGAGGTCATCCACCAAGAGAAGTGCGTGCACCGCCACACCCGGCGCAACGCGCGATCGCTGTACTCATCGGCGGGACGAGGGTCATTGCGGGTCAGCAGCGCGGACAGGGCCGGGGCCAGCAGCGCCACGTCGGCGACGGCGAGGTTGAGACCCTTCGCACCCGTCGGCGGAACGATGTGCGCCGCGTCGCCGGCGAGGAACAGCCGACCGTGCCGCATCGGCGCCATGACGAAGCTGCGCATCGGCAGAACGCTCTTCTCGGTGATCGGCCCAGGGGTGAGCCGCCAGCCGTTCTCGCCGTCGCCGAGGCGGGTGGCGAGGGCCGCCCAGATGCGCTCGTCCGACCAGTCCGCGACGTCGGTGCCGTTCGGCACCTGCACGTACAGCCGGCTGACCTGCGGCGAACGCATCGAGTGCAGCGCGAACCCGTCCGGGTGCCAGGCGTAGATCAGCTCATCGGTCGACGGCGCGACATCGGCGAGGATGCCCAGCCAGGAGAACGGGTACGTCCGCTCCCACGTCTGCCGGGCGTGCTGGGGCACGGCCGCGCGGCTGGGGCCGAAGGAACCATCGCACCCCACGATGACGTCGGCGTCGAGGCGCTGCGGTGATCCCCCGGTATCGGTGTACGTCAGGAAGGGCCGTTCGGTCTCGATGTCGTGCAGCGCGACGTTCGCAGCCTCGTAGACGATCTGCTGGCCGGCCGCCTCGCGCGCCGCGCCGAGGTCTTTGGTGACCTCGGTCTGCCCGTAGACCCAGACGGTGTGGGCCCCGAGGTCGACGAAGTCCAGGTGGTGCCGCTCCCCCGGGTACTGCAGGTAGATGCCGCGGTGCTCGTCGCCCTCGCGCTGCAGCCGCTCGTCCAGCCCGACCGACTTGAACAGGTCGACCGTTGAGTGCTCGAGGATGCCGGCCCGGATCCGAGCCTCGACATACTCTCGGGTACGGCTTTCGACGATGACCGACTCGACCCCGCCTGCAGCGAGTAGATGAGACAGCAGCAGCCCAGCAGGCCCTGCACCGACGATTGCCACCCGAGTGCGCATGACCCCAGTCAACGTGACGCCGCCGATCCCGCGCACCGCGCGCTCTCACTGGACGGAATCACTCGGTCAGCGCTCGCTCGCTGACCAGCGAGCGGGTGATGCCACGCGCTGCTACTTGCAGGGCAGCAACCAGACGAGGACGGTCCCGCTTGAGATCAGCGACCACAAGACCCAGCGCCGCCACCACCGTGTCGCCAGGACCGAGCACCGGCACGGCCACCGAGCAGGCACCCAGGCTCATCTCCTCGACGGTCTGGGCGTACCCGTCGCGGTGCACCCGGCGCAGCTGCTCGCGTAGCCGGCCGGGCTGAGTGATGGTGTACGGCGTGACGCGGGTGAGATTGGCCAGGACGGCACCACGCACGCCGTCGTCGCAATGCGCCAGCAGCACCTTCCCGACTCCTGTCGCGTGCAGCGGCAACCGCGACCCGATCCGGCTGACCACCGGCACCGACGCGTGGCCGGACAGCCGGTCGAGGTACACCACCGACGTGCCGTCGAGCTCCGCCAGGTGGACGGTGGCAAGCGTTGCGCCGTAGAGGTCGTGCAGGAACGGCGAGGCAATGCGGCGCAGCTCGTACTCCACGGGCGCGAGCAGTCCGAGGTCCCACAGGCGCCGTCCGACGACATACGCCCCGTCGACGCCGCGCTTGAGCGCGCCCCAGCGCTCAAGCTCGCCAACGAGACGGTGCGCCGTGGCGATCGGTAGGTCGGCACGCCGAGCGAGCTCGGTGAGGGTGAGCCGCCGGTGGTTCGCGTCGAAGGCGTCCAACAGACCCAGCACCCGTGACGTCACCGTTGCGCCCGGCTCGCCAAGATTGCCAGCCACAGCACGTCCTTCCGTCCAGTTAGCCTTTCGCTCAGTGGAACTGAGTCTGCCACCTCTGCCGGGGTGGGGTCCTAACGTCGGTCCGGTGAGCGAACTGGAGAGTCAAGCCACCATCAGCGCCGAGATTGCCGCGCTTTCCGCTGTCGCCGACACGGCTCCACAACCGCTGATCGACTACCCGCCGTACCGCAGCAGCCGGTTGCGGCACCCGAAGCAGGCGCCGATGACGACCGACCCCGAGGGTGTCGAGCTGTGGGCGCCGGTGTTCGGGGCGCAGGACGTCGCGCCGTTGGACTCCGACCTCACCATCCAGCACCGCGGCGAACCGCTGGGCGAGCGCATGATCGTCACCGGCCGGGTGACCGACGGCGCCGGCCGGCCGGTTCGCCATCAGCTCGTCGAGGTTTGGCAGGCGAATGCTGCCGGCCGCTACGCGCACCAGCGCGACCAGCACCCGGCGCCGCTGGACCCGAACTTCACCGGGGCGGGTCGGGCTCTCACGGATGCCGACGGTCGCTACCGCTTCCTGACCGTCAAGCCCGGCCCGTACCCGTGGAAGAACCACGACAACGCCTGGCGGCCGGCGCACATCCACTTCTCGCTGTTCGGCACCGACTTCACCCAGCGGGTGATCACCCAGATGTACTTCCCGGGCGATCCGCTGTTTCCGCTCGATCCCATCCTGCAGTCGGTCACCGACCCGAAGGCACGTGAGCGGCTCGTCGCCACCTACGATCACGATGTCACCCAGGCTGGATACTGCACCGGCTACCGCTGGGACATCGTCCTCACCGGCGACGTACGAACGTTGACGGAGGAGGACCTGTGACGACCCCTGGGCAGACGATCGGGCCGTTCTTCGGCTACGCACTCCCTTACGTCGGCGGCTCGGACCTCGTGCGGCCCGGTCACCCCGGCGCGATCCGACTGCACGGCCGGGTGCTCGACGGTGACGGCCAGCCGGTGCCCGACGCGCTGATCGAGATCGGCCAGACCGATCCGGGCGGTGCCCTCGTGAACGAGCCAGGGTCGCTGCACCGTGACGGGTGGACCTTTACCGGCTGGGGTCGCGCGGCCACCGACAACGCGGGCCGGTACTCGTTCACCACCCTGCTGCCCGGTGGCCCGAACCCGTTCTTCGCCGTTACCGTCTTCGCTCGCGGCCTGCTCGACCGCCTCGCCACTCGGGCGTACGTCCCGGGCCACGGGTTGGACCCACTGCTGTCCCGCGTTCCCGAGGAGCGCCGGCACACGCTGATCGCCGTGGCCGAGCCGGACGGGCTACGTTTCGACGTCCGCCTGCAGGGGCAGGACGAAACGGTGTTCCTCGCCTACCCCGTGAAGTGACTGCACTGCTCTGGCCCGGTGATCACCGGGCCGGCGCGCTGTTCGACGACGCCGCGGTGCTGGCCGCGATGGTGCAGGTCGAGCGCGCCTGGTTGCAGGCGCTGGTCTCGCTCGGGGTGGCACCGGACAAGGCCGCCGACGAGCTCGACGGGCTGGTCGGTGCCGATGACCTGAGCGGTCTGACGGCAGCCGGCGAGGCCGGCGGCAACCCGGTCATCCCGCTCCTGGCACTGCTGCGCGAGCGACTCGATTCGCCGCAGGCGGCGCGCTGGTTGCACAGGGGTCTGACCAGTCAGGACGTGCTCGACACCGCGCTGGTGCTGTGCGCGCGAGACGCCACGCGCCAGGTGCTGGCCGAATGTGCAGCTCAGGTCGACTCGCTGGCCACCCTGGCCGACACCCATCGAGCGACGCCGATGGTCGCCCGCACCCTCACTCAGCACGCCGTGCCGATCTCGTTCGGCGCCAAGGTGGCGTCGTGGTTGCACGGCGTCCTCGATGCCGCCGACGACGTGCGCGCGCTGACCTTCCCCGCCCAGTTCGGCGGCGCAGCGGGCACGCTGTCCGCCGCCACCGCGCTGACCGGCGACCGGGTGCGGGCGCGACGGCTCGCCTCGATCGCCAGCGTCGAACTCGGTCTCGCCGACCGCGAACCGTGGCACACCGCACGCGCCCCGATCACCCGCATCGGCGCAGCGCTGACCGGTGCGTGCGCGGCGTGGGGCCGCATCGCCAACGACGTGTTGGTGCTGGCCCGTCCCGAGATCGGCGAGCTGGCCGAACCGCTCGTCGACGGTCGCGGCGGGTCGTCGGCCATGCCGCAGAAGGCCAACCCGGTGCTGTCGGTGCTCATCCGCCGCACGGCCCTCGCCGCGCCCGCCCAGCTCGCCCAGCTGACCCTCGCCGCGGCCGAGGCGCACGACGAGCGGCCGGCCGGCTCGTGGCACCTGGAATGGCCGGCGCTGCAGTCGCTGGGCCGGCAGAGCGCGGCCGCCGCCGCGCAGACCAGCGAGCTGGTCGGCGGGTTGCGCGTGGACGTCGAGCGGATGGCCACGAACCTCGCTGCCGGCCGCGACATCAACGCCGAGCAGAGGTCGGCGGCCGAGCTGAGCGGACACCACGACGTCGGCGGGTACGGCACGATCAACCTGCAGATCGATGCGGTCTGCACCCGCGCCCACGCCTGGCTGGACGGACACCGATGACCCCACGACTTGCTGTCACCCCGCTGACGCCGCCCCGTCCACACCGTCCGCTGCTGGTCGTCGGGCCCTCGCTCGGTACGACCGGCGAGTCGCTGTGGAGCGCGTGCGCAGCGCTGCTGGACGGTTTCGAGGTGCTGGCCTGGGATCTGCCCGGTCACGGCCGGAGCGATCCCGCCGACGGCCCGTTCACGATCGAGGAGCTCGCCGACGCGGTGGTGGCGGCCGTTGCGCCTGTCCTCGCCGGGCGGGGCGAGCGCGCGTTCGACTACGCCGGTGACTCGGTCGGCGGGGCCGTCGGGCTGGCGCTGCTGCTGTACCACCCCGAGCGCATCCGCAACGTCACCCTCGCGTGTACGGGCGCGCGCATCGGTTCCGAGCAGGCGTGGACCGAGCGCGCCGCGCTGGTCCGGCGCGAGGGCCTGGGCCCGATGGTCAAGAGCTCGCCGGGCCGGTGGTTCGGCCCCGGCTTCGCCGAGCGCGAGCCGCAACGCGCCGAGACCCTGCTCCGGGCGCTGCGCGACGCCGACCCCGAGAGCTACGTCCTGGTCTGCGAGGCGCTGGCCCGCTTCGATGTCCGCGAGCGCCTCGGCGAGATCACCCGTCCGGTGCTGGCCGTGGCCGGTGAACACGATCAAGCCACTCCGGTCGCGAACCTGCAGGAGGTGGTCGAGGGCATCGCGGGCAGCCGGTTGGCGGTGCTGACCGGGATCGCCCACCTGGCGCCCGCCGAGGCCCCGGAGGTCGTCGCCGGGTTGATCAGCGGTGACGCCCGCACCGCCGAACAGGCTCGGCAGGACGGCATGTTCGTACGCCGAGCCGTGCTCGGCGGCGCGCACGTCGACCGCTCGGGCGGCGACGACCTGACCCGTGACTTCCAGGAGTTCATCACCCAGTACGCCTGGGGCACCATCTGGACGCGTCCGGGTCTCGACCGGCGCAGCCGCTCGATGATCACGCTCACCGCACTCGTCGCCGGTGGCCACTATGAGGAGCTCGCACTACACCTGCGGGCTGCGCGTCGTAACGGGTTGTCGGTGGCCGAGATCCGCGAGGTCCTGCTGCAGACGGCCATCTACTGCGGCGTCCCGGCTGCGAACACCGCGTTTCGCGTCGCGCGCGAGGTGCTGAACGAGCCCGAACCACGGTGAAACTAACCCGGCGCTTTCACGCTGACAGCGTGGTGATCAACTGAAAAGTGCTCCAGG
>NZ_CAXTHK010000011.1:0-104899 GCF_964244045.1 uncultured Jatrophihabitans sp. | reverse complement strand
CGCCGACACCGTGCCGGACGCGGTCGCCGTGATGGACCCCTTCCACGTCGCCGCTGTGCGCCATGAGGCGCTGTGTGTTCGAGCGGGGGTGAGAGACCGCCGCCGCCGTGGTGTCGCAGCATCACGGTGAAGCTGGGGGCAGCCTGATCCAGGAGACGCTGGGGAGGGTGGCGAGCAGCCCCGACAACGACAGGTCGTGCTGGTACTGCCAGACGGTGCGGGCCTGGCTAGCGAGATGGGAATGCGTAACGCAAGTGAACCAGTGGTTGAACCCCCGTAAGCGTGGAACCGGCTCCAATCTGGTGGATATGGGCCGGGCAGCAGTGCACGCCGAGCCGCAATGCGGTGAGGCGACTTCAGCGACGGATAGCAACGTCGGCGTTGAAGGTCACGAGGAATGTCTGCGGCGTACTCGTGGCGAGGCTGTCGGGGAAGAGCTGGGCGCTGCCCTCATCGATCGGCACGCAGTGAAAATGGGAACCGTCCCGGTCTCGACTGTCCGGGCCTGCAACCAGCAGGTCGGCAGTCAGGCTCGTCGTCAGCTGACGGGACCGGGACGGGGCGGAGTCGCCGTAGTACTCCGAGCGCGGGAAGCCGCGCACATGGGGAAGGGCGACAGCACGTTCGCAGTCTGAGGACTGGAATGCCAGAAGGTCGCCGGTGATACCGACGCGTCGTGGCCGAGCCTTGCTGAGGCAAGGTCACGGGTACTGGGGATCCAGACGAAGCTGCACCGTTGGGCCAGTGATGATCCTGATCGCCGGTTTGATGACCTGTTCAACCTCGTGGCGGATCCGGGCACGCTGATGATGGCGTGGAACCGGATCCGGGCGAACAAGGGAGCCCGTTCGGCAGGAGTGGACGGACAGACCGCCCGCTCGATCGAAGCCGGACGAGGCGTGGACGCGTTCCTCACCGATCTACGTGAGGACCTGAAGCAGCGGAGCTTCGCTCCGCTGCCGGTGCGCGAGAAGATGATCCCGAAAGCGGCGGGCAAGTGGCGCCGCCTCGGCATCCCCGACACCCGCGACCGCGTCGTTCAAGCTGCCTTGCTGCTCGTCCTGGAACCCATCCTGGAGGCCGGCTTCCAGCCGTGCTCCTACGGGTTTCGACCGAACCGACGCGCGCACGACGCGATCGCCGAGGTGCACATGTTCGCCCGCAACGGATACACGTGGGTGTTCGAAGGTGACATCGAGGCGTGCTTCGACAACATCGACCACACCGCGCTGATGGAGCGGTTACGTCGACGAGTCGCAGACAAGCGGGTGCTCGCGCTGGTGAAGGCGTTCCTGAAGGCCGGGATCCTCGGTGAGGACGAGGTCTCGCGGGAAACGCGGACGGGCACGCCCCAGGGCGGGATCTTGTCCCCGCTGCTGGCCAACCTGGCACTGTCAGACCTTGACGATCACTTCGCCGAGGCATGGCAGCAGACCAGCGCCACTCGGGTCGACCGGGCCCGCCGACACCGTCACGGATTAGCGACCTATCGCCTGGTGCGATACGCCGACGACTTCGTGATCATGGTGAACGGGACACGTGCACACGCGCAGGCGCTGCACGCGACGGTGGCGGCGATCCTGTCCGGGGTCGGGCTTCGCCTGGCCCCGGACAAGACGGGGATCGCACACATCGACGATGGTTTCGACCTGCTCGGCTTCCGCATCCAGCGTCAAGCCAAGCAGGGCGACGGGAAACGATACGTCTACACCTACCCCTCGAAGAAGGCGCTCGCGTCGATCGCGAGGAAGGTCAAGGCGATCTCCCGGCAGGGCACGAACCAGCCGTTGAGCGAGATCCTGCGACAGCTGGAACTTGCTCTTCGGGGTTGGACCACCTACTTCCGGCACGCGGTCTCCAACGCCACGTTCGGCTACCTGCGCCACTACACGTGGCGTCGGGTGTTGGCGTGGCTGCGGGACAAACACCGCCGCGCGTCCTGTAAGTCGTTGCGCCGCCGCTACACCGTTCGCGGGTGGTGGCCGGAACACGACGGGATACGAATGTTCGACCCGGCAGCGGTGACGATCGTCCGTTACAGCTACCGCGGAGACCGGATTCCGACACCGTGGACCCCAGCACCGCGGTCAGCACCAGCCTGCCTGGCGTGAGCGTGTGGAGAGCCGGATGCGGTGAAAGTCGCACGTCCGGTTCGGGGGGCGCGATGGATCGCTGCCGGCAACACATCCAACAACAGACCTGCGGTCACCGCGGCCGCACCGGCGACCCGCTCTACGGCGCACGCCGGGTGCTGCGCACCGGCGCCGACCTGCTCACCGACAAGCAGAAGAAGCGACTGGCCGCGGTGCTCAACAACGACGCGCACGTGCAGGTCGAAGCGACCTGGCTCTACTACCAGCGCATCGTCGCCACCTACCGCGACCCCGACCGCGCCGCCGCGAAGACGGCACTGAGCGTGATCATCGGTGAGCTACGCGCCGGCGTCCCGACCGTGCTCACAGAGCTGATCACCCTGGGCCGAACGCTGAACCGGCGCGCCGCCGACGTGCTCGCCTACTTCGACCGACCCCACACCAGCAACGGACCCACCGAAGCCATCAACGGTCGCCTGGAACACCTACGCGGCACCGCCCTCGGCTTCCGCAACCTCACCCACTACATCGCAAGATCACTACTCGAGGCAGGCGGCTTCCGACCTCGACTACACCCTCGTTCCGGATCAGCCGTATAAGTGCGACAGACCAGACAACTACGCCAGCCGGCGGACTACGAACATATCGCCGGCGCGCGCCCTGACGTACCACCAGCGATAGCCTGCAGGAACGAGACGCGCAATGACCGCCCAGAGCTGATCCGCTGATGGACGGATGTCCTCAATGACGATCCACCCGCCCACTGTCACGAGTCGAAGGCCTAAAAGCAGGACGCGAAGATTCGCGTTCGGAGAATGTAGGCCATCATCAATAATCAGATCGAGTTTCTCGGGCAGGCGAGTCAACAGATGCGCCATGGACGCATCGTCGGTTTGGTCGGCATGAAACGTTGAGATATGCGGCTCGTCAAACAAAATCCGCTTGTCAATGTCCGCGCCAAGGACCTGAGCGTCAGGTAGAACCGCATGCCAAGCTCGCAGGGATGCCCCCGGCCTTCCATTTCGACCCATAGTGGAAGGGACATCCT
This sequence comes from uncultured Jatrophihabitans sp., assembly GCF_964244045.1. NCBI lineage: Bacteria > Bacillati > Actinomycetota > Actinomycetes > Jatrophihabitantales > Jatrophihabitantaceae > Jatrophihabitans > uncultured Jatrophihabitans sp. Next base: position 101,758 of record NZ_CAXTHK010000011.1, on the reverse strand, counting down.
CGTTGTTCGTCCCAAGTCCGAACTCGAGGATTGCGGCGGCCGACGGCAGCGTACCTAGAATTGCTGCATACACCAGGTGGTAGTTGTGCACCGTCGATTTGTCACTGCCGAACTTTTCGAGAGCCTCGCTTAGCGCGTGGGTCAGCGTTTCCGCTTGCCGAATCGGGTTATCGTGGTTGTCGCCGTCCCAGATGCTGGTCTGAAAAGCCTCAGGATTCAAAGGTGTAAAACTAGCAGTTGTTTCCGACAGTTCATACATTAGCGCGACAGATTGGCGCACTGATTGGATAGCAAGCCGAGAAAGAACCTCTGCCGGGGCCGCTGAGTTCGGGCTGTACGACAGAAGTTCTTCGATTATTCGAGTGTGTCGGCGCACGCGGTAGGAATTCACCCTTGAAAGCAGAGCAGATTTGCGCATGACTCGCCTCAGGGTCATGTTTAACTCCTTCAAGTATTAGGACGATAGTGCTGAGCCCAAGACGGCCGCGCACGACGGCGAACACATGTCTGCCCGCGCGGCAAATTGAGGGCGCGCTAGCGGTGGACAGTTCCACTTTCTGTGACGCGCTTCATCACTCGCTCTGCGTACTCAGCCCAGTCGACCACCTGCCGCGTTTCCAGCAGGTCAGCACGATTTTGCAACTTTACATCCAGGGACAGTTTCGTAACGCTACCCAATGCGCTAGCAAGCGAGCCAGCGTCAGCGCTCCGCACGAGCATGAGGGCGCGTCGGTTCAAATATTCTGAAGCACCGTTCTCGCGAGTCGTAATGACCGGCAGGCCGGTCGCCGCCGCCTCGAAAGTAACTAGCGCGCACGCGTCCTCGACACTTGGTAGAACGAGGACGTCGGCTTCGTTGTACAAGTGGGCCAAGTGCTCTTGCGACACCGAGCCACAGATCCGAACATTTGCCGGAACATCTAAGAGGACAGATGGCGAAACAATGGGCCCAGCCATCGTTAGCAGAAAATTGTCCGCGAGGGCACGCATCGCTGAAATGAGCGTATCTACACCCTTGCGAAAAGATATCTGCCCAACGAACAATAGCCGTATCGGCTCTGCCCCATCGGGGGTAGCATCACTCCCGAGCGAAACGTCAAATCGAGCAAGGTCGACGCCGTATCCAACCGTCGCAATCTTTTCGGACGGAACACCGAACCGCACGAGTCCAGCCGTGTTCGATTGTGAGGGCGAAAGCACCATATCTGCGGTCTCAAGCTCTTCACTCACTCGAGCGGCTGCACCGTCAGGAATGAGTTCGCCTCGAACGGTCTCCGTCTCATGTTGCTCCAACAACGCCGCGTTATGCGCCAAAGGGTGCGCATTGACAGCGTGAAACACGTTGAACCCACCCAACTTGCGGTTTTGGCGAAACGCGTCAAGGCAAGCGCCAGGCATTCCGAATAGCGTCTGGTCCCGATCAGTCAACCTGGCGGCCACCAGCCTGTCGAACCTCGCATATTGTCGGTACATCAGTGCCACCTGCGCGGCCGGCGGGAATCGCCCGGCTTTGGCTGCAAGCCTCGCCAGCTCATTTATATGCGCAAGTGGAGTACTCGCCACGCCCCAAGGGAATGTATCAGCCAGGGACCTTCGCGTTCTCCTTCGAGAAAGGGGTCGTCCAGCTGGGCTCAGACCGCCACGGCTGAAATGCATGTGTAATTGCCGCTCGGCGGCGGCATACATCGAGATCGCTCTGATTGCCGACTCGGGGTAGGGCGCGCTGACCACTATCACGACTACGCCTTCTCTCCTTCGACGAAGAAGCTCTCGGCGCGAGTCTCTATATCACGCAAATTTGGCGTACGCCCCTCCTGAAATACACACCGAGTTACCGACGCGAATCCTATCTCCTCAAGCATCGATCTAACTAAGGGATACATCGGCTGCCAGCGGTGGATATGACCGCCCACTGCCCGCTTCACGGCATCCAGTCCGCGTGGTTTGGCAGAAGGAAACGCGAGAAGCTTTTCATTGTAGACGCGCACGGCTAAAGCAGCGTCAGCTGACGAAGCGTTACCAGCCAACGCATCGACCAATTCCCGAGCGTGAGATTCACAGTCTGGGAGGGCAAGGCGGATAACGCCTCCCGGCCGCAAGACTCGATACGACTCGACCAAGACTGCCCGCGCGTCATCGAAATACAAGTGTTCCAACGCGTGTGAGCTGTAAATGGCGTCAACCGTCGCATCCGCGTAGGGCAACCGCCGAATATCAGCCCTGATTACGGCAGGATCCCAACGCTTGGCCTGACTATCGTCGATCACATGGAGCGAACGCAGCAGCCGCTTTGAACCGGGAATTCGGTCGAGAAAGATGCTTGGCGAGCGGTCGATGCTTGTCCATCCATCGATGGCGCTGTGCCCTGAGCCAAGGTTCAGTCTCATGGGCCTATAGTACGGTCAGCGGTATCTCGTTGGTGGACGCTGGCCCGCTGGGGTGGGGTTTGCCCGTTCGACGCTGGAACTGAGGACGACTTCACGCGGCGGTCAACGTTCCTCCGGTGTCGATCAGGCGTATAGAGAATACGAGAGCCAGATTGTTGAGAAGCCGGATTCTCGAGCCTTGTGGAGGTGAACATGAATCCTGGCGAGTCAGCGATGGACACACCGCTCACCAACCCGAAGCCCGCGGCGTTCCTGTTGTGGTTGGCGCGACGCCGGAACCATCGGGGCCTGAAGCTAGTTTGCTTGCTGCTCGGCGGCGATATCGGAGCTCAGGACTACGAGGGATTGATCTTGCCCCACCCTTACGGAATTACTATTCACGCTGCTTCACCAGTTGGCCCGCGCTGCGTTATTTACCAGAACGTCACCATCGGCACTAAGCACGGATACGCGCAACCACCGGTCGTCGGCGCGGACGTTGTCATCGGCGCTAACGCCGTGATCATTGGACCAATCGTCATTGGGGACGGGGCGATAATTGGGGCCGGAGCTGTAGTGATCGCCGATGTGCCTGCACATTCGGTCGTTGTCGGCAATCCGGCCCGGGTCGTCTGAGCGAGATTCGAACGTGTAATCGACCCTGACGACTTTACTCCGCTTGGGCTTGATGTCGTGCAGGTGTGCGGTTTAATGTTCCACGGATCGACCGACGCGTATGGTAGATCAATACTGCGCAACCGAATGGTTCCCGGATCACTGCCGCCCAGGCGCCGCCAACTGCGCCGAAGTGAGGGGTCAGCGCAGCATTAGCGACAAGCGATGCGCTGAGCGTAGTCAAGTAGAACCAAATCGTCTTTCCGGGGAATCCAAGTGAAATCAGTAAGCCCAGCAGGCTAAACTCGACCGCATTTAAGGGTAGGCTCCATACGATTATTCGAGTAGGCAGGTCCGACGACTGATAGGCGCGACCCGCAAACACAAGGATTATATACGGAGCTATCGCGGTAGCCGCTGCCGCCAGCGCAAGGCTTGCGAGCACGGCTCGGATAGAGAGCCGCTTTACTTCTGCGAGCAGGTCCCGGGTGCTGGCCTCTCCTCGCCCGATTGCTGCCGCCCCTACGACGGCCATGGCGCCCGTGAGGGCGGACGGAATTACCATTAGGGCAGTTTGGATGTTGCTGGCCGGCGCATACAGGCCCGCTTGGCGCGCGTTTGAAAACAACAAGACAATCGTCGAGTCCGCGCGATTATAGGCAAGATATGCAACGACAGATATCCAATACGGAACAGCGCGAGCAGCAAGTCGGCGGTACGAGCGAATCGCGGAATCTCGCGGGACCGCTGCGTATACGTGTTGCGCGTACCCCCCGCCTCTTGCACGAGACTTTAGTATCCATACTGACTGAGTAACTGCGATCGTAATTTCACCGAGCGCCCAGGCCGCGGCGACCCCGGCAATCGACCGCTCATCGGCGGCCACGATGAGCAAGATGGCGGCTAGGTAGACGAGTCGTCCTGTCGTTTGTGTCAAGGCACTCGTCCTGAAATTTTGGAAACCTTGAAGCGCGGCGTTAGTGGTGATTGAAAAGTACATTGCCGTAAAGGCCAAGGAAAACCATGCGCAAACGCCGTTTGAGTACGTCGTGAAGGTCGTGAAGCCCACGAAACAGATGCCGAAGGATGCGACTGATTCCATAGCCCGGACAACGAACTGCACACGTAGGGATCCGCGCCGTAGCCGCGCCGCGGCAATGTTACGTTCGAGATACAGAGAAATTCCTCGGTCCGCTACGGCGACGAGTAGAATGAGAAGGCCTTGCGTCGCGAATAATCGGCCAAGGTCTTGGACTGATAAGAGTCGCGCGGCGACACCACCGATGACAAACAATGATGATTTGGACGCTATTTGAAAAATGAGCGACCAGATCGCACCAGTACGAAGCTGCGTCCGGAGATAGCTCTTTTCGGCCTGCTGTCCGGACGGCGAGTCGGCTGGCAGCACGGCTACACGTTTGATTACGGCCATACCCACCACGCAAACTGAGAAGGCCTGCCGGGCGCACTATCGCCAACAACACCACGACGGTGACCCATCGCAAGGCCCCCTCAGGTTCTCGTAATCGTTGTTTCGATGGAGTCAGCGAGCATTTCGGCTATGGCGTCGTGTCCATCATCTGTCGGATGGCCGTCTTCATGGAACAGAGACGGTTCCAAATGCCATTCCCGCGTGTCGATGAACTCGACACCGCGAACTGACGCCACGGACTGGGCAACAGCTGTCACCCGATGCAGCAAGTTTCGCTCGTCCTGACCACACCAGATGGCCCCCGTAATAATCACTCGCGCCGAGAAGTGCAGCCGATCAAGGTAGTCGTTCATGGCCTGCTCAATTGCTTGATCGGGTGACCTGCGGTCGTTCGCACTTGACTGAATCAGCAGGAACTCGGCCGTCTTCGGCACCAGCCACCTCCGCCTGCGGTGCGGACCCCATCTGCCAGTGTTTACGAAGCCGCAACCGCCGGCGGCCACCACGCGAATCCGACAGTCCAGACGTCGGCCAAGCAAAATTGGGTAGCCCACGCCGTCGCTTGATCCGGTCCCGCGCGCGAACGAGTCGCCAATGACCACACCACCGTCGGTCTTCACGGTACTGCCTACCTTACGTAGGGCGCGTCGTTGCGCGCAGCGTGACATGCCCCTACAACGGATGCACGGGTCATCGCGTTACTATAGCGGAATGAATGAGCCTGGGGCTGGTACGTTCGCTCAGTTGCTGAAATCGAAGGTTGCCAACGGATCGATTAGCAGTGACGACTCGGTCCTAGTTCAGTTTGCTGGTTCGTATGATGAGACGGTTTGCGCGGCTGCTGGACTGGTGAATTGCCACTTCGCGAATATCGCCCCCGGATCGGTGAGTACGGGTGATACGGTAGCGAGAAGATTCGATGCTCATCGAATGCCGCACCGTGACGAATCTTTTGATCACGTGATCGCACATTCTGGACTTCATCATTGTTCGAGGCCGCAGGAGGCTTTGTACGAGATGTACCGGCTCGCGCGCAAGTCGGTCGTGTTTGTCGAAAATCAGGACTCCCCGTTGATGCGGGCGGGAGAGCGAAGTGGTTTGATATTTCGATACGAGCTGCCTGCCGTCGTTGGTGCTGACTACGTGTCGGGCGGCGTCGACGGCAGTGCGATACCGAACTTCGTGTATCGATGGACGCGGCGCGAGCTGCATAAGACGGTGGCCTCGTTTGATCCCGCCTTCTCGATTCCTATAGATGTGTATACGGAGTGGAACCTTGGGTTAAATCGCGCATCGAGCGCGAAGGTGCGTAAGGTCCTGAAGCTTCGGTCCGACGACCACGCCGAAACTCTCCTCATTGCCACTCAAAAGCTTTTGAATATCTTGGCGCGCAAGCAGGGCAACATCTTCGCGGCGACTATCCGAAAAGATCTACGGGTGCTGCACACGTGGATGCAGTCTCCTGTCAGCATGAGGCGGCCGTACTGAATCGATGTGACGGTCGGCACGGACGGCCGGTATGGCGGTTCCGGATCCACTGTGCAAGATCATCGAATTGGACGGGTTCTTTAGACGTCGCGGCCAGGGAACTGAGTATCATATCGCGGCAATAGTGGACGTTCGACAGCTGTCCGGCGGTGTCCGTGCGCTCATTCGTGTGACCTTATTTTTTCGCACACGGATAACCGAGATCGGCATGTGATCGGTCGCAAACGGTGCGCGCGCACGCACAAACGTGCCTGGTCGCGAAGCGTCGGTGCGAGGTGGGGTTGATGGTCGCCTACGATGTCCTGCATGACGGTCCGCGCGGAGCTCGCAGAATCTTGTAACCCGCGAGTGGTCCGCGCTAAATCGAGCGTCGCAGTCGTCCCGCTGACGGTTGTCGCCGGCCTCGGCGTCCCGATGCTTATAGCGCGAGGGGTGCCATCCACCAAATCTGAGTGGTTGATTTTCGCCACGGCAGCCTACAGCGGAATTCGACTCAGCACCGTAGTGCTGGCTCGCACGCCGCAGCCCACCAAGACGTTCACATGGATCTTTTTCTACTTTGTGCTGGGCCTCGCTCCGCTGAATCAATATGAGCGCGGCGTCTGGCCGTTGTACCCTCCGCCGGCCTCGCCGGTATATGTCACTCAAGCAGCCGTCATGGTTGCGTGCTTCGTGGTTTTCGTGGACGTCGGTATGGCACTTCTGCGTGCGATTGCGATCCGCCGCCCATTGCAGGACCGCGAACCGCGCTACGTGCTGGCTCCCGGGCGCCTTCGATTCGTCCTTCCATTGGCGATCCTGGGCGCGATCTACGCCTTCGGCCACATTGGCGGTGGCTCGGCCCTTTTTACCAGTCGACTAAGCCGCGCTCAAAGCCTTGCGGCAAATACTTCAACCTCAATTGCCTTTCTATCTGCGCTGCTGACGGTACCTGTTTTCATTTGCGCCTACGTCCTTCTTGTTGCGCGACGCACTGGCGCGGTGCATGGAAGGCGGTTCCTTGCGGTAGGCCTTGTCCTGCTATCTGTCATTTTGACGAATCCCTACTCGTCGTCACGCTTCACTCTGTTGACCGTGTACGTTAGCCTCCTTTTCGCCGCGCGCTGGCCGCTAACCCGGCGACTGCTAACCAAGCTCGTAGCACTTACGGTAGTTGGTCTGTTCATTTTGTTCCCACTATTAAACGTCTTCCGAACAAATCAAAGGACTCAAAGCACTACTGGTGCGATAACGAAGCAACTGAGCGGCGGCGACTTCGATTCGTTCCAGCAGATAGTCAATAACGTCGACTACGTCGACGCTAAAGGCTTTCAGATGGGCCGGGAGGAGCTTAGTGCTGTGCTGTTTTTCGTGCCGCATTCTGTGTGGCCTGGGCGAGCCAAAGATACTGGCACCCGCGTCGCCGAATACAAGGGTTACGCGTTTACGAACTTGTCAGACCCGCTGCCCGCGGAAGCCTACGTCGACGGCGGGCCTGTCTGGGTAGTGGTTATTGCCGTGGCCTACGGCGCATTAGTAGAGCGCATGGAGGGCTATGGGCGTAGGTTCGCGATGTCTCCAGGGTGGTGGCAGTTGTTCGCGCCCGTCTTTTCCATCTATCAATTGAGCGTGCTTCGAGGGTCACTACTGCAGTCGACCGGAATTCTCGTAGCAATTGGATTGATGCTACGGGTTTGCGTAAAGCCGAGAATTCGACAGTCCGGGAATCACGACACAGGTGTGGCCGGCTGAACAGTCGCCCGCTATTTCGGAGTTGCCATGATGTAGCACCGCGGCGTCCAGGCCGACGCAGGGTGCGTCGGCGCCCTGGCCTTGGACCTACTGGACTGCGATAAGGGTGGCGCAGTCAGAACCGCGGAAGGGTTGATGCGACACGCCGCGGGGCCAGTCGCTCGGAGGCGGAACCACGGAGCAGTGTGTTCGTAAGAAGGGTGGTTATCTGTGCGAGTTCGAAAGATCGCTATGATCACGGGAATCACAGGACAGGACGGGTCGTACCTTGCAGAGCTCCTGCTGGAGAAAGGTTACGAGGTCCATGGCCTGATTCGCCGGTCGTCGACGTTCAACACCTCCCGTATCGATCACATTTACGAGGACCGACACGAGGAACACCGGCGGTTGACGCTGCACTACGGCGACCTCACCGATGGCTCGCGACTCGTCACCCTCTTGGCGGCGACCCGTCCCGATGAGGTCTACAACCTCGCTGCGCAGTCGCACGTTCGTGTCAGCTTCGACGAACCGGAATTCACGGGGACCACGACCGGTCTAGGCGCCACGCGCTTACTAGAGGCGATCCGCCTCGTTGGGCTGGACTGCCGTTTCTACCAAGCGTCCAGCTCAGAGATGTTCGGCGCCACTCGGCCGCCGCAAAACGAGGACACTCCATTCTATCCACGCTCCCCTTATGGCGCGGCCAAGCTGTACGCGCACTGGATGACCCGCAACTACCGCGAGGCGTATGGGATGTTTGCCGTCAACGGCATCTTGTTCAACCACGAGTCCCCGCGCCGTGGCGAGACCTTCGTGACCCGCAAGATCACCCGTGCCATCGGCCGCATCAGGGCCGGCCTGGACAAGGACCTGTACCTCGGCAACCTAGACTCAGTCCGCGACTGGGGCTATGCCAAGGAGTACGTAGAGGCGATGTGGCTCATGCTGCAACGGGATGAGGCCACCGACTATGTCGTCGCCACCAACACCGCGTACACCGTGCGCCAGTTTCTCGAGTTCAGTTTTGAGCACGCAGGACTTGACTGGCATGACTTCGTAAAGTTCGACGAGCGGTACCTGCGCCCCACCGAAGTCGACGCCTTGATCGGCGACGCATCGAAGGCCGAGACAGCGCTCGGCTGGAAAGCACGGGTGCATGCGCCCGAACTGGCTCGCATAATGGTCGAGGCTGACCTCGAGCTTGCCGAGCGCGAGGTGCGCGCGCGTGGCTGACGGCCCGTCGCGGGTGACTCATCACCTTGCCGATTTCACCGGGGCGGGTTACGACAAGGGCCGGTCGAAGCTTTGGCAGGCGTCCTGGTTTGCGACCGAGCGACTGCTCTTCAGGGCCTGGTGGTTCCCGATGGCGTGGAAGCCTGCGATCCTGCGGGCGTTTGGCGCGCGGATTGGCACCGGCGTGCACATCCGCCACACCGTACGCGTTCTCTGGCCCTGGAAGCTTGAGATAGACGATCATGCCTGGGTAGGCGAAGGCGCTTGGCTGCTGAACCTTGAAAATATTCGCATTGGTGCCAACGCCTGCGTGTCGCAGGAGGCCTTTCTCTGCACCGGCAGCCATGATCACCTGTCGAGCACATTCGAGTTCGACAACGGCCCGATTACCATCGAGGACAGCGCCTGGGTCGCCGCTCAAGCGATGGTCCTGCGAGGTGTGACGGTTGGACAGGGCGCGCTGGTAGGCGCCCGCGCGGTGGTTACCAGATCCGTCCCTGCGGGCACGAGGGTTCCTACAGGAAGCACCTACTAACGGCCCGGAGGTTTCATGCGCATCCTCATCGTAGGGATCAATTACGCGCCTGAACTCACCGGCATCGCGCCGTACACCACTGGGCTTGCCGAGCACCTGGCCCGCGATCACGAGGTCACCGTGCTCACCGGGTTGCCGCACTATCCCGACTGGCAGGTGGCGCCGCACCACCGGGCCTGGCGCACCGAAGAGCGCACCGGCAACGTCCGGGTGATCCGGCTTGGGCACTACGTGCCCAAGAATCCCGACGTGCTCCGTCGTGGCCTCTACGAGGTGACCTGGTCGGCCCGCGCTGCGGCGGCGGGCAGATCCATCCCGACCGATCTCGTCGTCGCGGTAGTCCCCGCGCTGCTCGGTGCGCACGCCGCCCGTTCCCTTTCGGCGCACCACGGGGTACCCCTGGGCATCATCGTGCAGGACATCATGGGCAAGGCTGCCGAGCAGAGCGGTGCGCGTGGCGGACGGCTTGTTTCCACCATGACGACGCGCATTGAGCGGTCCGCGATGCGACAGGTCGCCGGCGTGTCCACGATCCATCCGCGGCTCGCCATCGAGCTGGGCACGCTGACTGACACGGTCCCCGACGTCATCTACAACTGGACCCACGTCGCCCCCCGGCCCAGGCTCGGGACGTCGTTTCGCGAGGAGCTCGGCTGGCGCGACGACGAGGTGATCGCGCTGCACAGCGGGAACATGGGCGGGAAGCAGAATCTCGAAGTTGTTGTCGACGCAGCCCGGCTGGCTGAGCTCGAAGGCAGCCCGGTCCGCTTCGTACTTGCCGGCGGCGGTCACCAGCGCACGGTCGTGGAACGGTACGCGCGTGGCTGCTCCAACGTATCGTTCGTACCGAGCATCGAGGACGACGACTACGTCGACTTCTTGGCGTCCGCCGACGTCCTGCTCGTCAACGAGCGTCCGGGCATGTCCGAGATGAGCCTGCCGAGCAAACTCACATCCTACCTGGTTGCCGGCCGCCCGATCGTCGCCGCCACCAACGAGCACAGCCCGACCGCCGACTTCATCCGCGCGTCCGGCGGGGGGATCGTGACCCCGGCCGGCAATCACGCCCAGCTGCTGGACGCCATCAGCAAGGTCACCGCCGACAACGAGTGGAGCGGCAGACTCGCAGCCGACGGTCGCGCCTTCGCCGAGGAGCACCTGTCGAAGGCTGCGGCGATGAGTGCCTACGACCTGTGGATAGCCGGCCTCGCCGCGCAGCACTGACCTGTCACAGCCGCAGCCGACCGCACTGACCGACAACGATGTAGCGTTACATCATGCAGCGCACGCAGATCTCGCTTACCGCCGACGACCGCCTCATCCTCGACGCCGAGGCCACGCGCTCCGGTCGCTCGATCGCGGCCCTCATTCGCGCGGCGGTCCGATCCACATACGGGGAGCAACGCCCCGTCGAGGACGACCTGGCCACGATGCGATCGGCGTTCGGCTCGTGGGCTGAGCACGACGACGGCGCGATCATGGTCGACAGACTGCGCTCGGGATCTCGTCTGGTTCGGGAGTGACCGCGCTCGTCGACACCTCCGTGCTGATCGATTACCTGCGCGGCCGAGCTGAGGCTGCGCAAGTGCTCGAACATGAGGTGCGGCAGGCCCCGCTGCACGCCAGCGAGATCACCCGGCTCGAGGTGCTTGCCGGGATGCGGGCCTCCGAAACTGAGCGAACCCGTGCGCTGCTCGGCACCCTCACGTGGCATCCCGTCGACGCCGACATCGCCGAGGAGGCCGGCGAACTCGGCCGGCAATGGCTACCGAGTCATCGCGGAATCGACGGCGCCGACCTGGCCATAGCGGCCACGGCGCTGCTGGGCGGACGTCGTCTGCTCACGCGTAACGTCCGGCATTTCCCCATGATCGACGGGCTGCAAGCGCCGTACTGACCCGGGTCAGAGCCGTGCCGCGGCGTGCTGACGGACGAACCATTCATACGTGGCGCCCACCCCGTCCACGAGGCCGACCCTCGCCTGCCAACCGAGTTCGGACAGCCGGGACACGTCGAGAAGCTTGCGCGGCGTGCCATCCGGTTTCGAGACGTCCTGAACGATCGCGCCCTCGTAACCGACCGTCCGCGCCACCAGCTCGGCCAACTCACGGATCGTGACGTCGGTACCCACCCCAACGTTGATGGTGCTTGCGTCGTCATAGTGGTCCAGCAGGAACAGCACCGCGTCGGCGAGGTCATCGACGTGCAGGAACTCGCGACGCGGTGTACCCGTCCCCCACAGCACCACCTCGTCCAGCCCATCGATCTTGGCCTCGTGGAAGCGACGGATCAGCGCGGGCAGCACATGCGAATTCTGCGGGTCGAAGTTGTCGCCGGGGCCGTAGAGGTTCGTCGGCATGGCCGAGATCCAGTGCCGGCCGTACTGCTTGCGGGTCGACTGCACCTGCATGATGCCGGCGATCTTGGCGATGGCGTAGGCGTCGTTGGTGGGCTCCAGCGCACCGGTCAGCAGGCTGTCCTCGCGGATTGGCTGCTCGGCGAACTTGGGGTAGATGCACGACGAGCCGAGGAACAGCAGTCGGTCGACGCAGACCTCATTGGCGGCGTCCATGACGTTGAGCTGGATGCGCAGGTTGTCGGACAGGAACTCGGCCGGATACGTGTCGTTGGCCAGGATGCCGCCAACGCGTGCCGCAGCGTCGATGACGACATCCGGCTTTGTTTCGTGCAGGAACGCGAACGTCGCGTCCCGGTCGCGCAGATCCAGCTCTGAGCTCGCTGCGCCGACCAGGTCGGTGAATCCGGCTTGCTCGAACCTGCGCCACACCGCTGAACCCGCCAGACCGCGGTGGCCGGCGATGTAGACCCGGGCACTGCGATCGAGGGCGTCAACCATGCCCGTCAGTCTGCCGGATCGGTCGGCCTCAGCGACGCCCGAGCGCCCGGAAGTGCCAGCCTGCAGCGCGCCACAGCTCGGGGTCGAGGGCGTTGCGTCCGTCGAGGATGTTCTTGGTCTTCACGACCGCGCCGATCTCGTCGGGGCCGAGGTCGCGGAACTCCTGCCACTCGGTGAGGTGCAGCACGACGTCGGCGTCGCGGCAGGCCTCGAGCGCGGAATCGGCGTAGGCGAGCTGCGGGTGCAGCGCACGGCAGTTGTTCATCGCCTCGGGGTCGTACAGGCGCACGGCCGCTCCGGCCTTTTGCACCGAGACCGCGACGTCCAGGGCTGGGGAATCCCGCACGTCGTCGCTGTTGGGCTTGAACGCCGCGCCCAGCACGGCCACCCGCTGGCCGGCCAGCGAACCGCCGCACACCTCGCGGGCGAGGTCGACCATCCGGGCCCGGCGGCGCATGTTGATGTCGTCGACGCTCTTGAGGAAGGTCAGGGCCTGGTCGACACCGAGCTCGCCAGCGCGGGCCATGAACGCGCGGATGTCCTTGGGCAGGCAGCCGCCACCGAAGCCGAGACCCGCGTGCAGGAAGCGGTGTCCGATGCGCGCGTCCTTGCCGATGGCGTCGGAGAGCTGGACGACGTCGGCGCCGGTGACCTCGCAGATCTCGGCCATGGCGTTGATGAAGGAGATCTTGGTGGCCAGGAAGGAGTTCGCGGCCACCTTGACCAGTTCGGCGGTGGCGAAGTCGGTGACGATGACCGGCGTGTTGTCGGTCTCGAAGATCGGGGCGTAAGCCTCGTTGATCGCGGCCAGGCCGATGTCGCCGGAGACGCCGACCACGACGCGGTCGGGGTGCAGCGTGTCCTTCACCGCGAAGCCCTCCCGCAGGAACTCGGGGTTCCACACCAGCTCGGCACCGGCCGCCTCGACGAGCGGTTGCAGGCGCGCCGCCGTACCCGAGGGCACGGTCGACTTCCCGACGACGACCGAGCCCGGCCGCACATGCTGGGTGACTTCGGCGAACGCGGCGTCGACGAAGGACACATCGGCCGCGAACTCGCCCTTGCGTTGCGGCGTGCCGACACAGACGAAGTGGATGTCGCCGAACTGCGCGGCCTCAGCCGTCGAGGTGGTGAAGCGCAGCGCGCCCGAGGCCACGTGCTTGGACAGCAGCTCAGGCAATCCGGGCTCGAAGAACGGCACCTCACCTTTGCTGAGCCGCTCGATCTTGGCCTCGTCGACGTCCACGCCGACCACCTCGTGACCCAGCTCGGCCATCGCCGCAGCATGAGTCGCACCCAGGTAACCGGTGCCGATCACTGACATACGCACGTGCAGCGTCCCTTCATCGCCCGGATGGACGACAGGCGCCCGCGGAAGTCATGAGCTTACGCAGCGGATGTTTCGTCCCGACCAACCCGCAGACCGCATGAAGTGCGAACGCGGAGACGGGCCGTCGCCTTCGCTGCTGCAGTGGGTTTGGTTGTGACCCTCGCTCAGGTGCCGGCCGCAGCAACCTGCTGGCCTACAACCGCACCACCGGTGAATGATCACGTCCCTCGAGGTGCCACAACCATTCGCCGCCGCCAGCGACCTACTGTGAAGGCATGGTCGTCGCTGCCGTTCTGAGGCGACGATGGATCGTGCTGGCGGCGGTCGGCGTGCTCGTGGGCGCGGGCGCAGTCGGCTACGCCCTCATCCCGAACGGCCACGAGAATCCGTCTAGCACGGGCACCCGTGCGTTTCACGTGGTTCACGACGCCACCACGCCACCGGTCACCACACCGGCCGACGTGCAACGCGTCGCTCGGGTGCGGCACTCGACGCACGGTAGCGACGAGATCGTGCTGGCGACGCCGCGGAGCGCGTCGAACGGGCGATTGGTCGTCTTCGTCCATGGATCGGACGAAGACGCGATGACCATGATCGACAGCTCGCAGAACGCGTCGCTGACCGTTGCTCTGGCCCGGGCTGGGTACGCAATCCTGGGCGACGACGCCGGCGGCAATGCATGGGCGAACCCGGCCAGCATCACGTCCTACGTCCACGCTGTGTCGTCCGTGCCCGCGACGTATCGAGCGAGCGGTGTGTACCTGATCGGTGAGTCCATGGGCGGGTTGACCTCGCTGCAGCTGCTGCCCCGCCTGCCGAAGGTGCGGGCATGGATTGGGATCTACCCGGTGTGCAACCTCCAGTCGGTGTACGGACTGTCGAAAACCTCGGACCTGCACGCCGCCGTCGACGCCGCGTGGGGCACCGGGCTCAGCACAGCCCTCGCCGCCCTCTCGCCGCCGACGATCACGGCGGCCATCCCCGCCATGGCCTTCTCGTCCGTGGACGACGTGACCGTGCGGCAACGAGACAACGCCGACGTATGCCTGAGCGCCTTCGCCCACAATGCGCCCGGGCGCGCCACGCTGGTCTCGACCGCCGGGATCCATGGCGACCCGTCGAACTTCCAGCCGGCCCGCGTCGTCGCTGCGTTCGACACCGCCTGACATCAGCCGTTTCTGATCCGGCTGTTCCGGGCGGCCGAAGATCGTCCGCCGGAACCCAATGTCGGAGGGCGTCGTCATGACCTTGATCGGTAATCGTCGCGCGCCCAAACGCACCATCGTCGTCGCTGTCGTCGCTGTCGTCGCTGTCGTCCTGGGCCTGGGCCTGGGCGTGAGTCTCGCGCAGGTCGCCGACGCCGGCGCAGCCGTCTCTCCCGTTGTCGATCGCGCGGCTTCGGACGTTACCGCCGACGCGTTGCCGACTGTGCAGATCGACGGCGTGGCGTGGTCGCAGGCCATCGTCGGCAACACCGTCTACGTGGGCGGCAAGTTCACCCATGCCCGACCGGCCGGGGCGCCACGGGAACGAGCCTCGCGCCCCGCAGCAACCTGCTGGCCTACCAACCTCACCTCCGAGAATTGATCACGTCCACGGTGAGGGTCCCTGACGCTGAGTGATGTAGCCTTACATCATGTTGCGCACCCAGATCTCGCTCACCCACGAGGAGCGCCGCGCACTCGACGCCGAGGCAGCCCGGACGGGACGCTCGGTCGCGGCACTGATTCGCGACGCTGTTGAGACGGTCTACGGCACCCAGCGATCGGTGGACGACCAGCTCGCGACGATGCGGGCGGCCTTCGGCACGTGGCCGGCCGCCGGCGAGGACGGTGCGGCGCTGGTGGATCGCCTGCGATCGGGCGCCCGCCTCGACCCGTCGTCGTGAGCGCGCTCGTCGACACGTCCGTCCTGATCGACTACCTGCGAGGTCGCGCTGACGCAGCCGCGGTGCTCGAGCGCGAGGTGCGTGCGGAACAACTGCACGCCAGCGAGATCACCCGACTCGAGGTCCTGGCCGGCATGCGCGACAGCGAGACAACACCCACCCGCGCGCTGCTCGACACGGTGCTGTGGCACCCGGTGGACTCCGATGTCGCCGAGCGCGCGGGGGCGCTCGGACGGCGCTGGCTGCCCAGCTACCGCGGCATCGACGGCGCGGACCTCGCCATCGCCGCGACCGCGGAACTCTTCGAGTGCCGGTTGCTCACGCGCAACGTCCGGCACTTCCCGATGGTCAAAGGCCTGCAGTCGCCGTACTGACCCGGAGAACGGTTACCGGACCGGGAACACCGACCTGATCCGCGACACCGAGAACTCGCGGTCGTCAGAGCGCAGCCCGCACCAGGCCGAGAGCGAGGTGCCCATCAGCTGGATCTCGCTAATGACGCGTTCCGTGATCTTGTCCGACGCAGAGGCGTAGACGATCCCCACCGACCCGCCTGTGTCGATCGCGTGCGCGAGCTGGCGCAACTCGGTCGTCGACAGCGTCCGGTTGAGCCGACCGAGCACGCGCTCGGTGATGGTCTTGCCCGGTGCCTTCGGCTTCGCTGCTTTCAACCCTCGGGCCAGCTCGAGCAGGTCGAGCGGTGCGCCGGGCGGCTCGGGCTCCGCGGGCACGATGGAAATCCCGGCCTCCTGGCCCCAGGCATTGATCGCGGCCTGCAGCTCGGCCGCGTCCAACGGCGCTGCCGGCTGTCCTGTGGCCGGGACCGGCGCGGCTGCGTTGCGGACGGGGAAGTAGCCCGCCGACCGCAGCGCCTTGAGCAGGGTGTCGACGTCGACGTCGGCGGCGAGGAAGGTCGGGGCCAGCAGGCGTGGGCCGGACTTGGCCAGCTTGCGGTCGGCCGCGACGAGGGCCAGCAGCGCCGGGTCGTCGCTGCACATCACCGCGGTGGCCGGGGCGAGGCGCAGGTGACCGTGCCGGCGCGCGACGTCGGCGATCAGGTAGCGCAGCGGCTGCGGCAGCTCGGCCTGCGACACCGCGGCCAGTCTGTCCAGCAGCCCGTCGGCGGTCGCGCCGTCGCCGAATGCGCGCCGCACTGACGCGGCCGAGAATCGCCAGGTGATGGCCCCGCCGCGACCCTCGCGGTCGGCCGCGGCGTCGAGCACCGACGTCACCCGGCCGGCCGGGGTGCCTGCCACGAAGGCGGTGAGGTCCGAGCCGAAGGTGGCGTGCTGGGCGGTCGCCGGGAGCAGGCGCCGGGCGATCTCTTCGAGCTTGTTCCTGTCGTCCTCGGCCAGCAGCGCGCGGCCCAGGTCGCTGACGGCGCCATCGGCGATGACGCCCAGCAGCTCGGCCTCACCCCACTGGTCGGCCAGCGGCGCGTCGTCCGGTGAGGTGTGGACGGCCGGGTGCCACCAGTGCACTTGCTCGAGCAGCGAGGCGCGATCGGTGGCCCCGAACCGATCCAGGACGACCACCATCGCCTGCCTGGCGAGCAGGCAGCCCTCGCAGTACAGCCCGCGGCGCACCAACGCGCGCTGCACCTTGTCGTCGGCGTCGCGGGCCTCCGTCGGAGTGCTGCCCAGCGACCACCAGGCCTCGACAACGGCCGCGAACTGCACCTCGGGCGGGGCGTCGCGCCATACCGCGAACTGCGCCGAGACCGTCACCGTCGCATCGAACGTGTCGAGCAGGTCGCAGTCCTGGGCCAGCTCGAGCGCGAGGCGCAGAGTCCGCTCGTCCGTCCCCAAGGTCTTGCCCAGCCGGGTAAGCTCGCGAGCCCCCAGCCCACCGGACTTGAGCGTGGCGACGGGCGTCCGCGCGAGGTGGTCGAGCAGCGCCAGCAGACCGGCGGCGAACACGGTGGCCGCCGCCGAGGACTCGCGCTCGACGGTGGCCGGCTTCGGGGTGCGAGTGGCAATGGTCGGCGGCAGGGGAGTGAAGGGCGCTGCGTAGTCGGGGCCGCTCAGGGCCCGGGCGACCTCGGCGGGCACCTGCCAGAGGTGGCTGTACCCGCTCTGGATCAGCAGCCCGCGCGGCTCGGCCCAGTCGACCGCCGCCCGGCGCGTCCGCCACGCGCGGTCGGACCAGTCCTCGGCGTCCATGTCCTGCAGCGTTGCGCGGATGTCGGCTGGGACTTCGTGGACCAGAGCTCGGACGCGGGCCGGGTCGGCGAAGTGGTCGACCAGAGCCTGCACGGTGGCGGCTCGGTTCTGCTGCTTCGGCAGGCCCAGCGCGGTCGAGATACGGCGCATCTGATCGACGGTGCGGTTGGCCGAGGCCGAGCGGCTCGGGGATCAGCTCCCAGAGCGACTGCGGCAGCCCGAGCGTCGCGCCGGTGCGCAGGACGATCGCGTCGGAGTGCAGCTCGTCCAGGACGGTCTCGACGACGGCTGCGTGCTCGTCGCCTTCGCGCAGGAAGGCGATGAGCTCGTCGACCCGGCACCCGTCGCCGAGCGCCAGCGCCGCCTCCAGTACCTGCACGGCCGGCAGGGGCATCGATCGGGCGGCGATGGCCAGCGAGTACGGGTGCACGAGGCGCTCGGCCACCTCGGCGAGGTCGGCGGGTGGGTAGCCGGAGACGACGTCGGGCCGGCGGCTGAGCAGCTCGGCGAGGTGGGCCTCGTCGAGCTGTATCAGGTGGTGGATCAGCGTGTCGAGCTGCACCGAGATATTGAACCGCTCTGCGGGTGGGCTTCAATGCCGGTGTGGACAATGTGGTACGGCCACCCTGATCTGGGTGTTGATCGATTCGCCACGCCTCGGAGCAGGCGGCGGCAATGACCACGTTCCCGAACCTCGTCCGGCACGACCCCTTCGACCGGCTGTTGCTCACGCAGGCGCACACCGCCGGGCTGGACGTCCTGACACCCGACCGCACGCTGCTTGCGCTCGGGCTGCCGTTCGTCATCGACTCAACTCAGTGACGGATCACTAGCCTGTGCAGATGTCGGAGCTGCGGATCATCATCCTGATCTGGACGTTGCTGCTGACCATGGGGTCGGCGCCGTCCTGGGGGCGCGGCACCGTGGCGGCGTCCTGATTGTCGCCCTGCTGTCGCTCGTCTGGCTGCTCGTCGACAACCTGTTCGAAGGCGTCGTGCTCATCGACCTCACGTCGCACAACGGCGTGACAACGTCCGATTTGATCGGTGCGGGCGGCTTTGTCCTGGCTGTCGGACAATGGCTGCGTTTGCGCCTCCATGAGCGCAGGAGTGCCCGTGACTTTGGACCCGAATCCACTTCCGGACATGCGTACGACACTGAGAATCGTCAGTCTGATGCATGACCGCCTCGATGGTGAGTACTAGGCGGCGATGCAGATCTAACCGGGGGGAAGATCATGAAGTTCGATCGACGCATGCGTGGGCGCGGGTCCACGGCCAATGCACTACGGGCACTTATTCACGCGGAGATGGCCCACGAGCGGGCCGCCGCCGAGGACAAGGCTCGAGCCGCGGAGCTCGAGGCCCAGGTCCGCGAGGCGCGCGAGCAGTATCGCCGGCTGACGGCCGCGAACGCCTGATTCTCTAAATTCTTTTCGGCTTCGGGCCGCTGGGGGCAGGTTTCTGTCGGACCCCCTCCATATCGTTTTCGGTATGGACGGGGCTGTGGTCGACGACGCGATGAACGCGTTACGTGCTGCGGTCGACGGGGTGCTGGCGCTGGACTGCGTGACCGTTCCTGCGTTGACGCTGACTGAACTGTTGACCGGGTTGGAGGTGCAGCGCCGGCGTCTCGAGGCGGTAGATGTGCAGGTGGTGGCGGCGTTGGCGGCGCAGGCGACACCGGCCGAGTTCGGGGCGACGTCGGTGCCGGATCTGGTGGGTGGGTTGACCCGGGTGACCCGGGCCGAGGCCCGCGCGCGGGTGCAACGTTCGATGGATCTCGCGAGCAGGCGCACCCTGTCCGGGGAGCCGCTGGAGCCGATCCAGCCCCGTACCGCGGACGCGTTGGCGGCGGGGGAGATCTCGGGTGCGCATGTGGATGTGATCAGCCGCTACCTGGGCCGGATCCCGGCCGGGATCACCTATGAGGTGTTCGGGGCGGCGGAAGGGTTCTTTGTCGAGGCGGCCCGGCATCAGGACCCGGCCGCGGTGCGGCTGTCCGGGGAGATGCTGCTCGCTCGTCTGGACCCGGACGGCGCGGAACCCCGCGACCAGCAGCAGGACCGTTCCCGGTGGGTCGGGATCGGGGGCCGCCGCGGACCGAACGACCTCTACGGCACGTTGACCGATGAGGCGACGGCGGTGTGGCAGGCGATCCTTGATTCGCTGGCCGCACCCCGACCCGCCCAGGACGGCACCCCCGACGAACGCAGCGCCGGGCAACGTAACCATGACGCGCTGCTGGAAGCCGGACTGACACTGCTGCGCTCGGGCACCCTGCCCGACTGCGGCGGCGTCCCGGTCACCGTGGTCGTCCGCGTCGACGCCGCCGACCTGGAGCGGGCCGGCCGCGGCGAACCCGGTGCGGTGGCGCAGACCGCGCACGGCGACCTCGTCACCCTCGAGCGGTTCCTGCGCCTGGCCGACCAGGCCGACGTCACCACCGTCGTCCTCGACGCGACCGGCGGTGTGCTGGACTACGGCCGCACCCGCCGGTACGCGACCTGCGAACAGCGCCGCGCGTTGACCGCCCGCGACGGCGGCTGCTGCTTCCCCAAGTGCACCAGGCCCACGGCGTGGACCGAAGCCCACCACATCCGGGCCTGGATCCACGGCGGCGACACGAACCTCGACAACCTCTGCCTGCTCTGCGCGTATCACCACCGGACGTTCGAGAAAGCCGGCTGGTCAGTCGCCATGATCGACAGCGTGCCCCAATGGACGCCACCAGCCTGGCTCGACCCATCCCGAAGACCCAGACGTAACACCGCCCACCACCTCCCCGAGATCACGTTCGCGAGGTGCGGAAATGTCAGTTGACGCGGACGACCTTTGTTGCGCTGGCGGTACTGGCGTGGAACCCGTCTGCGCCGTAGTAGACCCGGTAGCTGAACGCGCCGCGTGCCGCCGCCCGGACCGTGAAGCGGTAGGCGCTGCGCGACGACAGCGTCTGGCGCGTCACGGTGATCCAGCGCGAGCCGGACCGGCGCTGCAGGTAGACGACGTGGCCGCGTTTGCCTGGCGCCACTGACCCGTAGACGGCGAAGGTCTTGCCTTCGCGGACGCTCGCGGCGGCCGTCGCGGAGATCCGGGCGTACTGGCCCACCGGCCCGGACGGCAGACGTTGCGGCCGCGAATCCAGTGTCGCCGGCGGCGACGAGCCGGACGTCGACGGAGTAGCCGGGGCGGAACGTCGAGAACGTGACCACGCCTGTCGCCGACGTGCGGGCGGCGGTGCCGAAGGTGACGTACAAGCCGACCCCGTGCCGGCGATACTGCAGGCGCACCGTGCGGCCGGCAAGGGCGGTCTTGTGTCCGCGCGGACCAGGCGCCCGGTCGCCGGCAGCGCCGAGCCGTAGGTCAACGACGTGGGCATCGCGGTGACGGTCAGCGTGGTGCCCACCGCCGATGGTGAAGCCGCTCGCGGTCAGTGACACCTGCGCGGGCGCGGTGGTGTCGTTCGCGCGGGTGACGGTCAGCGCGGTGGCGTTGGGGACGCTGGCGCCGTGGAGCGTTGCGTCGGCACCGGCGAAGTCCTCGAGGAACACCGTCGCGGTGTAGCTGCCGGCCGCGGTGCCCTGCGCGACCGGGACGTCGACGTCGTAGGTGCCGTCGAGCGGGGTGCCGCTGACCCGGGTCGCTATCGGAGAAGCCGACCGTCGGCAAGGTGGTGGAGGTGGCGAGCGTGATCGTGCCGTTGCTGAAACCGGCCGCGGTGGCGCCGGCCTGAGCGGCGCCGCGCACCCGGACCACGACGGTCGCGGTGGTGTCGTCCGCGGTGTCGTCGACGGTCGTCGGCAGTACTCGGTTGCTGACCAGCGTCGGGGCCTGGGTGTCCGGGGTGTCGGCGTGCGCGGCGGTGCCCACGACGGCGTCGGTGATGGCGCCGGTGACGGCGAGCGCTGCGGCCACGGACAACGCCGCGGCACGGGTACGGACGCGCAACACGAGAGCCTCCTGCAGCCCTCTCGGGCCTCCACCCCGCGGCGGACGTCGGCGCTCGATCTCAGCACTCACGCGGACTTTACGTGACAGTGCCGGGGCAACCCGGCCGCTGATCAACAGCGCTGTTGATCAGCGGGGGTGGGGGGCGGGGGGGTGGAGCGGGGCTATGTGGTCTCCGGCAAATCGTCCGGATAGACGACGCCCACCTCGGTGATCGCGGTCGTGAAGTCGCGCCGGTTATTCGTGATGAACCGATCGGCGCCGAGCCGTACCGCGGTAGCGCAGTGGACCGCGTCAGCCGCATGCAGGTGGTATCGGCCCGCGAGAAACGTGGCGAGGTCAGCCGTGGGTCTGTCCACAGGCTGCATCTGCAGCCTGCCCAACAACCCCGCAAGCGCGGCCACCTCATCGACTGCGCCACTGCGCAGCGGCTTGCTGAGGACCTCGGGTAGGAGCAAGACGGATCCGGCACACGAGTCCGGACCCGCAGACAGCAGAGCCTTGACCTTGCGACCGAGCGGGTGACCGGGCGCAGCTGCGTAGATGAGCACGTCAGCGTCGAAGCAATCCATCATCAGTCGCGATCGCGGTCCCGGCGGATAGCGGCGACGAGTTCCTCGGCTCGCTCGATGGTTAGCGCTCCGCCCGGGCTCGCAGCCGAGACGAGGTCATGCAGCCGGCCAGCCTCGGCAAGGGCCTCGACCGCTGCTGGCGACCGTGGCCGCCGCGGTGGGACAAGGACGGCGACGACCTCGCCGTGCCGGGTGATGGCGATCTCGTCACCCTGCTGGACCTTGCTGATCAGTGCAGGAAGCGTGGTCCGTGCGTCGGTAACCGAGATCGTCGTCATGTGCATGACTGTACAGCGACGTACAACCGCAACCCTTCCGCTGAGCGCTCAGCCCGTGCGGGCGATGACGACCTCGGTGAGGGCCTCGAAGGCACCCCGGGCGGGCACGTGCGGCATCGTCGACAGCGACGCGCGGGCCGACGCGGCGTAGCCGGCGAGCGTCTGCCGGGCCTCGGCGATCGCGTCGGAATCGCGCAGGAGACTGAGCGCCTCAGCGTGTTCGTCGTCTTCGGTCAACGGCCGCGACACCAGTGCACGCAACCGCTCGGAGCCGGGATCTGCCGAGCGCAGCGCGTACAGCACGGGCAGGGTGGCGATGCCCTCGCGCAGGTCGGTGCCCGGCGTCTTGCCGGACTCGTCGGAGTCGGAGGTGATGTCGAGGATGTCGTCGCTGATCTGGAACGCGACGCCGATCTGCTCGCCGAAGTCGCGCAACCCGGCGATCACGTCGGGTGTGGCGCCGGCGTAGTAGGCGCCGAACTCGGCCGCGGTGGCGATCAGCGAGCCGGTCTTGTCGGCCAGGACGTCCAGGTAGTGCGTGATGGGATCGGCGCCCTCAACCGGCCCCACCGTCTCGTGGATCTGACCGATGACGAGCCGCTCGAACGTCTGCGCCTGCAGCTTGACCGCGAACGGCCCCAGGTCGGCCAGGATGTTCGAGGCCCGCGAGAACAGGAAGTCGCCGGTGAGGATCGCGACGGTGTTGTCCCAGCGCGAGTTGGCGCTGGCCGCGCCGCGGCGCACGGGCGCCTCGTCCATGACGTCGTCGTGGTACAGCGTCGCCAGGTGGGTGAGCTCGCAGACCACCGCGGCCGGGACGACCTCCGGCCGATCCGGCGACCCGAAGTGCGCGGCCAGGACCGACACCAGGGGACGGAACCGCTTACCGCCGGCGTCTACCAGGTGGTGGGCCGCAGCGTTGACGAAGAAGTCGTTCGAGTCGCACGCGGTGCGCAGCGCGGTCTCGACCGCGTCGAGCCCACCGCGCACGGCAGTCTCGAGGGTCGGGTCGTCGAACGACAACCCCAACGCGATGCGAGACACGCCCACCTAGCCCGTCAGGTGCGCGGCTTTTTGCGCAAGGTCCAGGATCGGCTGCGGGAAGACACCCAGAAAGACGGTCACGACGACGCCGAAGGTGAGCGCGATCGAGGTCGACCACCCCGGGATGGCAATGGTCGGCGCGTTCTCGGGCGGGTCGGCGAAGAACATCAGCACCACGATGCGCAGGTAGAAGAACGCGGCCACCGCCGAGGCGATGAGCGCGATCACGACGAGCGGTCCGGCGACGTGGTAGGCGGCGCGGAACACGAAGAACTTGCCGGTGAACCCCGAGGTCAGCGGGATGCCCGCCTGTGACATGAGCAGGATCGTCATCACGATGGCCACCGGCGGGCTCTTGCGGGCCATGCCGGCCCACTGAGCCAGGCTCGTGGCCTCGCCGTCTGCATCGCGCACGACCATCAACAGGCCGAAGGCAGCCATCGTCGTGAACCCGTAGGACAGGACGTAGAACAGCACCGAGGAGATGCCGTCCTTGGTCAGAGCAACCATGCCGACCAGGATGAACCCGGCGTGCGCGATCGAGGAGTACGCCAGGATCCGTTTGACGTCGGTCTGCGTCAGCCCGAAGATCGCGCCGACGACCATGGATGCGATCGCCGCGCCCCAGACCACCGGGCGCCAGTCGTAGGACGACGTCGAGAACCCGACGTAGAGCACGCGCAGGATCGCGCCGAACGCAGCGACCTTCGTGCACGAGGCCATGAACGCGGTCACCGGGGTCGGCGCGCCCTGATAGACGTCGGGCGTCCAGGAGTGGAACGGAGCAATACCGGCCTTGAACAGCAGTCCGACGAGCAGCAGCGCGAGGCCGAGGTAAAGCAGGACGTCGGACTTCGTCGAGGTACGACTGGCGGTGAGAATGTTCGGCAGGTCGACGGAGTCGGCGTAGCCGTAGAGCAGCGCCAGCCCGTAGAGGAAGAACGCCGACGCGAACGCGCCGAGCAGGAAGTACTTGACCGCGGCTTCCTGCGAGAGCAGGCGACGCCGACGGGCCATGCCGGCCATCAGGTACAGCGGCAGCGACAGCACCTCGAGCGCGATGAACATGAGGATCAGGTTGTTCGACACCGGGAAGATCAACATGCCCGAGACGCTGAACATCAGCAGCGGGAAGATCTCGGTCTGGACGCGCTCGCTGGTGGCCAGCCGGCGGTCGTCGACCGAACCGACGGTGACGGCCGACGACGCGACGATCGGACTACCGATGTCGACGCTGCGCTCGGCCATGAGCAGCACGGCCATCACCGCCAGCACCAGGACCGTGCCCTGGATGAACAGCCCTGCCGGGTCGATGGCCAACGCGCCCGCAAACGCGGTGTTCGTGCCCCGCGGCGACGGCGTGGTGATCGACGTGCCGTGCAGCAGCGCGACGCAGACCACCGACGCGGCCAGGCCGGCGAGCGCGATGCCCACCTGCACCGCGAAGCGGTCGGCGCGCGGCACCACGACCTCGGCCAGGATGCCCAGCAGCGCAGCCCCCAGCACGATGAAGATCGGCGACAGCGCGCTGTAGGCCACCGACGGGGTGGTGATGTGTTCTACCGGCGCCGCCAACAAGATCGCGTTCATTTCCCCTCCGCCGTTCCGAGCTTGGGCGCCGGGTCGGTCTTGTGGACGTTGACGAGGGTTGCCTTGACCGCCGGGTTGATGATGTCGATCACGGGCTTGGGGTAGATGCCGAGGAAGATGATGATCGCGATCAGCGGCGCGACGGAGAAGATCTCGCGGGCGTTGAGGTCGCGGAACTTCTCGACCCGTGCGCTGACCGCGCCTTGGAAGGTGCGCTGGTACAGATACAGCACGTAGATCGCGGCCAGGATGATGCCGGTCGTGCCGATGATCGCGAAGCCCTTGTAGCGGGTGAACGTACCGACCAGCACCAGGAACTCGCTGATGAACGTGCTCATGCCGGGCAGGGCCAGCGCGGACAACCCGGCCAGCAGGAACAGCCCACCCAGGATCGGCGTGACCTTCGCGGCGCCGCCGTAGTCGTCGACGTTGCGGCTCTTGCCGCGGGCGATCAGCAGGCCCACGACGATGAACAACGCACCCGTGGAGAACCCGTGGTTGACCATGTAGAGCACCGCGCCGGTGCCGCCCTGCGTCGTGAACGCGAAGATGCCCAGGCCGATGAAGCCGAAGTGCGCCACAGACGTGTAAGCCACCATGCGCTTCATGTCGCGCTGGCCGATGGCCAGGAACGCTGCGTACAGGATGCCGATGACCGACAGCACCAGGATCGGCACCGCGAAGTAGCGCGAGGCGTCCGGGAACAGCGGCAGGCAGTAGCGCAGGAAGCCGAACGTCCCGACCTTGTCCAGGACGCCGACGAGCAGCGCCGCGCCGCCGGCCGGGGCCTCGGCACCGGCGTCGGGCAACCAGGTGTGGAAGGGGATCAGCGGCGCCTTGATCGCGAACGCGATGAAGAAGCCGAGGAACAGCCACTTCTGGGTGTTGTCGTCAGGCAGCGGATGCGCGATGAGCGTGGTGATCGAGAACGTCTTGGTCGGGCTGGTGATGTACAGGCCGATCACCGACGCCAGCATCAGCAGGCCGCCGATGAGGGAGTACAGGAAGAACTTCATCGCCGCGTACTGCCGGCGCGGGCCGCCGAAGCTGCCGATGATGAAGTACATCGGGATGAGCATGGCCTCGAAAAAGACGTAGAACAGGAACACGTCGGTGGCCGTGAAGACGCCGATCATGAAGAACTCGAGCATCAGGATCAGCCCGAAGTAGTTCTTCACCGACTTGTGCTTGACGCTCGGCACCTCCTCCTCGGCGCCGGAGCGGCTGTCAAGGGTGTTCCAGCTGGCCAGGATCACGGCCGGCACGAGCAGCACGGCCATGGCCACCAACACCAGCGCGATGCCGTCGACGCCCAGAGCGATGTGCGTCCCGAACGCCTTGATCCAGGTGACGCTGAACATGTACTGGAAGCGGTCCGCGCCTGCGCTCGTGTCGAAGGAGAACATGACGACGAGCGCGTAGACGGCGACGACCAGCGAGACGCCGAGGCTGATCAGCTTGGCCAGCTTGGCCGAGTTCGGCGAGCTCTCCGGCAGCGCGAACACGACCAACGACCCCGCCAACGGGATCAGCACGAGGACGAGCAGCGTGATGTTGTGCATCAGTGCCGCACCTCGCTAGCGCTCGGCGCGCCACCAAAGGCTCCGCATAACACTTGTTCGCTCCGCAGGCGTCGCATCACTGGAACCTGACGGCGAGGAGGACGGCCACGATGGCGACCGTCCCGCCGAGCATCGAGAGGGCATAGCTGCGGACGAACCCGCTCTGCACCCGTCGCAGCCGGCTCGAACCGCCGCCCAGCCCCGCGGCCATACCGGTCACGGCGCCGTCCACCCCTCGGTTGTCGAAGTACACGAGCGCCCGCGTCAGCCACTGGCCGGGACGCATGAGCACGGCCTCGTTGAACGAGTCGGCGAACAGGTTGCGTCGGGCCAGCGTGGTGATCGGCGAGACACCGACCGGCTGGGTGACCGGCACGGTACGGAACGCGACGAACCCGCCCGCCACGCCAAGCGCGATCACGACGAGCGTCAGGATCGATAGCACGGTCGGGTTGATCGTGTGGGCGCCGGCCTCGATGGGCTCGCCGACCGACGGCGTAAGCCAATGCTGCACGCGGCCCTGGAAGATCAGCAGGTAACCGCCGACCAGAGCGAGCAGGCCCAGCACCAGCATCGGCGCGGTCATGGACGTCGGCGCCTCGTGGGGATGGACGTCGTCCTCCCAGCGCCGCTTGCCGAAGAACGTCATGACGAGCGCGCGGGTCATGTAGAAGGCGGTGATGCCGGCGCCGGCCAGCGCCACGAAGCCCAGGACGTAGCCCGACGTCCCGCCCTTGTCGAACGCGGCCTCGATGATCTTGTCCTTCGTCCAGAAGCCGGTGGCGCCCGGGAAGCCGATGATGGCCAGGTAGCCGCACAGGAACGTGACGAACGTCAGCGGCATGATCCGGGCCAGGCCGCCGAAGCGGCGCATGTCGATGCGGTCGTTCATGGCGTGCATGACCGAACCGGCCGACAGGAACAGCGCCGCCTTGAAGAAGCCGTGCCCGACCAGGTGGATGATGCCGATCGCGTACACGCCCTTGCCCAGCCCGACAGCCAGGAACATGTAGCCGATCTGGCTGATCGTCGAGTTGGCCAGCACCTTCTTCAGGTCGTCCTGGCCGCAGCCGGCGATGCAGCCGTAGAGCAGCGTGATGGCGCCGAGGATGGTGACGACGGTCTGCGCCGCCGGTGCCAGGTTGAAGATCGGCGCGCTGCGTGCAATGAGGTACACGCCGGCGGTGACCATGGTGGCCGCGTGAATAAGGGCCGACACGGGGGTCGGCCCTTCCATCGCATCCGGCAGCCAGGTCTGTAACGGGAACTGGCCCGATTTACCGCACGCACCGAGCAGGAGCATCAGCGCGATGGCCGTCGCGGCGCCCTTGCTGTAGTTCGCGCCGAGTACCTGATCGAAGGCGGTGCTGCCGGTGTAGGTGAACATCAGCATGATCGCGATGGACAGCCCGACGTCGCCGACCCGGTTGGCGAAGAACGCCTTGTTGCCGGCCGTCGCCGCGGAGTTGCGGGTGAAGTAGTACGAGATCAACAGGTAGGACGCGACACCCACGCCCTCCCAGCCGACGTAGAGCGCCAGGTAGCTGTTCGACAACACCAGCAGCAGCATCGCGGCGATGAAGAGATTGAAATAGCCGAAGAATCGTCGACGTCCCGGGTCGTGGGCCATGTAGCCCACCGCATAGATGTGGATCAGCGACCCGACGCCGGTGATGAGCAGGACGAACACCAGCGCCAGCGGGTCGGCAAGGATCCCGAAGTCGACGTGGAAGCCGGCCACCGGCACCCAGCTGAAGTAGTTCTTCTCGACGTGCCGGTTGGTCTCGCCCTTGACGGAGAAGAACAGGAACACCGAGTAGACGAATGCCACCACCGGGACGAGCGCGCCCAGCAGATGCGCCCACTTGTCGCCGCGCTTGCCGACGGTCAGCAGCACCAGCGCCGACGCGGCCGGCACAGCGATGAGCAGCCAGGCGAGGGACTGGATCCCGGTAGCTGTGTGCACCTGTATCTCTCAGTACTTGAGGAGGTTCGCGTCGTCGATGGACGCGGACCGCCGGGTTCGGAAGATGGCCATGATGATCGCGAGCCCGACGACGACCTCGGCCGCGGCGACGACCATGACGAAGAACGCCATGATCTGGCCCTGCAGGTCGCCGTTGATGCGCGAGAAGGTCACCAGCGTGAGGTTGACGGCGTTGAGCATCAGCTCGACGCACATGAACACGACGATCGCATTGCGGCGTACGAGCACGCCCACCGCGCCGATGGTGAACAGCAGCGCGGACAGCACCAGGTAGTAGGACGGGTCCATCAGCTCCTCACCTCGCTGTCCTGGTAGTCGCCGGTCGGGAGCGCGCCACGGTGACCTGGGTACGTCGGGAACTTCTCGGTGCCGATGATCAGCGACTCGTGCGCGACGGAGCCGTCGGGCAGCAGCGCGGGCGTGCCCACCGAGTTGCCGGTGGACAACACACCGGGGCCGGGCAGGTTCTGCGGGCGACCGGAGCGGATCCGGTCGCGGGCCAGGTTCTTCTGCGACGGCTTGCGGCCTTCCCGCTCGATGTGGGCCAGCACCATGGCGCCCACCGCGGCGACGATCAGCAGCGCCGACGTCAGCTCGAAGGCGAACAGGTACTTGGTGAACAGCAGCTCGGCGATCGAGTTGACGTTCGCGCCGTTGCCGTTCGGCCCGTCGAGGTTCACCGGCTTGGAGCCGTGCAGCGAACGGCCGATGACGATCGCGACGAGCGCAGCGAACCCGAGCCCGAACAGCGCGGCCGCCCAACGTTGCCCGCGCAGCGTCTCGATCAACGAGTCCGATGCATCGCGGCCGACGAGCATCAGCACGAACAGGAACAGGATCATAATCGCGCCGGTGTAGACGATGATCTGCACCAGGCCGAGGAACGGCCCCTGCTCGATCAGGTAGAACGCGCCGAGGCACATCATCGTGGCCACCAGTGACAGCGCCGAGTGCACCGCATTGCGCAGCAGCACCATGCCGATCGCGCCGGCCAGTGAGATCGGGCCGAGGATCCAGAAGGCGATCGCCTCGCCCAGCGGCACGTTGCCCTGCATCAGCGCGCCGCTCGCGAGGATGTCGACACTAGCCATGAAGCCGGCCCACCTCGATGGCGCGGCCGGTGATCGGCTTGCCGGCCACGTTGGCGGTGCTTTGCGGCTCACCCTGCTGCAGCGGCGCCTGCGTCGACACCGTGTAGTAGTCCTGGTCCGCACCGAGGCGCATGGCGTGCGGAGGCGCCTCCATGCCCGGGAGCAACGGAGCCATCAGCTGCTCCTTCGTGTAGATCAGGTCCTGGCGGTTGTCCAGAGCGAGCTCGTACTCATTGCTCATCGTGAGCGACCGCGTCGGGCAGGCCTCGATGCACAACCCGCAGAAGATGCAGCGCAGGTAGTTGATCTGGTACACCGCGCCGTAGCGCTCGCCCGGCGAGTAGCGCTCGTCCTCGGTGTTGTCGCCGCCCTCGACGTAGATCGCGTCGGCGGGGCAGGCCCACGCGCACAGCTCGCAGCCGACGCACTTCTCGAGCCCGTCGGGGTGCCGGTTCAGCACGTGCCGACCGTGGTAGCGCACATGCGGCGGGTAAAAGTCGAACGGGTACTGCTGCGTGTAGACCTTCTTGAACATCGCGCCGAACGTCAGCCCGAAGCCCTTCGCGAAGCCGACCGCGGTGCCCTGCGGCTGGTCCTCGAGACCCGTGTGTCGGACCGCCGGCGGTTGCGAGCCGGCCAGTTCCGCGCTCGTCGGTTGCGCCGCGGGGCGATCCGGAAGATCAGTCATTCGCCCTCCTCCGTCGGGCGATGACGCGTGCTGGCCACATTTGATGCCTTCGCAAGCTCAGTCATCTGACATTTCCCTAAATTCAGTCGCACCGGACCGCGGGCGCTCCGTGAGCTCCCCCGATTCCAATTGCTCGGGCGCACGCCGCACGCCCGCGGTGGCGAGCTGTCGCGGCGGCGTAGGCACGTGCAGGTCGAGCGGCGGCACCGGGTAGGTGCGCGGCAGCTGCGCGTCGTCCTCGTCGTCGTCTGCCTCGTCGGCGATCCGGCGGGCTCGAGCACCCTCCCACACGACCAACCCGGGCACGACCACCAGGAGGATGACGACGGCCAGCGGGATGCCGGTGGCCACGAACGCGTTCTCGCCGCGGTCGCGCAGCACCCGGATGGCGGTGACGGCCAGGATCCAGACCAGGTTGATCGGGATGAGGACCTTCCAGCCGAAGGCCATGAACTGGTCGTAGCGCAGGCGGGGCAGAGTGCCGCGCAGCCAGACGAAGACGAAGATGCCGGCGATGACCTTGGCGGTGAACCAGATCATCGGGTACCAGCCCGAGTTCGCCCCGTGCCACAGCGAGAGCGGGAACGGCGCGCGCCATCCACCGAGGAACAGCGTCGTGGCCAGCGCCGACACCGTCACCATGTTGATGTACTCGGCCAGGAAGAACATCGCGAACTTGAACGACGAGTACTCGGTATGGAAGCCGCCCACCAGCTCGGACTCCGCCTCGGCGAGGTCGAACGGCGCGCGGTTGGTTTCGCCCACGACCGAGATGAAGTAGATGATGAACGACACCACGAGCGGGATGACGTTCCACAGATGGTTCTGCTTGGCCACGATGCCTGAGGTCGACATGGTTCCCGAGAACAGGAACACGGCGACCATCGACAGGCCCATGGCGACCTCGTAGGACACCATCTGCGCAGCCGAGCGCAGGCTGCCGAGCAGCGGGTACGTCGAGCCCGAGGCCCACCCCGACAACACCACGCCGTACACGCCGAGCGAGGAACAGGCGAAGACCACGAGCACGCCGACGGGCAGGTCGGTCAGCTGCAGCGGGGTGCGGTGACCGAACATGCTCACCTCGGGCCCGAACGGGATGACCGAGAAGGCAAGGAACGCGGGCGTGGCCGAGATGATCGGGGCCAGGAAGTACACCGGCTTGTCGGCCAGGACGGGGATGATCTCTTCCTTGAAGGCCAGCTTCACGCCGTCGGCCAGCGACTGCAGCACGCCCCACGGCCCCGTGCGGTTCGGGCCGATGCGATTCTGCATCCGACCCACGACCTTGCGCTCGAAGACGATCGAGAACAGCGTCATGAGGACGAGGAAGACGAAGACGCCAAGCATCTTGATGAGGTCGATCCAGAACGGGTTGTTGCCGAACCCGGGCAGGTTCTGCGTCGTCTCCGCCAGGGTCGACGTAGCCAGAATCGCGCTCATGCTGATCCTCCGTCCAGCGCTCGCACGGCGAGTGGTGCCTTACTGCTCGAGTGGTGCGTTATAACGCACCACTCGACGGCTAAGTCACCACTCGACGGGCGGGGCGACGTGCGGGGTGACGTCGCGGTGCTCACGCCTGCTCCTCCAGCCGAGTCGCGCCGCCGGTCGCCGACGACGCATCGGCGCCCGTCGACGCCGCGGCCAGTGTGACGGGTGATCCGAACCGGGCTGACAGCGCCGCGCGCACGGCGTGGCCGCGCGCGTTGGTGGGCAGCCACACCGTGCCGTCGGCCATCGGCACGATCTCGACAGGCCAGCTCATCGCGCCGGCGTCAGTCGATACCGAGACGACGCCGCCCGCGGCGATGCCGAGCTCGATTGCGGTGTTCGGGCTGATCCTGGCGACCGCCGGCTTGGCCGTGCCGGCCAGGTGCTCGTCGCCGTCCTGCATGCGGCCGGCGTCGATGAGCTCGGCCCAGGTGGAGAGCCGGTACTCACCCGGTGCCGCCGCTTCGGAGGACACCGACGGGGCGGCCGCCCGGATGTCGATGACGCCGAGGTGCAGCAGCTCGCCGCGCACCGCCTCGATGCTCGGCAACCCCAGGTCGACGTCCAGCTCGTCGGCCAGGGCGTTGAGCACCCGGCCGTCGGACAGCGCCCCGGTGCCCGCGATCGTCAGCTCGAAGGGCCGGCGACGGCCCTCCCAGGTGACGTAGCGCCCGGCCTTCTCGGCCTGTGGTGCCACCGGCAGCACGACGTCGGCGTGCGCGGTGACCGCGCTGTGCCGGATCTCGAGGCTGACGATGAAACCGGCGCGCTCCAGGGCCTGCTGGGCGAGTGCGGGGTTCGCGGTGTCGTCGGGGTCGACGCCACCCACGACCAGCGCGGTGATCGAGCCGTCGGCAGCCGCGGCCAGGATGCCGTCGATGTCGCGGCCGGGTTGCGTCGGGAGCGTGCCCCAGACGGCTTCGACCGCGGCACGGGCGGCGGGCTCGGTGAGCGGGCGGCCGCCGGGCAGCAACGTGGGCAGGGCGCCGGCGTCGATGGCACCGCGCTCGCCTGCGCGGCGCGGGATCCAGACCAGCTTGGCGCCGGTCTCGGCGGCCAGCGCCGCGGCGGCGCTGAGCGCACCGGGTGAGGTGGCCAGCCGCTCGCCGACCAGGATCAGCGAGCCCTCGCCGCCCAGGGCGCCGACGACCGGGCCGGGCAGGGCGTCGAGCGCCGCGGCCTCGGCGCCGGGGACGGTCGGGACGAGCCGTCCGTCGAGCTTGGCCAGGCCTGCTGACGACACAGCAGCAACCGAGAAGACCTGCGTCGCTCCGTTGCGGGTGGACTTGCGCAGCCGCAGGAAGACGATCGGCGACTCCTCCTCGGGCTCGAAGCCCGCGAGCAGCACAGCCGGCGCCTTCTCGAGGTCGGCGTAGGAGACGTGCTCCGGCCCGACGCCGGCCACCGACGAGGCCAGTAGTGCCAGCTCCTCGTCGGACACCGGACGGGTGCGGGCGTCGATGTCGTTGGTGCCGAGCGCCACGCGGGCGAACTTGGCGTAGGTGTAGGCGTCCTCTTCGGTGAGCCGCCCGCCGGGCAGCACGCCAACGCCGCCGCGGTCGACGGCCTCGGCCAGGCCCTGCGCCGCTCGCTCGAGCGCCTCGGGCCAGCTGGCCTCGACGAGCGCGCCGTTCGCGTCGCGCACGAGCGGGGTGAGGATCCGGTCGGGCTGGACGGCGTACTGGAACGCCCACCGGCCCTTGTCGCAGTTCCACTCCTCGTTGACCTGCGGGTCGTTCGCAGCCAGGCGCCGGGTGACCTTCGAGCGGCGCCAGTCGGTGCGCTGGGCGCAGCCCGACGAGCAGTGCTCACACACCGAATCGGTGGACAGCAGATCGAACGGCCGCGCGCGGAAGCGGTACGACGCGCCGGTGAGCGCGCCCACCGGGCAGATCTGCACGGTGTTGCCGGAGAAGTAGGACTGGAATGGCTGCTCGGTGCTGGTGCCGATCTGCTGCTGCGCACCGCGCTCGAGCAGGTCGATGAACGGGTCACCGGCGATCTGCAGCGAGAAGCGGGTGCAGCGCTGGCAGAGCACGCAGCGCTCGCGGTCGAGCAGCACGTTGCTCGAGATCGCGATCGGCTTCGGGAACGTCCGCTTCGTCTCGATGAACCGCGACTCGGCGCGTCCATTGCTCATGGCCTGGTTCTGCAGCGGGCACTCGCCGCCCTTGTCGCAGATCGGGCAATCGAGCGGGTGGTTGATCAGCAGCAGTTCCATAACGCCCTGCTGCGCCTTGTCGGCGACCGGCGACGTGAGCTGGGTCTTGATCACCATGCCGGGCATAACGGTGGTGGTGCACGATGCCGCCGGCTTGGGCATGCCGCGGCCGTTGCCCATATCGGTGACCTCGACCAGGCACTGGCGACACGCGCCGGCCGGGTCGAGCAGCGGGTGGTCGCAGAACCGTGGGATCGAGATCCCGAGCTGCTCGGCCACTCGGATCAGCAACGTACCCTTGGGTACGGAGGCCTCGATGCCGTCGATCGTGACGGTGACGAGATCCTCCTTTGGAGGTGCCTCGGTCATGCTTGCGCCCCGGCAAGCTCGCGCTGGGCGTTGAACGGGCACCCGCGGCCTTCGACGTGCGCGAGGTACTCGTCGCGGAAGAACTTGATCGAACTTGACACCGGGCTGGTGGCGCCGTCACCGAGCGCGCAGAACGAGCGGCCCAGGATGTTGTCGGAGAGGTCGAGCAGCGTCTGCAGGTCCTCCTCGGTGCCGTGGCCGTGCTCGAGACGCTCGTAGATGCCGACATACCAGTAGGTACCTTCGCGGCACGGCGTGCACTTGCCGCAGGACTCGTGCTCGTAGAACTCGCTCCACTTGAGCGTGGCCCGCACGACGCAGTCGTCCTCGTCGAAGATCATCAGCGCTGACGTGCCGTTCATCGAGCCGGCCTTCACCGCCGCGTCGAAGTCCAGCGGGACGTCGAGGTGCTCGGCGGTCAGCATCGGGGTCGACGAGCCACCGGGCGTCCAGAACTTGACGTTCTTGCCCCGTGACATGCCGCCGGCGAGCTCGATCAGCTCGCGCAGCGTGGTGCCCATCGGCGCCTCGTACTGGCCCGGGTTCTTGATCCGGCCGGACAGCGAGTAGATGCACGGGCCGGGCGAGCCGTCGGGGCCCATCTTCTTGAACCAGTCCGCCCCGCCGAGCACGATGTAGGGCACGGAGGCCAGGCTGCCGGCGTTGTTCACGACCGTCGGCGCGTCGTACAGGCCGTTGGTCGCAGGGAACGGCGGCTTGAGCCGGGGCTGTCCGCGCCGACCCTCGAGCGAGTCGAGCAGCGCAGTCTCCTCGCCGCAGATGTACGCGCCTGCGCCACTGTGCACGGTGATGGTGCAGCCGAAACCCGAGCCCAGGATGTCCGCGCCGAGGTAACCGGCGGCCTCGGCCTCGGCCACCGCTGCGGTGATCCGACGGATGGCGTGGATAGCCTCGCCACGGATGTAGATGAACGCCCGCTCCGCGCGGACGGCGTAACAGGCGATGATCGTGCCCTCGACGATCGAGTGCGGGTCGTTCATCATCGTCGGCAGGTCGCGGCAGGTGCCCGGCTCGCTCTCGTCGGCGTTGACGACGACGTAATGCGGCTGTGGTTTCTGCGGCTTCTCACCGGGCTTGGCCTGCGGGATGAACTGCCACTTCATGCCGGTGGGGAATCCGGCGCCGCCGCGGCCACGCAGGTTGGAATCCTTCACCATCGCGATCAGGTCGTCAGGTGCGATGGTCAGCGCTTTGCGCAGGCCTGCGTAACCGTCGAGACGCTCGTAGTTGGCGATCTTCCACGGCTGGTCGGTCGTGAAGCGCTTGGTCAGCACGGGTGTCAGAGTGGTCATCAGCTATCCCTAGATGCGCCGGAGCCAGTGCTGTTACTGGAGTCGGACTCGGCAGTCGAGAGCGGGGCGTCGTCCTGGCTCGGGCCCTGCTGGCCGCCCTGGGCCGAGGCCTCGGCGTCGGCGCCGGTGCGCGAGCTGCTGTCGTCCACAGCGTAGGACGGTGCCGAGTCGCCGCGCTGGAGCGCCAGCCGCACGCCGGCCTCGGTGGGCGCGCCGCTGGCGGTGGCCTCGAGGGCGTAGTCCTCGACGGTGAAGAACCCGGCGATCTGTCGCTCGGCCTGCTTGAAGGAACACAGCGGCGCGCCGCGCGTCGGCAGCGGCCGGTCGCCGGCAGCCAGCTTGCCGAGCAGCTCGGACGTCGATTCGACCGTCTGATTGTCGTAGAACTCGTAGTTGACGGTGACGACCGGCGCGTAGTCGCACGCGGCCAGGCATTCGGCGCGCTCGATCGTGAACAGGCCGTCGGGCGTCGACTCGTTGTTGCCCACGCCGAGCTGCTCGCTGACCGCGGCGTAGATCTCGTCGCCGCCGAGCAGGCCGCACAGCGTGTTCGTGCAGACGCTGACCAGGTATTCGCCGGTGGGTGTGCGCTTGTACATCGTGTAGAACGTCGCGACCGCCGACACCTGGGCCTTGGTGATGCCGAGGACGTCGGAGCAGAAGGCGATGCCGTCGGGCGTGATGCAGCCCTGCTCGGACTGCACCAGGTGCAGCAGCGGCAGCAGCGCCGAACGCGCCTGGCCCTCGGGGTAACGGCCGATGAGGTTGGCGGCGTCACGCCGGATCTGCTCGCCGAAGACGTCGGGGTTTCCCGGTCGCTCGAGGTTGATCACGCTCGTACGGAAGTTCGTCCGCCCGGCGTCGGCGTTCGTGGGGATACTCTGCGCGCTCTGCTCGCTCCGCAAGACGTCGCTCATCGGTCGACACCGCCCATCACGGGGTCGATCGAGCCCACTGCGGCAATCACGTCGGAGACCATGCCACCGACGGACAGCGCTGCGGTGGCCTGCAGGTTGACGAAGGAGGGGTCGCGCAGGTGCACGCGGTACGGCCGGGTGCCGCCGTCGCTGACGACGTGCGCGCCGAGCTCGCCCCGCGGCGACTCGACCGCGGAGTACACCTGCCCGGGCGGCACCCGAAAGCCCTCGGTCACCAACTTGAAGTGGTGGATCAGGGACTCCATGGACGTCGTCATGATCCGCTGCACGTGCTCGAGCGAGTTGCCCATGCCGTCGGGGCCGATGGACAGTCTGGCCGGCCAGGCGATCTTCGGGTCGTCGACCCATACGGGGCCCGGCTGGAGACGGTCGATCACCTGCTCGACGATCTTCACCGACTCGGCCATCTCGTCGACGCGAACCAGGAAACGTGAGAAGCAGTCGCCACCGTCCTGCGTCGGGACGTCGAAGTCGAAGTTCTCGTAACCGAGGTACGGCTCGGTCTTGCGCAGGTCCCACGGCAGGCCGGCGGCCCGCAGCATCGGGCCGGTGATGCCGAGCGACATGCAGCCCTCGACGCCGAGCCAGCCGACGCCCTTGAGCCGGTTGACCCAGATGGGCTGGTCGGACAGCAACCGCCGCAGACCGCTGATCTCCTCGCGGATGTCGACGATCCACTTGCGGATCGCTGGGATCGCGTCGTCGGGAAGGTCCTGCGCGATGCCGCCCGGCCGGATGTACGCGTGGTTCATCCGCAGGCCGGTGATCAGCTCGAGGACGTCCAGGCAGCGCTCTCGGGCGCGCAGGCCGTTCGTCATGGCCGTCAGCGCGCCCATCTCCATGCCGCCGGTGGCCAGCGCCACCCAGTGCGACGAGACGCGGTTGAGCTCCATCATCATCAGCCGGATGAGCTGCGCACGCTCGGGCACCTCGACGCCGAGCAGCTTCTCGACGCCCAGGCAGTAGACGGTCTCGTTGAAGATCGGCGACAGGTAGTCGCACCGCGTGAGGAAGGTGACGCCCTGCGTCCACGTCCGGAACTCGGTGTTCTTCTCGATGCCCGTGTGCAGATAGCCGATCACCGTGCGCAGGTCGGTGACCGTCTCACCGTCGAGCTCGACGACCAGGCGCAGCACGCCGTGCGTCGACGGGTGCTGCGGGCCCATGTTGAGCACGAGCCGCTCGTCGCGAATCGGGTCGGCGTTGGCGAACAGGGAGTCCCAGTCGCCGCCGGTCAGATTGAAGACGCGGCCCTCGGTCGTCGGCCGCGACGGCGCGTATTCGTTGTCCGTATTCGTCATTTGTAGGCCCTCCGCTCGTCGGCCGGCGGGATGGTGGCGCCCTTGTACTGCACGGGGATACCGCCCAGCGGGTAGTCCTTGCGCTGCGGGTGACCGTCCCAGTCATCGGGCATCAGGATCCGGGTCAGGGCGGGGTGGCCGTCGTAGACGATGCCGAACATGTCGAACGTCTCGCGTTCCTGCCAGTCGGCGGTCGGGTACACGCTCGTCAGCGACGGCACGCGCGGGTCCTCGACGCTGACCGCCACCTCGAGGCGCAGCCGGGAGCGGTAGGTCATCGAGGTCAGGTGCGCCACCGAGTGCAGGCGGTTCGTTGCGCCGAGGTAGTCCACGCCCGACAGACTCGAGCAGAGTTCGAAGCGCAGGTTCTCGTTGTCGCGCAGCGCCTGGGCCACGCCGACGAGGTGCTCGCGCTTGAGGTGCAGTGTCAGCTCGCCGCGGTCGACGACGACCCGGTCGATCGCCTCGGCCGCCTGCGGGTACGCCTCGAACAGCGCGTCGACGAGGTCGTCGAAGTAACCGCCGTACGGCCGCTCGGCGGCCGGCGGCGTCCAGGGTTCACGGACCAGGCCACCGAAGCCGGTGGTGTCACCACTGCCCGCCACGCCGAACATGCCGTGCTTCTCCGTGCCGTACGGCTTGCCCGCCTGCTGATCGATCGTCGACTCGGGTGTTGGCGCGGCGCGCTGGATCTCGGCCGCGTCCTGCTCGGGCCGGGAGTTGTCCGGGACCGGGCGCTCGACTGGACCGCCCATCAGCGACCGTGCTTGTACGAGGACGGAACGAGCTCGACCTTGGCGTCGGCCAGCTTGACGGCACGCTTCGGGCCCAGCGGCTCATTCATGATCTTGTGGTGCAGCTTGAGGATGGCGTCGATCAACATCTCTGGACGGGGCGGACAGCCCGGCAGATACATGTCGACCGGTACGACGTGATCGACGCCCTGCACGATCGCGTAGTTGTTGAACATGCCCCCGGAGCTCGCACAGACGCCCATGGCCAGCACCCACTTCGGCTCGGGCATCTGGTCGTAGATCTGGCGCAGCACCGGCGCCATCTTCTGGCTCACCCGGCCGGCGACGATCATCAGGTCGGCCTGGCGCGGCGAGGCCCGGAAGACCTCCATGCCGAACCGGCCGGAGTCGAAGCGCGGGCCACCGAAGCTCATCATCTCGATGGCGCAGCAGGCCAGTCCGAACTGCACCGGCCACAGCGAGGACTTGCGCGTCCAGTTCACCAGCTTCTCGACGGAGGCCAGCAAGACGCCGTCCGGAAGCTTTTCCTCTAACCCCATGGCCCTAGTCCCAATCCAGTCCGCCGCGGCGCCAGACGTAGGCGTAGGCGACGAATACGGTGACGATGAACAGGATGATCTCGACCAGCCCGAACAGCCCGAGCGCCCGATTCGAGACGGCGTAGGGATACAGGAAGATCGTCTCGATGTCGAAGACGATGAACAGCATCGCGGTCAGGAAGTACTTGATCGGGAACCGCTTGGGTCCCTCGGCCTCGGGAGTCGGCTCGATACCGCACTCGTAGAAGTCCAGTTTGGCCTTGTTATAACGCTTCGGGCCGGTGAACGGCGCGATCGTCACGGAGAACCCGGCGAACAGGAACGCCAGCGTGAAGAGCAGCACGATCGGCATGTAGGGCGCGAGCATTTAGCGCTGTTCTCCCTTCCGACTCTGCGGCGCCGAAAGCGTGTGCGGCGCCGCTTCATAGGCTAAACCTGCAACATCGTGCGTCCCGGCGTAAGGCATGCCTAACGCACCGCGGGAGTGAGCTTGGTCAACACGCTGATGACGCGGTCGGACACGTCCCCGTCGCGTGGGTCGGTGAGGTTGGCCAGCAGCTTGAGCACGAAGCGCATCAGCGCGGGGTGCGGCAGACCGTGGCGGGTGCACGCCTGCATCACCTTCGGGTTGCCGATCAGCTTCACGAAGATCCCGCCGAGACGGTAGTAGGCGCCCCACTCGTCGGCCATCCGCTTCGGGTAGGCCTGCAGTGCGCGCTCGCGGCTCTCGCCAGTGAACTTCAGGGCGTCGATAGCGGCCTCAGCGGCGAACCGACCGGACTCCATGGCGTACGGGATGCCCTCGCCGTTGAAGGGGTTGACGCTGCCGCCGGAATCGCCGACGAGAAGCATGCCGCGCAGGTAGTGCGGCGTGCGATTGAAGCCCATGGGCAGCGCCGCGCCGCGGATGGGGCAGGTGGCGTTCTGCTCGCGCAGACCCCACTCCTCGGGGGTGTTGTCGAGCCAGCGGGTGAGCATCGCGCGGTAGTCGGTCTTGCCGAAGCCGCTGGAGGAGTTGAGCACGCCCAGGCCGGCGTTGACCGTCCCGTCGCCCATCCCGAAGATCCAGCCGTAGCCGGGCAGCAGGTCGGACTCGTTGGGCTTGCCGTCCCACAGCTCGAGCCAGGACTCGAGGTAGTCGTCGTTGGTCTTGGGGCTCGTGTAGTACCGGCGCACCGCGACGCCGAGCGGCCGCTTGTCGTTGCGGTGGACGTCGAGGTGCTGCGCGAGCTTGCCGCTGACGCCCTCGCACGTGAGCACCAGCGGCGCGCGGAAGGTGACCGGACGCTTGTCCTTGGTCCTGCCGATGACGCCGACAACGCGGCCGTCCTTGTCCAGCACGGGCTCGGTGACGCTGGTGTTGTCGTGCAGGCGGGCGCCGGCGTTCACGGCCTGGTTCGCCAGCATCGCGTCGAGGTCGGCGCGCGGTCGGACCAGCCCGAACGGCGGGAAACTGGTGAGCTCCGGCCAGTCCAGGTGCAGCCGCTGGCCGCCGCCGATGACCCGCAGGCCACGGTTGTGCAACCAACCGTTGCTCTCGCTGACGTCGATGCCCATGTCGACGAGCGCCTTTGTGCCGCGCGGGGTAAGCCCGTCGCCGCAGACTTTCTCGCGCGGGAACGACGTCTTCTCGATCAGCGCGACGTCCAGACCGGCGGTGGCCAGCCAGTAGGCCGCGCTGCTGCCCGACGGGCCTGCGCCGACCACGATGACGTCGGCGGTGTTCACGTCGTCGGCTTGGTGGGTGGCCGGGCGCGCCTCGGTCGAGGCCACGGTGGCGGGTGCGGACATCAACGCTCCTGCGGCTGGGCTCTGGAGACTTTGTGAACGCGTTCACGAGCGCTCGGGACGAGTGTATTCCTCCAGAATTGCCGTCGCCGACCGTGGGAGCAGAGCGACGCATCGCACCTCTCTGACGCGGTGGCGGGATTCCGGCCCGAAATCTCGCCACCGCGTAAGAAAGGTCGAGTGGGGCGCTGGCAAACCCGGGCCACGGGGTCAGCAGCTCCAGCGCCGCGGTGCTGCACGCCCTGCCCACCAGGCACGTCCCCCAACGCGTCGAGCTCACCTCGGCCGGCCGGGCTAACCCGCGGCGCGGCGCGCGGGCCGCAACGCTCGGGCCGGCAGACGTCGAGTTCTGGTTCGGCGTCAGGGTGACCACGCCGGCCCGCACCTGCATCGACCTGGCACGGCACGATCGCCGCGCCGGAGTGATGGCGTGCGACTCGGCGCTGCACCAGCGGCTCGTGACGGTAGACGAGCTCAAGGCGGGGCTCGCCCGGGCGCAACGTTGGCCTGGGGTCCGGCAGGCCCGGGAGATCGTCCACTTCGCCGACGCGCGCGCGGAGTCACCCCTCGAGTCCGTGGTTCGGCTCGCCCTGCACGACAGCGGCTTCCCGCCGCCCGAACTGCAGTACGAGATTGCTGTTCCGGGCCGACGGCATCCATTGCGCGTCGACCTCTGCTGGCCGCGGCACCGCCTCATCCTCGAGGCGGACGGTCGAACCAAGTACGTCGGCGACGAGAACTGGCGCGAGAAGCGGCGGGAAGCGCTGCTGCGGCCGACCGGGTTCCGCATCGAACGCGTCATCTGGTCCGACGTCGAGCGGACCTGGGCAGCGACGAGCGCCTACCTGTGGTCCGCGCTCGGGCTCTCGAGCCCACCTTCCTAGCGCGCTGGCGGCATTTCGGGCTCAAGTCCCGCCACCGCGTACGAGACGTCGGACTCGGTGTCGACCACCGGCTCGCGGGCAGGCCGAAGCAACACGAGTACCGCGACGCCGGCGAGCAGCCCGAGGACCCCGCTGACCAGGAACG
This sequence comes from uncultured Jatrophihabitans sp., assembly GCF_964244045.1. Lineage (NCBI taxonomy): Bacteria > Bacillati > Actinomycetota > Actinomycetes > Jatrophihabitantales > Jatrophihabitantaceae > Jatrophihabitans > uncultured Jatrophihabitans sp. The sequence goes on along the minus strand of NZ_CAXTHK010000011.1, from coordinate 59,696 downwards.
TCAACTGCACGCCGCCGACTGCCGCCGCGTGCAGCGCAGAGTCCAGCGAGGCGCGCGAACCGGCCGGCGCGCGGCCCAGCACGGCCTGCGCCTGCCCGCCCGAGAGCGCCTTGCCGACCTCGCTGGACGACCGCTCGCCCCGGTCGGACAGCACCTGCGATGCGCGCGCGGCGAACACCGAGCCGAGCGTGGCAATGCCGAGTGCGTACCCCAGCTGCCGGGCGGTGTTGACCGCGCCCGCGGCCATGCCGCCGCGCTGGATCGGCACGGCGCTCATCGCTGCCGAGCTCAACGTCGGGGTGGCCATGCCGACGCCGATCCCGATCAGCACGTAACCGGGCACGAGCTCCGGCCAGGTGGCCGAGCCGTGCACGAGAACGCCATCGACCAGCGCGCCCAGGCCGATGAGCAGCAGCCCGCCGCCGATGATCAACCCCTTCCGCTCGCCCTGCACGAACCGGCCGATCAGGGCGGCCACCGCGAACGACGCGATGGACAGCGGCAGGCCCGTCAACCCTGCTTCGATCGGCGACAGCCCGATGACCGACTGCAGCCAGATCGAGACGTAGGTGAAGGAGCTGAAGGCGGCGAGCGAGAGCACCATGCCGGCGAGCAGGACGGCGACGAACGACCGGTTGCGCAGCAGGGCGAGGTCCAGCATGGGCGCGATGAGCCGGCGCTCGACGAGCACGAAGGCGATCAGCAGCAGCGGCGCGGCCGTTAACCAGGCCCAGCTGCCGACCTCGCCCCATCCCGCCTCGTTGGAGCGGATGAGCCCGTAGGTGAGGGCGCCGGCGCTAGCCGTGAACAGCGCCATACCCGCGATGTCGATGCGCGTTGCGGTCGTGGTGTTGGCGTCCTTCAGCACCAGGACGCACATCGCGATGGCGAGCACGCTGACCGGGAGGTTGACGAAGAAGATCCACCGCCACGAGGCGCCCTCGGTCAGCAGGCCGCCGAGGATCGGCCCGATGGCGGCCGAGGCGCCCGACACCGCGCCCCACATTCCGAAGGCGGTGCCCCGGTCGCGGCCTGAGTAGTTGGAATTCAGCAACGCGAACGTGGTGGCGAACATGGCCGCGGCGCCGATGCCCTGCACCGCCCGGGCGGTGATGAGCGAGCCGGCGTTCGGCGAGACGCCACACACCATCGACGCGACGGCGAACAACGCGAGGCCACCGACGTAAGCGCGGCGGTGCCCGACGCGGTCGGCGATCGAGCCGGTGCCGAGCACCAGGGCAGCCAGCGCCAGCGCATACGCGTCGATGACCCACTGCAGAGACGAGAACGAGGTCTTGAGGTCGTCGGCCATGTCGGGCAGCGCGACGTTCACGATCGTGACGTCGACGAGCAGCATGAAGGTGCCCAGGCACACCGTCACGAGCGGCAGCCACTTCTTCATCCCGGTTGTTTCCATGCGGCCACTATTGCGGTGCCGGGTGACATCGACGTGCTCAAGACAGCAGAGGGCGACGATTACCGCCACAATCGGGTTCGTGCTGCTGGAAACTGCCACCGTGGACCCGACCGACGCCAAGATCGTCCGCTGCCTACAGCTCTCGCCCCGGGTCCCGTTCCGGGTGGCGGCCGAGGTACTGCAGATCTCCGAGCAGACCGTGGCCCGGCGCTACCGTCGTCTGGAGCGCACCGGCATCGTCCGGGTGATCGCCCTGCTGCGGCCGACCGCGGTCGGCCAGAGCAACTGGATCGTGCGGGTGCGCTGCAAGCCGAACGGTGCCGACTCCCTCGCCCACGCCCTGGCGCAGCGCGACGACATCAACTGGGTCACCTTGGCCTCGGGCGGGTCGGAGATCGTCTGCGTGCTGCGCTCGCGGACGTCGCAAGCCCGTGAGGAGCTGCTCATGCAGCGGCTACCCCGTACCGCGCCGGTGCTCGACATCTCGGCGGCGATGGTGCTGCACCAGTTCGTGGGCGCCGGATCGGCGGCCTCGGTCGACAACTGGGCCGGGCTCGAAGGGCTGCTCGATGAGGCGCAGACGCAAGCGCTGATCGCCACCGTCGACGTCCACCCGCCCCGAACGGAACAGCGCGTCGAGCTCGTGCCCACCGACCAGGCGCTAATCGACGTGTTGGCCACCGACGGACGCGCGTCGTACGCCCGCCTGGCCGAGGCCACCGGGCTCACCGAGGCTCGAGCGACCCGCCGGGTGCGCGCGCTCGTCGAGGGCGGAGCGCTCTATTTCGACGTCGACCTGTCGGTGGCGCAGTTCGGCCTGTTGTCAGCGGCGTCGGTGTGGTTGTCGGTGACCCCGGCCGAACTCGACCGCGCCGGTCAGGCGCTGGCCGCGGCGCCGGAGGTTGCGTTCGCCGCCGCGATCACCGGCCCGCAGAACCTGACCGCGTCGGTGGTGTGCCGGGACGTGGCGCACCTGTACTCGTTCGTCACAGCGCGCGTCGGGGCGATCGCCGGAGTTCAGAGCATGGAGGTGACGCCTGTGCTGCGGCACGTCAAGCAGGCCGGGGCGATGACGGACGGACACCGCCTGGCCCCGGCATAAGACCCAGCAGGCTATTTGGCTGTTACCTCACAGACAGCAGGTCGATGACGAAGACGAGCGTCTTGCCGGACAGGCGGTGCCCGGACCCGGCCGGCCCGTAGGCCTTCTCCGGGGGGATGGTCAGCTGGCGACGCCCACCCGTCTTCATGCCGGGGATGCCCTCCTGCCAACCCTGGATGAGCCCGCGCAGCGGGAACTCGATGGACTCGCCACGGTTCCACGAGGCGTCGAACTCCTCGCCCGAGTGATACTCGACGCCCACGTAGTGCACCTCGACGGTGTCACCCGGCTTCGCCTCGGCGCCCTCACCCACGACGATGTCCTCGATCGCGAGATCTGCCGGGGGCTCGCCGCCTGGGTACTCGATGACTGGTTTGCTCAGTGCCATGCGCCCTATCCAACACGACGTCCGTGCCGCGTTGCTCGTTGAGCTGGATCCGGCGACCCTGTACCGGATCCTGCAGCTGCGCACGGATGTCTTCGTCGTCGAGCAGAACTGCGTCTACGCCGACCTCGACGGCCGCGACCTCGAACCCGACGCTCGCCAGCTCTGGATCGCCGCGCCGTCGGGCGCGGTCCTTGCCACCCTGCGGCTGCTCACCGACCCCAACGGCGACGCGCGCATCGGCCGGGTTGTCACCGCCGCGTCCGCGCGCGGCGAGCGCCTGGCCGCTGCACTGATGCAGCGCGCGATCGAACTGGCCGGGGCGCGGCCGATCGTGCTCGCCGCGCAGAGCTACCTCGAGGCCTGGTACGCCGGCTTCGGCTTCGCCCGCGACGGCGCCGAGTTCGTCGAGGACGGCATCCCGCACGTGCCCATGCGCCGCCCGTCCTGACGCGTCCGCGGCCTGGGCCGGTAGGTACCGATCCCCGCCTTTTGCTCTGCTCACTGTGGCTGAGCGCGCGCTCAGAAATACTGAGCAGAGCAAAAGCGCGCGCCGAGTACTAGTTAGGGTCGAGGCGTGACGCTCGATCCGGCCGCGCTCGGCATGGCACCGCATCCCGAGGGCGGCTGGTATCGCGAGACGTGGCGGCACGAGCAGTTCGTTGACACCGGGCAGGGGCGCAGGCGCCTGGCGACGTGCGTGTCGTTCCTGCTGCAGCCCGGCGAGGTGTCGGCCTGGCACCGGGTGCGGTCGCCCGAGCTGTGGTTGTGGCAGGGCGGCGGACCGGTGATCGTCAGTACGGGCGGCACGGGCAACGCCCCGGGCAAGGCCGTCGCGCACGAGCTGCACGTCGGCGGCCAGCACCTCGTCGAACCCGACGAGTGGCAGACCGCGCGACCCGCAGGCGACGAGGCGACGCTCATGGCGTGCGTCGTCTCCCCCGGTTTCGACTTCGCCGACTTCAGCCTGTTCGATGACGTCGCGTTCGACGATGGAATCGCCTCATGACCGAACGGCCGTTCGACCCGCTGTCCGACACCCGCCGCGGCGGCACCGAGTACGACGCGCTGCACGCGGCACACCGGCTGCTCAACGACCGTCTCGCCGGCGCGGCCATGCCGGCCGACGTCGAACGGGACGTGGCCGCTCGGCTCGACGAGCTGAACGAACTGCTCCGCAGCCATCAGGCCCCGCGCGAACACGACCGCGTCGACGGGATGCGCCCGGACCTGCCCGGCCGCGGGCACCCGTTGCTGCCACCGTTCGTGATTGACGGCGAGACGATCGGCGAGCACGGGACGGGCACCCTGCGCGGGCGGGTCACGTTCGGCCGCTTTTACCTCGGCGGCGGCGCGGCCGTGCATGGCGGCGTCCACCCGTTGCTCTTCGACGACGTCCTGGGTCGGGTGGCGAACCAGGGCAAGCCGTTCGTAGCCCGGACCGCCTCCCTGAAGGTCGACTACCACCGCGTCACGCTGCTGGACGTCGAGCTGTTCTGGGACGTGACGCTCGAACGCACTGACGGCCGCAAGCGGTTCACCACCGGAAGGCTCACCGACGCCGACGGCAACCTGCTGGTCGAGGCGCAGGCCCTGTTCGTCGAATTGCTGCCGGGGATGCCCTAACACCCGAAGATTCGGGCCTACTTCTCGAGGTAGGCCAGGATCCCGGCGGCCACCGCAGCCGCGATGCGTTGCCGCCCCGATGCCGAACTCTGCAGCGCGGCGTCGTGAGCGTTGCGCATGTTGCCCAGCTCGAGGAACGACGTCGGGGTGGTCGTCAGGTTCAGCCCGGCGAGGTCAGTGCGGTAGTAGTAGCCGTCGGTGCCGATGTACGTCGACGGGACGAGACCGGACGACGCGGAAAGCGCCCGATGCAGGTCTTGCGCCAAGACCGCGGTGCGCGACACGGTGGCCTCGGACGCGCCGACCGGTCGCCGGCTGTCCTCGTTGACGTGGAAGCCGTGCCCGGACGACCGCGCGCCGTCGGCGTGGATCGCGACCGACAACGTGACGCCCGGCGCGCTCTCGAGGCGGGCGCGTTCGTTCACACACGGGCCGACGCCGGAGTCGCTGCTGCGGGTCATCCGAACCCGCACCCCGTGCGCCGTCAGAATCCTGCGAACCCGCAAGCTGACGTCCCAGGTGAAGGCGTGCTCGGGATAGCCGGCGTTCGTCTCGGTGCCGGTGGTGTTGCACGCCTTGCGCTTGCCGTAACCGGCGTTCACCAACTTGTCGATCTGGGTCAGGTGCGACTCGTTACCGCCGTTGTGCCCGGGGTCGAGAACGACCAGCGGCGCCGCACTGCTGACCGCCGGCGCCGCCGCGAGCGCCGCCGTGATCAACTCCGCCTGGTGCGTCACCACGGCCTCGCCCCGCGTGTAGTACAGCGAGTTGCCGCCCTCGGCCAGCACCGCGACGGCGTACCGATCGGCGTCGACGAAGCCGGTGCTGTTGATGATCGCGTTGGTGGGGTGCGCCGGATCGCGGTTGGTGTCCCAACCGTTCTTGATCGCGGCCGACGGCTGGGCGGTGGCGAATCCGAAGGCGTTCGGTTCGCCGGTCGAGGTGCGCTGCTCATAGTCGTGCAGGCGCGTCGAGAGCCACGGCCAGACCTTCGGGTCGGCCTTGAGCTTGGCGTAGAGCTGCACCAATCCGGCGGCGGTCAGCTGGGTGCTGCCCCAAATACCAGGCATGCTTGGTGGCCCGCCGAGCCCAGCCACGCCGTAGTGCGCCTCGATCCACGGCTCGAGGCCGTCCTTGCCCACCTGCGGGTACAGCGACCACGCTGCGGCATTGTCTGAACGGGTGATCATCGCGGTGGCCAGCGTGGCGGTGCGCCCGTTCATCTGCCCCTGGACCAGCAGCCGGGCCGCGATCAGCACTTTCGCCACTGACGCGCTGGCGAAGCCCTGTGTGGCCAGGCCTGCGGTGGTCACGGCACCCGACTTCGTGTCCAGTACCGCGACGCCCGAGTACATGCCGTGCGCCGTTGCGTAGCGCACGGCGGCCCGCGCAGAGCTCTGCAGCGTCGGTGCCGCTGTCGGTGCCGCGGTCGGTGCCGCTGTCGGTGCCGCGGTCGTTGTGGGGGTGCCGGGCGCAGTCGGCGTTCGCGACCCTGAAGCACTCGTGGCCGGACCGGCCGAGACCGGCGCCGGGGCACTCGTCGGGGCCGTGGTCGACCTTGGCGCGTCGCTGTGCCGCACGGTGCCGCTGGAGCTGCACCCGGCCGTGATCGTCACCGCCAGGGCGACGACGCTCCACGCAGCGGCACGGCGTTGGCGGGTCATCGCACGCAGGCTATCCCGCAGCGGCGGCAGCCTCGCGTAACCAGTGCACCGCGACGTCGCGGTAGCGAGCCAATCCCTTGTACTCGGCCATGTCCTGGGGCAACTCCGCCAGCACTGCAGCGAGTCGTCGCGTCCACTCGGGCACCCGGGCGACGTCGGAGAACGGCAGCAGGTAGGTCCGGATCGGGAACAGCACCGCGTTCGACGGCGCGAGCCGCACGAAGTGCTGCACCTCGACGCGCAGGTGCAGGCGCTCGCCCGCCTCGTCCGGATGCTCGACCGCGAGACGTCGGGTACGTCCCCAGCGGTGGTAGGTCTCCGTGGACACATCCAGTCGCGGCGTGGCTGACAACGTCCAGTTGACCCGTCGGTAATCGGCGCCGGGTTGCAGACGCAGCAGGAACTGCTGCGCGCGCGGAATGATGTTCTCGGGCACGAGCCGCGGCACCGGGCGGTGGATGTCGACGAAGGCCATCCCGAGGTCGAACCTCAGCGACCAGTCCGCGGCGAAGGTGACCAGGCCGGCGTCGGCGAACAATGCGCCGTCGCGCTGATCGAGCAGGACGAGGTCCTCCTGCAGTTGCGAACCGATGTAGCGCAGCGGATCGGTCGGCAGCGAGCCGTCCTCGCCATACTCGAAGGTCTGGTCGACGCCCAGCAGGTCGTTGTGCCAGTGCCAGCCGCGCCCGCGCCGGGTGAGCGACATCGCCTGCGGATGTTCGGCGGCGAGCTGGCCCATGCCCCACATCAGGGTGTCCCAGCAGGCGGCGCGCATGTGCGGCAGCTCGCCGACCCGGGTCGCATCCGCGGCCAGGATGTCGCGACGCTGCCCGAGCTCGTCGACGTAGTTCGCGTCGACGTCCACGCTTACCTCGCCCCACGAGCCGGCGGCGGTGCGCACTGCCGTGCCGGCTGGCTCCACGTTGGCGTGGTAGCGGTACCGGTCATCGTCGAACGGGAAGGGGAACCGGCGCACCCGCGCGGGGAGCGTGTCCGGGACCGTCGTCACGCGACTACCTCCAGTACGTCGTCGACCGCGCGGGACACGCACGGGAGGAGGTGTTCACCGCTGAGCCGTTCGGCGTCGGACAGGAACAGGTCGCGGTGCTCGACGCGGCCGGCCCGCACCGGCAGCAGGCACTCGCCGCAGACGCCCTGCCGGCACCGGGACGGCACGTCGAATCCGTTGCGCTCCAGGGTTTCCAGCAGGCTGACACCGGCCGGCACGTCGTAGCTGGCGGCGCCGACCCGGACGCGGAACGGCCGCCCGGCGTCGAGCACGTCACCGGTGAACCGCTCGCGGTGCAACCGGACCGGCGGCCAACCCGCGTCCAGCGCCGCTCCGGTGACGACGTCGTCGAACGCTGCCGGCCCACAGACGTACAGGTGGGTGCCCAGCGGTTGGCTGAAAAGCGCGCGGTCCAAGTGTTCGGCGAAGGCGGCCCGGTCGGTGAACTGCCGCAGCCGTTCGCCGCAGAGCGAACGCAGCTCGTCGACGTGCGCCCCGGCCCGGTGCCGGTAGAGGAACGTGAACGGGCGGCCCCACCGAACCGCGGCGTGGGCGTGCGACAGCAGCGGCGTGACGCCGATGCCGCCGGCGATCAGCAGGTGGTGCGCCGCCGCCGCGATCGGCGCGAACGCGCTCCTGGGCCGCGCGGTGTACACCGGGTCGCCAAATCTGAGCTGATGCAGCCAGCGCGACCCGCCGGCGCCGTCCGGGCGATGCAGCACGCTGATCCGGTAGGCGTCCGGCAGGACCCCGTCGTCGAGCAGCGAGTAGGCGGTCAACCGGCCGGCGCAGTCGATCACCAGATGGCTGCCCGGGACATACGCCGGCAGTGCGCCGTGCTCGGCGACCAGGGTCAGGGTGCGCACCGGTCCCGCGTCGACGATCCCGACGACAACGAGGTCCAGCCCGGCCCCTGCTGTCACGCAACCTCCTCGGCGTCGGCCTGGAAGCCCAGGTAGGAACCGGTGTGCGCCGACGCGTGGGCGAAGACCAGCAGGCCGCGCCCGCACCCGTCGCACGGGGCCACCTCGTCGACCTGCGCCTCGACGAGCGACGTCGTCGTGCAATGCGCGCAGTAGACCCGTCGCTGCCCGGCCGACGACGCGTGCAGCGTCAGCTCGTCGTCGCACAGGCCGGCCGCCCGGCAGCGCGCCGCGACAGCGAGCACCTCGTCCTCTGGACCCGTGATCAGCACGCGCAGTCCGACCGCCGCGTCGGCGAGGGCGGCCGCCAGCCCGGCTGCATCGACCTGCCAGCACGGCCGGTCGAGGTCGGCGATCTGCTGCGCCCACCGCCGCGTGACCGCGTCGTCAGCGCCGACGATGCCGAACGTCCGCCCCGAACCGTCCACGTCCGGCGGGTCGGCACTCCACCTCGGCACCGCGGCGTGCTCGGTGATCACGGAGCGAAGGAGCGGTGACCGACGTAGAACGCGAGACCGCGACTTGACGTGGAGAACAGGATGCGTGAGCCGCGTGGGAAGAAGATCGCGTCGTGTTTCCGCGCGATCAGCACCTGCCCGGTCTCCTGGTTCTCCAACCGGAACTCCCCCTCGAGCACGACCTTCATCTCGTCGTAGTCGTAGTAGTAGTCGAGGGGCTCGTCGGTGTGCTGCAGCTCGAAGTACCCGGACGCCATCGGGCTGCCCTCCGGGTTGGCGTAGACGTCGCCGATGAACCCGAGCGTGCCGGGATAGTCGGACGCCATGCTCGGCAGGTCGCGCCATGCCCCGCTGGTCACCCGGAACGGCGGCACCCCGGTTCGTTCGACTGCAGTCACCTTCGTCTCCGTCACCGTCGCGTCAGTCGATCGTCAGCAGCTGCTCGAAGAAGCCGCCGATCTCGCGTTGCCGGTCGACGAAGTGGATCTCGCAGATCCAGTGCCGCGGTCGACCGTAGGGGTCGATCGAGCGCATCTCGGTGTCGTTGGCCGGGATCACGTACGACTCGATCTCGTCGTCGTCGAGCTTCTCGTGTGGGAACTCACCGAGCAGGTGCCCCGCGATCGGCCCGCCGAACTCCCACCCGCGCGACGTCGCCTGCTCGACGGCGAAGGCGTGCAGCTGGGCCCCGGTGCAGTCGGGGGTCGCGTCGAAGAACGCCTTGCACGCGTACCACCCGGCCTCGATGTCCGCCTGCAGCTTCAGCTTGGCCGGGTCGTCGCCGAGGACGAACGTCCGACCGAAGTCCGACTCCCATTCGGCGAAGATCGGGCCGAGGTCGATGAAGACGATGTCGTCCGGCTCGATCGTGCGCAGCGGCGGGTTGTCGTCGTAGGGGTGCAGCGTGTTGCGCCCGGCCCGCACCACCCGCTTGTGCCAGTAGCGGCTCACGCCCAAGTGGTCGGCCGCCAGCGCCTTGATCTCGTCCGACAGCTGCTTCTCGTCCACGCCGGGATGCACGAGCCCGTCGGCGGAGATCCGTTCGAACAGCTGCTGGGCGTGCTGTTGCGCAATGCGTAGCTCGTGCTCGCGCGTCTCGGCCGTGGCGTCGGGGGCGGGGTAGGACTCAATTGTCGTCATGCCTGTACTCCGATCGGGTCGTCGTGCTTGGCCCTGAGCGGCGGGACCTCGGTCTCGACGTCGAGCGGCGCACCGTCGACGCTCCACTTGGGCCCGGTGAACCAGTGCCGGGCCGAAAGGAACCAGCTCAGCGTGGCGTAACCGAGCACGATGCCGACGGCGATCGGCGCGTAGTTGAACAGCGACCACTGGAACTTGCCGTCGACGTGCAGGGTGCCCTGCGGGAACAGGAACGCCGCGCAGATCACAACGGTCCAGCCCAGCGCCAGCACGTTGACCAGCTTCGACCACTTGCCGAGGTTCCAGGAGCCGACCACGAAGTCGTCACCGCGCATGAGCCTGAGCAGCGTGGGCAGCGCGAACGACACGGTGAAGGCCACAACGGCCACCGAGACCACCGCGTTGAACGCGACGGGGACGCCGGAGGCGTTGGTCTTCAGCGACGGAACGCCGAGGATGAAGGAGAACACGACGGCGAACCAGATCGAGTTGGTCGGCGTTTTGGTGCGGGAGTTGATCCGGTGCCAGAACTTGTGCCCTGGAACGGCTCCGTCGCGGGAGAACGCGTAGATCATCCGCGAATTCGCGGTCACCGAGGCGAGGCCGCAGAAGAACTGCGCAACGATGCCGATCACCACGAGGAACTCGGCGACGTGCCGGGACAGCACATCGAGGAACAGGTTGGCCGAGGCCGACGATCCGGTCGCCGCGATGTTGCCGTACGCGGTGCTCGTGACGCTGCCCGGCAGCGCATAGCAGAGCGCGAAGAGCAGGACGAAGCCGGCGACCGCCGACACCCCGATGGACGTGACGATGCCGCGCGGGCCTGCCTCGTGGGCGTTGCGCGTCTCCTCCGAGAGGTGGGCCGATGCGTCGAAGCCGGTAATCGTGTAGGCGCATACGCCCAGACCGACGATCGAGATCCACAGCCCGGACCCGTGGAACCAGGTGAGGCCCGTGTCGTTGACGTAGGAGGTGAACACCGACGAGATGGCCTGGTGCTTGTCGGGCAGCGCGAACAGGACGACGACGATGATGCCGGTGCCGATGAGGTGCCACCACACGCTGACGTCGTTGAAGATCGCGACCAGCCGGACCCCGAACGTGTTCATCAGCCCGTGCAGGGCCAGTACGATGCCGTAGATCATCAGGATCTGCCACGGCCGCGCGGCGAACGACGGGTCGATCGCCAGCTTGATGAAGAAGCCGATGAAGTTGGCCAGACCGAAGTCGATGCTCGCGGTGACCGCCACCTGCCCGAGCATGTTGAACCAGCCGGTGTACCAGGCCCAGACCGGGGCGCGCTTACGCGCGAGTCGGGCCGACCAGTAGTAGAGGCCACCAGCTGTCGGGTAGGCGGAGCAGATCTCGGCCAGCGACAGACCGACCATCATGATGAACACGCTGGCCACGACCCAGTCGATGATCATGATGCGCGGGCCGCCGGCGATCATCCCCAGCCAGAACGTCTGCAGCACGCCGGTGATGATCGAGATGATGGTGAACGACACAGCGAAGTTCGAGAACCCGCCCATGCCCCGCTTGAGTTCTTGCTGGTAACCCAGGTCGTTGAGCCGCTTCTCGTCGGCATCCTGCGTTTTGGGTTCGGTCAACGCGCTAGCGCTCACTGCTGCCTCCTGAAGGCCGGGTGGGTGGCACGGTGCCCGCGGCGGCGTCGCCTGCTGGGAAACTTGAACCACTGGTAGGAAACAAGCGCGGTGTTTCACACATGTCACGTGCCGGTCAACGCGGTGCGACATACCGGACGAGTCACCGAACCGGGTCACACCGCCACCAGATCGTCCGCTAGTCTACCGTCAGTATATTTCGTTCACTGTAAAGAAACCCAGCTAGAGGAGCCCGCCATGACGGATTCGCGGTCCGTGCTCGACGAGATCCGCCCGGCCGCAGTCGCACCCGCCGCGAGCCAGACGCTGCAGGAGCTGGCCGAGGCGGACGGCACGAAGCACCTGCTGGCCATCTTCACCACCCTGACCGGCAAACCGTGCGCCAAGCTGGTGCCCGTGCGCGCGGCCGACATGCTGCAGTTCGAGGGCGTCGGGTTCGCCGGCTTCGCCGCCGGCGCGCTGGGACAGGCACCGCGCGACCCGGACGTCATGGCGATCCCGGACCTGTCCACCTACACGCCGCTGCCCTTCGTGCGGCCCGGGCTGGCGCTGGTGCACTGCGACGCCCAGGTCGACGGCGCGATCCATCCGTTCGCGCCGCGCAACATCCTGCGGGCCATGATCAACCGCGCGGCCGGGTACGGCCTGCAGGTGCGGGCCGGCGCCGAGACCGAGTACTTCCTGCTGCGTCGCGAGGCCGACGGCACCCTCGTCGTGGCCGACGACCGCGACGACGCGGCGCAGCCCTGTTACGACGTGCGCGGCGTGACGCGGATGTTCGATCACCTGTCTGCCGTCACCGACGCCATGGACGCCATGGGGTGGGAGCCCTACGCCAGCGACCACGAGGACGGCAACGGCCAGTTCGAGCAGAACTTCACCTACAGCGACGTGCTGACGACCGCCGACCGGGTGACGACGCTGCGCTACGTCATCCACATGCTCGCCGAGCAGCGCGGCATGCTCGCCACCTTCATGCCCAAGCCGTTCACCAACCGCACGGGCACCGGGCTGCACCTGCACCTGTCGCTCTGGCGCGACGGCGAGCCGGTGTGCCCCGACAGCAGCGACCGGCACGGGCTCGGCCTGTCCGCGGAGGCGTACTCCTTCCTGGCCGGCATCCTTGAGCACGCCCCCGGCCTGCACGCGCTGATCGCGCCGACCGTGAACTCCTACAAGCGCACCGGGGCGTCCACAACGTCGTCCGGAGCGACGTGGGCACCCCCGCGGGTCGCCAGTTACGGCGGCAACGACCGCACGCACTTCCTGCGCGTCCCGGACGGCAACCGCTTCGAACTGCGCGGGGCCGACGGCTCGGCCGATCCGTACCTCGCCGCCGCCGCCGTGATCGCCGCCGGTCTCGACGGCCTGGAGCGTGGGCTCGACCCGGGCGCGCCGGGATCGTCGGACGGTCCGGCACTGCCGCGCACGCTGCTCGATGCCGTGCACGCCTTCGAGAACGACACCGTGCTCACCGGCGCCCTCGACGCGCTCGACCCGTCGGCCGGAGTCGCCGCCTACTACGCCAACCTCAAGCGCGAGGAGTTCTACACCTGGCACAGCCAGGTCACGCCCTGGGAGCTCGAGCACTACCTGACCGCTGTCTGATCCCGTAACCGACGGACCACAGAAAGGACGGTGCGCCGATGTGCGGCATCGCCGGTCTCCACCTGCGTAGCGACGTGCTGCGCCCGCGCCTCGGTGCCCTCACCGCCGGCATGCTGCGCCAGCTCGCCGACCGAGGCACCGACTCGGCAGGCGTTGCCGTGTACGGCGACCCCCGCTATGCCGCGCCGCCTGGCGGGTCCACCGTCGGCGTGCTGGCCACACCGGAGCAGCTCGCCGAGCTGAACGCGGTGGCCGAGCTCGTCCCGGCCGGCCCGACCACCGTTCTGCGCTCGGCGCTGGGCTACCAGGACCTGCTCGGTGCGCTGCACGACGCGCAGCCGGACGCGACCGTCACCAGCTGGGGATGCGACAGCGTCGTGCTCAAGGGAGCCGGCCATCCGGCCGCCCTCCTCGACAGCTTCGGCCTCGACGCCGCCACCGGGTGGCAGGCAGTCGGCCACACCCGGATGGCGACCGAGTCGGCAGTCACCGCGGCCGGCTCGCACCCGTTCTCGGCCGGCGCGGACATCTGCCTCGTGCACAACGGCTCGTTCAGCAACCACGCGACCATCCGCCGCGAACTGCAGGCCGACGGGGTGCAGTTCGACAGCGAGAACGACTCCGAGGTCGGCGCCCGGTTCATCGCGCACGAGCTCGCGGCCGGCGCAGACCTCGACAAGGCGCTGCGGTCGCTGTGCGAACGCTTCGACGGCTTCTACACACTGCTCGTTGCGACCCAGGACTCCTTCGCGGTGGTGCGCGACGCGATCGCGTGCAAGCCGGCCATCGTCGCCGAGACCACCGAGTGGGTGGCGATGGCGTCGGAATACCGCGCGTTGACCGGGTTGCCGGGCATCGAGAACGCGCTGATCTTCGAGCCCGAACCCGAGGAGGTCTACACGTGGAAGCGATGACCGACGGCACCGACGTCGAAACGCTCGTCGACCTGCGATCCGACGCGACGACCGAGCTGAACCGGGCCCTGCACCGCGCCCCCGAGGGCAGCCGGTGGCGGGTCACGAACCCGGACGGCCGGCACAACCTCGCCGTCGGGCTGACCGCCGAGCTGGACGTCCGCATCGACGGGCACGTCGGCTACTACTGCGCGGGCATGAACCAGCGCGCCACCGTGCTGGTCGAGGGCAACGCTGGAACCGGCCTGGCCGAGAACATGATGTCCGGCTCGGTCCGGGTGCGGGGCAACGCCTCCCAGTCGGCCGGTGCAACGGCGCACGGCGGCCTGCTCGTCATCGAGGGCAACGCCGGCGCGCGCTGCGGCATCTCCCTCAAGGGCGCCGACATCGTCGTCGGGGGCGACGTCGGACACGTCAGCGCGTTCATGGCGCAAGCCGGTCGACTCGTCGTGTGCGGTGACGCCGGCGACGCACTGGGCGACTCGGTCTACGAGACCCGGATCTACGTCCGTGGGCACGTCAAATCCCTCGGCGCCGACTGCGTAGCGAAGCCCATGCGCGACGAGCACCGCACCGAACTCGCTGAGCTTCTGCTGGCCGCGGGCCTCGACGCCGAGCCGGCCGAGTTCACCCGGTACGGCTCGGCGCGCGAGCTGTACAACTACCACGTCGACGACGCGCGTCAGGAGACCCGATCATGAGCGACCCGCGCAGCGCGCGGCTGTCCGCGAGCTTCGACCCGGCCACCATCGCCGAGATCCAGCGGGCCGCGACGACCGGCGTCTACGACATCCGTGGTTGGGGTGCGAAGCGGTCCCTGCCCCATTTCGACGACCTGCTGCTGCTCGGCGCCAGCATGTCGCGCTACCCCCTCGAGGGGTACCGCGAGCACTGCGGCACCGAGGTCGTCCTGGGTGACCGGTACGCCACCTACCCGCTGCGCCTCGCGACTCCGGTCACGATCGCCGGGATGAGCTTCGGCGCGCTGTCGGCCAACGCCAAGGAGGCGCTCGGGCGGGGTGCCAGCGAGATGGGGACGTCGACCACCACCGGCGACGGCGGCATGACGCCGGAGGAGCGCGAGCACTCCAAGACGCTCGTCTACCAGTACCTGCCGTCGCGCTACGGCATGAATCCCGACGACCTGCGGCGTGCCGACGCCATCGAGATCGTGCTGGGCCAGGGCGCGAAGCCGGGCGGCGGCGGGATGCTGCTCGGCCAGAAGGTCACCGAGCGGGTCGCCGACATGCGCACCCTGCCCGTGGGCATCGACCAGCGCAGCGCGTGCCGGCACCCGGACTGGACCGGTCCGGACGACCTCGCGATCAAGATCCTCGAGCTGCGGGAGATCACCGACTGGGAGAAGCCGATCTTCGTCAAGGTCGGTGCGTCGCGGACGTATTTCGACGTCAGCCTGGCCGTCAAGGCCGGTGCCGACGTCGTCGTACTCGACGGTATGCAGGGCGGCACCGCCGCCACGCAGAGCGTGTTCATCGAGCACGTCGGGATCCCCACCCTCGCCGCGCTGCCGCAGGCGGTCGAGGCGCTGCAGGAGCAGGGGATGCACCGCAAGGTCCAGCTCGTCGTGTCCGGCGGGATCCGCGGCGGCGCGGACATGGCGAAGGCCTTGGCGCTCGGCGCCGACGCGGTGTCCATCGGCACTGCCGCGCTCGTCGCGCTCGGCGACAACGACCCCCAGTTCGAGGCCGACTACCAGCGGCTGGGCTCAACCGCCGGGGCCTTCGACGCCTACCACGGCGGGCAGGACCCGGCCGGCATCACGACCCAGGACGAGACGCTAACGGCGCGTCTCGACCCGGTCCTCGGTGGTCGGCGGATCGCGAACTTCCTACGCGTGATGACCCTCGAGGCGCAGACCCTGGCCCGGGCCTGCGGCAAGGCGCACCTGCTGCACCTCGAACCCGAGGACCTGGTGGCACTGACCGTCGAGGCCGCAGCCATGGCGCGGGTGCCCCTCGCCGGGACGTCCTGGGTGCCGGGCCGGTGACCGTCGCGGATAAGGCCGACGTCGTCGTGGTCGGCGGCGGCATCGAAGGTCTGGCCACGGCCTGGGCGCTGACCAGCCGCAGCGCGGGCAGCGTCCTCGTCCTCGAGCGCGGCTCGCTCGCGTCGGCCGGCACCGGCAAGTCCAGCGGGATCGTGCGCTGTCACTACGGCGTGCCGTCGCTGGCCGCTATGGCGCTGCGCGGCACCGAGGTGCTCGAGCAGGCAGGCGATCTGCTCGACGCGGAGGTCGGCTTCGCGCAGGTGGGCTACGTCGCGGCCGTCGGTCCGGAGAACGTCGAGCCGTTCCGCGCCAGCGTGGCCGCGCAGCAGCGACTCGGCGTCGACACGCGGCTCGTCAGCGCCGAGGACGTGCGCGGGCTGTGGCCCGGCGTCCAGCTCGACGACTTCGCGGCGTTCGCCCACGAACCGCGTGGCGGCTACGGCGACGCCTACTCGACGGCCATGGCCTACGCCGGGCAGGCCCGCCGCGACGGCGCGCGGATCCGCCCGGGCACCCCGGTCGCCGAGGTGGTCGTCACCGGCGGCCGCGTGCAGGGGGTGCGCACGGCAGACGGCGCCTTCATCGGCTGCAGCACCGCTGTGGTGGCCGCCGGCCCGTGGACGCCTGCGCTGGTGCGCGAGCACGGCGTCGACGTCCCGGTCACCGTGCACCGCGAGCCGATCCTGCTGGTCGACCCGGGCCGCCCGCTCGGCGCCGTCCCGGTGCTGTCCGACCTCGTCCGGCTGCAGTACGTGCGGCCGGAGATCTCCGGCGAACTGCTGCTGGGCAACAGCGACCTCGCCGAGCTGCATCCGGCCGATCCCGACAGCTACCGCAACGCGGCGGACGACGTGCACATCGAGGCGGCGATCGCCAAGTTCATCCACCGCTTTCCCGAACTCGACGCCACCCTGACGTCGTCCTACGCCGGCTGCTACGACGTCACGCCGGACTTCAACCCGATCATCTCCGCCACCCCGGTCGACGGGCTGTTCGTGGCCACCGGTTTCAGCGGCCACGGCTTCAAGATCTCCGCAGCGGTCGGCGAGCTGATGGCCGACCTCGTGCTGTACGGCGAGAGCCGGGCGCCGGCCGTGCTCGAGTCGGACTTTCGGCTGAGCCGCTTCGCCGAGGGCCGGCTCACCGTGACCGCCCATCCGTACGCGGGCGCGGGTCAGCTGCGGTGAAGGCAAACCGTCGTAGCATCACCGATCGTGACTACGGCGGACGCAACCGGCGGCGATGACACCGGTGCCCACGCCAAGCCCCAGGGCCTCGAGCAGGTCATCGGTCGCCAGGTACGCGCCTACCGGCAGGCGGCGGGCCTGTCCGTGGCCGAGATGGCGCAGGTCGTCGGCATCTCCAAGGCGATGTTCTCCAAGATCGAGAACGCCCAGACGTCCTGCAGCCTGACGACCATCGGCCGGTTGGCCGCCGGGCTGGGCGTTCCGGTGTCGGCGCTGTTCCGCGGCCTCGACGCCGATCTCGAAGCCGTTTTCACCCCGGCCGGGCACGGCGCGCGGATCGTCGGTCGGGGCACCCGGGTGCATCACGAGTACACCCTGCTGGGCGCCCTGCGCGGCGCCCACAAGCGGATGGAAGCCTCGTTCGTGACACTGACCGAGGCCAGCGAGGTGTTCCCGCTCTTCCAGCACGCCGGCACCGAGTTCATCTACCTGCTCGAGGGCATCATCGTCTACGGGCATGGCAACAACTCGTTCACCATGCGGGTCGGCGATGCGTTGCAGTTCGACGGTGAGGCGCCGCACGGACCGGAGGAGCTGGTCGAGTTGCCGATCAAGTTCCTGTCGATCATCGCCTACGGCGAACTGCCCGAACACTGACGCAGTTTGGCCGCTCAGGTGGGCAGGTGGCCCCGCAGACCGGTATAAAGATCGTTGTCAGGCGTTGATCGGGGGACCGGCGCCTGGCGAAGGCACCGGCACGCCTGCGGGGCCGGACGTCAAGACCCTCGGAAGCATCGGGGGATGCCATGACTGCTGCCGAGACCTTGCACGCCGAACCGGAGCCGGGCACCGCGGCCTCGCCGTGTTGCGGCCGGACGTTGAGCCAGCTGCCGCGTTACGACCGGATCATCCTCGACCCAGCTCAGGTGACCTGCGGCAAGCTCAGCGCCCACGAGATGACGTTGCTCAGCGGGCAGCCCGTCGTCACGGACCCCAATCACCAGTCCACCCTGTTCACCCTGGCTTCGACAGTCGCCATGCTCAGCGGTGGACGGGTGCCGATCGTTCGCGCACTCGACTCGGTGTCTGAAGCGTTGCGCGACGTGCTGCCCGCGGGGCGACCGCTCGAGTCGTGGTCAGCCGAGCTGATGGCGCAGGTGACCACAAAGGCGTTGGTGCTGGCCGCGCGCTGATGGAGCCGCCTCGGGGAATCGAACCCCGGACAACCTCATTACGAGTGAGGTGCTCTACCGACTGAGCTAAGGCGGCGCGTTACGGCAGCGCCGCAACCCGAGGGAGTCTAACGGGTCGGGCACCGCGCTTCTCGCACGGCCGCCGGACCAGCAGCGGGCACTGCCCGGTGTCTCCGGAGCGAAATGATGATGAACATAATCCATTCGGTTCGTCGTTCGTGGCGGTGAGCACGCATGGTGGGCACGTGAGGTATCGCGACGCACCCGGGCCGCTGGCCGTCGCCCACCGCGGTGGTGCCGGGCTGGCAGCCGAGAACACGCTCGAGGCGTTCCGACGTTCGTACGCGTTGGGGGTGCGGTTCCTCGAGACCGACGTCCGCCTCACCCGCGACGGCCACCTGGTCGCCTTCCACGACGGGCTGCTCAACCGCGTCACCCCGCTGACCGGCCGGGTCCGGGCGCGCACGCTGGCCGAGCTGACGTCGACGCCGGTCCTGGGCGGCGGGCCGGTGCTGTCGCTGGCCGCCCTGCTGACCGCCTTTCCGGATTCCTGCTTCACGATCGACGTCAAGGACCCGGCCGTCATCGAGCCGCTCGCCGAACTGATCACGGCCACCGGCGCGGCCCCGCGGATCTGCGTGGCCGGGGCGCGCGGGGCGTGGCTGCGCCGCCTGGCCGAGCTCGCCGGCCCAGAACTGTGCAGCGCACTGAGCTGGCGGGACCTCGCGCAGCTCGCCTCCCGCGGCGGACGGTTCACGGCGGGCGGGTTCGCGCACGTCCCGTTGCGCCTGGGTCGGCTGCCGGTGTTCCGCGACGATCTGCTGGCCCGCGCGCACGACGCCGACCTGCGCGTCGTGGTCTGGACGGTCAACGACACCTCGACGATGCACCGGCTGCTGGACTGCGGCGTGGACGGCATCATCACCGACCGGCCGGACCTGCTGCGCGAGGTGTTGATCAGCCGCGGTCAGTGGCACACGCCCGAGACGCACGCTGCGCTGCCGACCGCCTGATCACGTCTCCCGCGACTCGTAGGCCTTGCGGCTCCCGCACACGGATGCGAGCGCGCAGGTGGTGCGCCGGCCGGTGTCGGACATCCGCACCACGACCTGTTCCCCCGGCACGTTGTGACCCACGACCGTCCCCCGGCCGTCGTCGGTGTCGACCTCGCTGCCCAAGGCCGGCGCCTGCTCGGCGAAGTCCTGGTACAGCGGGTGCTCGTACTTCAGGCAGCACATCAGCTTGCCGCACGCGCCGGAGATGCGCAGCGGGTTG
Organism: uncultured Jatrophihabitans sp.; assembly: GCF_964244045.1. Lineage (NCBI taxonomy): Bacteria > Bacillati > Actinomycetota > Actinomycetes > Jatrophihabitantales > Jatrophihabitantaceae > Jatrophihabitans > uncultured Jatrophihabitans sp. The sequence continues at coordinate 40,159 of NZ_CAXTHK010000011.1, read as the reverse complement.
ACGGGCAGGTCCTGATCGCGCGCCATCCGTACGCTGACCGGTTCGAAGTCGTTGAGAAACGTCGCACAACACAGTTCACGACCACACGAACCGAGGCCGCCGGTGAGCCGCGCCTCATCGCGGGCACTGAGCTGCCGCAGCTCGATGCGACCTTTCAACGTGGCCGCGAGATCACGAACCAGGCCGCGGAAGTCGACCCGCTGCGGCGCGGTGAAGTACAACGTCGTATGCCCGGAGGACGCGTCATGGCCGGCCGGGACGTGGTCGATGCCGGCGATCTTCATCGGCAGGTCGTGCTCACGGATCAGCGTGCGGGCCGCGACCCGGACCGCCGCGCGGTGCTTGCGGGACGCCGTGGCCGCCGCGATGTCGTCATCGGCCGCCATACCGGACAGTACGGGCAGCCCGCCGATGTCGTCGTCGACCCACTCTGGAGCCCACGTCACCTGGGCGACCTCGTCGCCGTCGGCCGTCGGGTAGAGGACGTGCTCGCCGACTGCCGGGCGCAGCTCACCGGGGTCCGCGTAGTACAGCCGGCCCTGCGGCTGGAACGTCACCGCGCACATCATCACCACGGGCACACGATATCCGCCGAACAGGCAACGCACGGGCCCGCTGGCGCGTCTTGTCAGAGGCAGCGGCGACGTTTCGCCCCGGAGAGGACGAACATGACGAAGCGGATCCTGGGTGCGGCGCTGACCCTCGTCTCGGCGACCTGCTTGCTGGGCACTACGACCGCGTACGCGCACACTCCGTCCCCGAACCCGACGCCGGCCACCCGCGCGGGCGGATTGGCGGCCCACGCGCTGCGCGCCGCGGCTGGTGACTGCGAGCTCGGCACGGTGACCTGCCGGCCCGCGCTGACCGGTTCGTGCAGCAACCGAATCACCACCACGACCCCACCCAGCGCCAGCTCGCTGGTCAAGGTGCTGGTGCGCACGCCGGGCACCGACACGGTGAGCATCTCCTCGGTGCCGTTCTTGACGTACGTCCAGGACGTGCTGCCCAACGAATGGCCGGCCACGTTCGACGGTGACGCGCGCAGGGCCGGCGCGGTCGCCGTCAAGACCTACGCGTGGTACTGGATGTCGCACTTCGGCGGCTACGTCAACGGCGACTCGGCGCAGTGCTTCGACGTCACCGACGACCAGGATTTCCAGGTCTATCGTCCGGGTTCGGCGCAGGCGGCGACCAACTCCTCAATCACCCAGACGTGGCCGGTCTTCGCCCGCAAGGCCGGGCAGGTGTTCCAGACCCAGCACCGCTCGACCTTGACCGGCTCGTCCAAGGAGCCGTGCGGCACCGGCGCGAACGGCACGATGCTCAGCCAATACGGCAGTCAGAACTGCAACGACCCGGACCTCAGGGCGGGCGGCAACACGGCGAACAAGTACAACGTCATCCTGCAGACCTACTACGGCGCGGACCTCCAGCTGGCCACCACCGCCCAGCTGCGCGCGCAGCACGACTTCCAGTTCCTGCGCCGCAGCACTGAGGCCACGTTCGCCAGCGGCACGTGGGTGCTCAACGACGGCTACCCGACCACGATCCGCTTCGGCCTTCGGGGCGACGTCCCGGTGGTGAACACCGTCGGCGACGGGTTCGCCCGGGTCGGTGTGTATCGCCGCTCCAACCACACGTGGTACTTCGGCAGCCCGACCGGCCGCACGCTGACCACGATCCGCTTCGGTCGCGGCGGCGACGTCCCGGTGGCTGCGCAGTACCGCGGGCTCGGCGCGGCCACCCAGGTCGCGGTGTGGCGGCCGTCCGACGGCACGTGGTACTTCGCCGGCGCGACCGGCGGCACCGCCGCGGCCGTCCAGTACGGCCGGCGCGGCGACGTCCCGGTGCCCGGTCGTTGGATCAGTTCCGGCGCAGACTCCATCGCGTTCTACCGCCCGTCGAATCACACCTGGCACATCCGCGGCGGTAGGACCGTCCGCTTCGGCCGTAAGGGCGACATCCCCGTCCCCGCCGACTACACCGGCGACGGCCGGACCGACATCGCCGTCTACCGCCCGTCGAACCACACGTTCTACGTGCGGGGACGGGCGGCGGTCCGGTGGGGGAGCAAGGGCGACGTCCCGGTGACCGGTGACTTCACCGGCGACGGTCGGGCCGACCTCGCCGTCTACCGACCGTCGAATCACACCTGGTATGTGCGGGGCGGGTCGACCACGTCGTTCGGCAGACGGGGCGCGACGCCGGTCGGCAAGGCCCCGTACGCGCTCTGAGCGCATGGCCCGAAACGATCAGGGCAGGCGTAGCTCGGCGGTCATGGCTTCGACGGCGATCCGCGGTTTGACGTTGAGGTCCAGCGCCTCCCGGCAGGCCAGGATCGCGTCGAGGCAGCGCAGCGCGCCCGTCGGGTCGAGGCGTAGGGCGACGGCCACGACGTCGTCGGCGTAGTCGGGGTGCGCGGGCGCGATGGGTGCGCACGCGTGGTGCAGCAGGACGTCGCGATAGAAGGCGGCGAGGTCGACGATTGCCCGGTCCAACGCGTCGCGCTGGGTGCGGGTGTGCCGGGACTTCTGCCGCTTCTCGAGTTCCTTGAGCACGCCGGCCGAACCGCGGACGGCGGTGGCGGTGCCCCGACCCGTCGCGCCGGCCCCCATTGCGACCTGCAGGGACTCGGTCTCGCCCGCGTCGAGGTCGGCCGACAGCGCAGCCGCCTCACCCTCGGCCGAGCCTACGAGGTGGTCGGCGGCCTCGAGGCACGCCCGCAGGGACGTCAGCGACGCGGGGATGGCGAGCACCTCGGCACGCCGGTCGCGGGCGTCGCCGTCGCGGGCCAGCCGGCGCGAGCGGCCCACGTGGCCCTGCCCGGCCGCCGCGGCCCACGCCGCGACGTCGGCGTCGAACCCGTCGGCGCGCAGCACCCCGGCGACGGCCTCGGCCGGCGGCGTGCGCAGTGACACCAGGCGGCACCGCGAGCGGACGGTGACCAGGACGTCGTCGGGGTGCAACGACGGCGCACACAGCAGGATGACGGTGCGGGCGGGCGGCTCCTCGATGGCCTTGAGCAGCGCATTGGACGCCTGCTCGGTGAGCCGGTCGGCGTCCTCGATGAGCACGATCTGCCAGCGGCCGAGCGAGGGGCGACGGGCCGCCCGTCCGACGGTGAGGCGCATCTCGGACACCCCGATGGACAAACCCTCGGGCACCACCAGGTGGACGTCGGGATGCGTGCGATGGGCCACCGTGCGGCACTGCGCGCATTCGCCGCAGCCCACCTCGTCGCGCTCGCACTGCAGCGCCGCGGCGAACGCGCGAGCCGCGACCGAGCGACCCGAGCCGGGCGGCCCGACGAACAACCAGGCGTGGGTCATTCGGCCGGGCGCCGTGGGCCGGTCCTGAGCGATGTCGCGCGCCGCCTCGCTCGCCAACCGCAACGTGGCGACGGCCTCTTCCTGCCCGATCAGCTCGTCCCAGACGCTCACGTTCTCAGTGTGCCGGACGGGTACGACGGTTCAGTGGTCGGCGGCCCGGGCGAGCAGCGTGCGCAACGCTTCTGCCAGGGGACCGATGGTGTGGGGCGGCAACGGGGTGAGCAGTTCGCGTTCCGTGGCGAGCAGCGCCTCGAACGCGGCGTCGACGATCTCGCGGCCGGCCGACGTCAGCGCCACCCGCACAAGGCGGCCGTCGAGCGAATCGGGCGTGCGGGTGACGAGCCCCCGCGCGGTCAGCCCGTCCAGCCGGCTGGTCATGGTGCCCGACGTGACGTAGGTGCGCAGGGCCAGCTCCCCGGCCGTCAACTGGAAGTCGCCACCCGAACGGCGCAGCGCGGCCAGCACATCGAACTCGTGCCGGCGCAGTCCGTATCCAGCGAAGACCGCAGCGCGGCGCTCGCCCAACGCGTCGGCGAGCCGGTCCAGGCGGGAAAGCACCTGCAGCGGTTCGACGTCGAGGTCCGGACGTTCCCGCTGCCACGCCGCGACGATGTCGTCGACCTCGTCGACGCCACTCGCGTCGTCGGCCGACCCCGTCGTCCGGCGAGTAGCCATGCCGCCATGTTGCCACATCTCTTGACGCCGAGACTTCTCGTCGACGGTCAGAGCAACGCGGTAAGCGCGTCCTGCACGTCGCGGGCGAGGTCGTCGACCAGTCGGGCTGCGTCGAGGACCAGATAACGCTCCGGCTCCGCGGCAGCGAGCTCGCGGAACCGTTCGCGCACGGTCTCGTGGAAGGCCAGCGACGCCGACTCGAGGCGGTCGAGCCGCGCCCGCTGCCCCGCCCGGGCGAGGCCGAGCGCCGGGGGCAGGTCGAGCAGGACGGTCAGGTGCGGCAGCAACCCGCCCGTGGCCCAGGACGTCAGCGTGCTCGCGTCGCTGATACCGCGGCCTGCGCCCTGGTAGGCGAGCGTGGAATCGACGTAGCGGTCGGTGAGCACGACGTCGCCCCGCTCGAGGGCCGGGACGATGACGGTGTCCACGTGGTGGGCCCGGTCCGCGGCGTAGATCAGCGCCTCGGCGCGCGGGGTCACCTGCCCGTCGGGGTCGAGCACCAGGCCGCGCAGCTCGACACCGAGCGCGGTGCCGCCCGGTTCACGCGTCTCGACGACCGTCCGTCCGAGCTCGCGGGCCCACGCCGCGGCCAGCGCGATCTGCGTCGACTTGCCCGTCCCCTCGCCGCCCTCGAACGCAACGAACACCCCGCTCATTGAGCATCCACGGACGTATCCACGCGCGCGAGAAGCGACCCACGGGTACCCAACAGGCGGTCCAGACGGGTGCGCACCGCGTCGGGCAGTGCGTCGGACCGCTCGGCCGAGCAGACGAGATAGCGCGCCGGTTCGGCCGCGGCCTCGTCGAGCAGGGTGCGACGAGCCGCCTGGGCGTCGAGGTCGTCGGCGGCGCCGGTGAGAGCCGAGCCGTGGTCGTCTCCCGCCTGCTCGCCACCGTCGACCACGAGCACGAGGTCGGGACGCAGGTCGCCGGTGCTCCAGGCGTTGACGGCCCGGATGCGGTCGACGTCGGCTCCGCGGCCGCCGCCGTGCAGCGCCAGGCTGGTGAGCGTGAACCGGTCGCAGATGACGATCTCGCCGCGCACCAGAGCGGGCCGGATGACCGCGGCCACATGCTCGGCGCGGTCGGCCGCGGACAGCAGCGCGGCGGTCTCGGGTTCGACGCCGTGACCGTCGGCGGACGCCGCGGACAGCAGCAGCTCCTCGACCCGCCGACCGGTCGGCGAATCTGTCGGCTCGGTGGTCTCGACGACGGCATACCCTTCGGTACGGAAGGCGTGGGCGAGCAGGTCGGCATAGCCCGCGGTGGCGTCGGCGTCCATGCCGTCGACGGTGACGAACATGCCGGAGTGGTCGGGATGGCGCATGCCGCTGCCGACGATGCGGCGGCGAATCAGCTCTCGGAAGCCGCCGGGGCGTCCGCCGGCCCTGGACGTCGCGTAGACGCTGACCCCGATGGCGACGACACCGCCGATGAGCAGCGTCAGGCCTGGCCCGGAGAAGGTCAGCCGGGCGTCGTCGCCGACCCGAATCGAGTGCGAGCCGACGAAGCCAGCGATGAGCGGGCCGACAGCAATGGTCAAGAACAGCATGAGGCGCACCGACGAGAGCACGAAGGCGAAGATCCGACCGCGCAGGCGGTCCTCGACCTCGAGCCCGATCAGCGTGTAACCGATGATCCAGGCGATGCCCGCGAACAGCCCCACGAGCCCGGCCAGCACGTCGGCCAGGATGAAGTCGCGGATCAGCGACATGATCAGCAGCGTGACACCCGCGGCGCCGATGGCCATCCCAAACACCCGACTGCGCGGGTAGCTCGGCAGCACTCGCGGACCGAGCAGCATGCCGGCGGCCAGGCCGGTGAACAGCGTGCCGAACATGGTCGCGTAGCCGGCCGTGCCCGCGTCGAGCGTCTTCACCCACAGCAGTGCCACGCCGGCAGTCAGGCCGCCTGCGGCGAAAGCGCCGATGATGCCGATGTACAGCCCGCGGATCAGCGCATCGCCACGCATGTAGGCGATGCCCTCACGCAGCAGGCTCAGGATGCCCTGCTGCTGCTCCCGGTCGGCGGGCACGACCGGGATGTCGTGCCGACTGACGAACACCGTCCCCGAGCTGACAAAGAAGCTGATCGCGTTGATGATCAGCGCGATGACGATGGCGTAGTTGACGTCGCTGCTACCGGTGATGTCGTCGCCCGAGATGAGACGATTCCCGACCGAGAGCAGTGCGAACAGCCCGGCTGCCACCGGCCCGCTGCCGTAGACCGAGAAGAGCGAGATCTGGTTGGCCGTGGCCAGCAGCTTCTTGGGCACGATCGAGACCTGGATGACCTGCTTGGCCGGCTGGCTGAATAGCCCCACCGCCTCGATCGTGAACTGCGCGATGTAGAGCCAGACCAGGTTATAGCCGACCGCGATGCTCGCGTAGAGAACTCCGGCCGTGACGTCGGCGATGATCACTGTCTTGCGGCGGTCCATTTTGTCGGCCATGGCCGCGGCGATCGCTCCGAAGAACAGGTCCGGCGCCAGCCGCACGAGAAAGACGCCCGAGATAGCGGCACCCTGCGTCGAGTACGAGTTGGTGTGCGTCAGCTGCTGGGCGAGCGCGCTATTAGCCAGCAGGCCGAGCCAGTCCCCGAGGCTCGAGAAGGTGATGGCCGCCCACAGCCGGCGCACGACCGGGATGCGGGCCAGCACCAGCACCGCGTTCTCGCGACGCTCGCGCTTGGGTGCGGCCGTCACTGGCGCATCCCCGCTCCGCCAGCTTCGCTCACGCACGAAGTCTAGGGAACGACCACTTGTCGACGCGGGCACCCGCTAGGTATCTTGACGTCAAGACAGTTATCTTGACGTCAAGATATTTGGACGACGACATGCACTGGGATCCGACGCAGTACGCCCGTTATGCCGACGAACGGGGGCGACCGTTCGTCGATCTGCTCGCGCGTGTCGAGGCCGTCGCGCCACGGCGGGTCGTCGATCTCGGATGCGGGCCGGGCTCGTTGACCGCACTGCTGTCTTCGCGCTGGCCCGGCGCGGTCGTCGAGGGCCTCGACTCCTCGCCCGACATGATCTCGCGAGCGGCGGGCCTGGCCACGGATCGGCTGACGTTCTCCGTGGCAGCCGTCGAGTCGTGGCTGGTGCCCGCCGACGCCGACGTCGTGATCAGCAACGCGCTGCTGCAGTGGGTGCCGTCGCACGTCGAGCTGCTGCGGCGGTGGGCGGCCGAGCTGCCGGCGGGCGGTTGGCTGGCTTTCCAGGTGCCCGGCAATTTCGGCGCGCCGTCGCACGTCGAGATGCGGTCGCTGGCGGCCTCGGCGCGGTGGGCCGGTTCGCTGGCGGGCGTCCTGCGCGGCGAGGAGACGGTGCTCGCGCTGGATGACTACGCGCGATTGCTGATGGACGCCGGGCTCGCCGTACAGGCCTGGGAGACGACGTACCTGCACGTGCTGCCCGGTGTCGACCCGGTGCTCGAGTGGCTGCGGGGTACCGGCCTACGCCCGGTGCTCGCCGCGCTGCCGGCGGCGGAGGCTGACGAGTTCACCGCGGCGCTGGCTTCGCGGCTCAGTCTCGCCTATCCCCCGACACCGCACGGCACGCTGTTCCCGTTCCGCCGGCTGTTTGTCGTCGGCCACAAACCGTGATCACCGGTTACGACCACGTCCAGGTGGCAATCCCCGCGGGCGGCGAGGACGCGGCTCGCGGCTTCTACGCTGCTCTGCTCACTATGACTGAGCGCCCGAAGCCGGCCGCACTCGCCGGGCGGGGCGGTTGCTGGTTCGTCGCCGGCAACGCGGTGCTGCACCTGGGCGTCGAGACGCCGTTCGCGCCGGCCCGCAAAGCGCATCCGGCATTCCTGTCCACCGACCTGGACGCCCTGCGCGCCCGCCTCGGCGCCGCCGGGTACCCGTGCGTCGACTCGTCCGACGAGATTCCGGGCGTCCGGCGGTTCCACTGCCCCGACCCGTTCGGCAACCGCCTCGAGTTCCAGCAGGCCTAACGCGTCGCCGCCGCCCGCCGCCCGCCGCCCGCCGCCCGCCGCCCGCCGCCCGATCTTCCTGCACCACGCGCGTTATGCCGCACCCACCGCAGGAAGATCCACGCCGCGGCCGGCGCCCGTGCCCCGTCCGCACGATCTTCCTGCACCACAAGCGTTATGACGCACCCACCACAGGAAGATCCACGCCGCGGCCGGCGATGACGTATCCACAGGCTGCGAGGGTCGTCCACAATGTGCTCGTCGCCGGTGCGGCGCGACGCGGGATCCCCCACGATGACGCCCGTGCCCACAGCCGCCGCAGCCCGATCCGTTGACTCCTGGTCCGCCTACGACGACGCCGTTAGCAGCCTCCCTGAGCTGATCATGTGCGGGCGTTCGGCGTCCGAGGTCCGAGCCAACCTCGACGCGCATCGCTGGCAGCGCGTCGGCAGGTCGATCGTCCGGCACAACGGCCGGCTGTCGGACGCCGAACTCCGCAGTGCCGCTCTCATCAACCTCGGCCCGCGCGCGCTCCTGACCTCGTTCACCGGGTTGCACGAGGCCGGGTTGCAGGGGTGGGAGCGCGAGCCGGTCCACGTGCTCGTGCCACGCGGTGCCCGCGTCCGGCGCCCGGCCGGCATCCCACTCCGCGTCCACTACACCGATCAATGGCCGGAATGGTCGGACGGCGCGAGACGCGATCGAGTGGGTCACGCGGCGGTCCTGGCCGCAAGCAGCTTCACCGCCACACGCCCCGCCTGCGGATTGCTCGCCGCGAACGTCCAGCAGCGGCTCATCCGCCCGCACGAGTTGGTGCGAGCCGTGGAATCCGCCTCGCGCACCCGTCACCGCCACGCCCTGCTCGCGGCCGCTCACGACATCACGCAGGGGGCTCAGGCGCTGAGTGAGATCGACCTGGCCCGGCTGTGCCGGCGCTACGGGTTACCGGAACCACGCCGACAGGCGGTTCGCCGCGAACCGTCCGGGCGGCGGCGCTACCTGGACGCGGAATGGCGGAGCAGCTCGGGGAAGCGCATCGTGGCCGAGATCGACGGGGCGCTGCACCTGATCGTCGGACGGTGGTGGGAAGACCAGTTGCGTCAGAACGAGCTGGCGATCAGCGGCGACGTCGTACTGCGCTTTCCGACCGCCGTCGTTCGCGGCGAGGAGAATCTCGTCGTGGATCAGCTCGGGCGGGCGCTCGCAACCTAGCGGCGGCCAACCCCGCCGACCCGCGCCAGCGGATCTTCCTGCACCACACGCGTCATGACGCTGCCATCGCAGGAAGATCCACAACTGCAGAACGCTGCGGACTGACCGGCGGTCACCGACCTTCCTGCACGGCACCCGTCAGGACGTGGATTTGGCGGGCGTTTTCTTGGCGGCGGTCTTCTTGGCCGTCTTCTTCGCCGCGGCCTTCTTGGCCGGCGACTTCTTGGCGGCCTTCCGGGCGGTCTTCTTGGCAGGGCCGCGGGCGCGGCGGTCGGCGAGCAGCTCGGCGGCGCGGTCGTCGGTCAGGGACTCGATCTCGTCGCCCTTGCGCAGGGAGGCGTTGGTCTCGCCGTCGGTGACGTAGGGGCCGAAGCGGCCGTCCTTGATCACCATCTTGCCGCCGGACACCGGATCCTCGCCTAGTTCACGCAACGGCGGCGCCGCGGCCGCGCGTCGACCACGCTGCTTGGGCTGGGCCAGGATCGCCTTGGCCTCGTCCAACGTGATCGTGAACAGCTGTTCCTCGGACTCGATCGAGCGCGAATCCGTCCCGCGTTTGATGTACGGCCCGTAGCGACCGTTCTGCGCCGTAACGTCCTCGCCGTCGAGCGCCCCGAGGGAACGGGGCAGGGTGAGCAGCTGCGAAGCATCGTCAAGCGTCACGGTGTCGAGCGACATCGACTTGAACAGCGACGCCGTGCGCTCGCCGTCGGTGACGTACGGCCCGTAACGACCGGCTTTGGCCGTGACCGAACGGCCGTCGGGCAGCTCGCCCAGATCACGGTCGCCCGACGGCGCCGAGAGCAGCTCCTCGACCTTCTCCGGCGTCAGCTCGTCTGGCGCGACGTCCTCGGGCAGCGACGCGCGGCGGCCGTCCTCGGGCGTGCCCTGCTGCAGGTACGGCCCGTACCGTCCGACGCGCACGACGATGTCATCGAACAGTGGGATCGAGTTGATACCCCGGGCGTCGATCTCCTCGAGCCGGGCGGCGATCAGCTTCTTCAACCCGCCCTGCGCCGAGATGCGCTCCGAGTCGCCGGCGTGGTTCTCGTCGCCGAAGTAGAAACCCTGCAGCCAGCCGACGCGCGAGCGCTCACCCGCCGCGATGTCATCCAGGTCGTTCTCGACGGACGCGGTGAAGCCGTAGTCGACGAGCCGCGCGAAGTAGCTCTCAAGTAGCCCGACGACCGCGAACGCGGTCCACGTCGGGACGAGCGCCGGGCCCTTCTTCCAGACGTAACCGCGGTCCTGGATCGTCTGCATGATCGAGGCGTACGTCGACGGTCGACCGATGCCGAGCTCCTCCATCGCCTTGACCAGCGACGGCTCGGTGTAGCGCGACGGCGGCGACGTGGTGTGGCCGGTCGGCTCGAAGGCACGGGAGTCGAGCGCGTCACCACGGGCAAGCAAGGGCAAGCGCTTCTCGGCGTCGTCCTTCTCGGCTGCTGTCTCGTCGGTGTCCTCGACGTACGCGCGCAGGAAGCCTGGAAAGGTGATGGTGCGACCCGACGTCGTGAACACGACGGCCTCGTCGGATGCCGAGGTCGCGCCGAGCCGGATCGACACCGTGGTGCCCACCGCGTCGGACATCTGCGAGGCGAGCGTGCGCTGCCAGACGAGCTCATAGAGGCGGAATTCCTCCGACGACAGCTGGTTGGCGACCTGGCCGGGCGTGCGGAACGAGTCCCCCGACGGGCGGATCGCCTCGTGGGCCTCCTGCGCGTTCTTGGACTTGCGCGTGTAGACGCGCGGCTCGGCCGGGACGTACGCGTCGCCGTACAGCTCGCGGGCCTGGTTGCGGGCCGCGGTCAGCGCCGTCTCGGACAGGTTCGTCGAGTCGGTGCGCATGTAGGTGATGTAGCCGTTCTCATACAACCGCTGCGCAGTCCGCATGACCTGCTGCGCCGACCAGCGGAACTTGCGACCGGCCTCCTGCTGCAGCGTCGAGGTCATGAACGGCGGGTACGGGCGCCGGCGATAGGGCTTCTCCTCGACGCCCTGCACGGTGAAGGGGCGACCGTCCAGCCGGGCGGCGAGACCGCGCGCGCCGGACTCGTCGAGGTGCATGACGTTTGCAGGGGCGCGCCCCGTGGCCGGGTCGAAGTCGCGGCCGGTGGCGAGGCGGGTGTCGTCGACGGACACCAGGGTCGCCGTGAAGGTCGCGGGGTCGTTGGGCTTGGGGGCTGCCGGCGCAAAGGTGCCCAGCACATCCCAGTAGGACGCGGCGTGGAACGCCATCCGCTCGCGTTCCTTCTCGACGACCATCCGTGTGGCCACTGACTGCACACGCCCGGCCGACAGCCGCGGCAGTACCTTCTTCCACAGCACCGGGCTGACCTCGTAGCCGTAGAGCCGATCGAGGATCTGGCGGGTGCGCTGCGCCTCGACGAGGTGGCCGTCGATCTCGCGCGGGTTCGCGACGGAGGCGGCAATCGCACTGGGCGTGATCTCGTGAAAGACCATCCGGCGCACCGGCACCTTGGGCTTCAGCTCCTGCACCAGGTGCCAGGCGATGGCCTCGCCCTCGCGGTCCTCATCAGTGGCGAGGTAGAGCTCGTCGGCATCCTTGAGCAGCGCCTTGAGCCGGCTGACGACCTGCTTGCGGTCGGCGCTGACGACGTAGAGCGGCTCGAAGTCGTTGTCGACGTCCACCCCGAGACGGGCCCACGGCTGGCCCTTGTAGGCAGCCGGGACGGCGGCGGCGTTGGGTGGCAGCTCGCGGATGTGCCCGACCGAAGCCTCGACGACGTAGCCGGAACCGAGGAAACCGCCGATCATCTTCGCCTTGGTGGACGACTCGACGACCACCAGCTTGGTGCCCGCCTTGCCGCCCTTGCTCGCCACTACTTCTCCAGTCCGCGGGATGGGTCGAAGCTCGGGGACCCCGCAGTCGCGGACGGTACAGGAACCGTGCAACATCCCGGCGACCGCCGGTGCGGGCCCCTCAGCCGGTCAGGACACCATCGGGACCGGCCAGGCATCGCGTCCGCCGTCGGGCGCTTCTCCGACCAGCTCGACGAGCCGCCGCAGCCGCCGGGCCGACGTGACCCGCCAGCCCGGACCCGGGCGGTGCGACAGCGACACCGCGGCCACGCCCAGCCGGGCAAGCTGCGCGCCGGCAGCGCGGTGGATCGGGTCGTCGGCACCCGCGGGAGTCAGACCGGCGGTGGCCAACAGGTAACCCGCCTCGTCGCGGCGCCCGGCGGCGACGGCCCACAGCCGTAGCCCGCCGGCGCCGAGCGCGAACCCGGCCGGCAGACCCTGGTTGGCGCCGCGGGTCCAGCGGGCTGCGTGCGTCACCAGGTCGGGCGTGAACGCAGTCCGCACCGCCAGCTGGGTCGCGGATGCGACCACTGCGCCGGCGCCGTCGACCCCTAAACCAGCGAAGACCGCGGCGAGCGCGTCGGCACGCCAGCGGTCGGCGACCACGACGGACAGGCGAGCCCCGGCAGCCGAGCGCACCCACTGGCCGCCGGCCAGCATCAACCCGTCCAGGTCGGGCAACGCCGGTTCGGCGGCCTCGGCCCCGAACAGCGAGTACTGGGTCAAGCTCAGCGCATCGCGGTCTCGCCCGAGATGCACCATTTCTCGTCGCTCTGCTTGGACATGGTGATGGTGAGGGTGCGCGAGGTTCCGTCGTCGAGCACGACCTTGCCTGCGGCCGTCGCCTTGGTGTTGGTGCCCGTGTCCTTGCCGGGCGTCGTCACCGTGGCGCTGGTGACCTCGTCCACATCGCCCGACGTGAGTCGCGTGGAGTACCCCTGGCAGGTGAGTCCGGTGATGCCCTCGTAGTACTGGTCGTCGAGGTCGTCGAAGTAGTCGTCGGCCAGGAAGCTGATCGTGTAGTAGACGCCGGTGGCGCTGCCGCCGGACGGCGTGGACGGTGCGCTGCTCGCCGAGCTGATGCCGTTGTCGTCCGTCGGCAGGTTGTCGCTCGAGCTCTCCCCGCCGCCGGTCGAGCTCACGGTCGCGCTCGGAAAGCCCGACGGCGTCGCGCTGTCGGCGATCGAGTTGCTGGGGCTGGCGCTTTTCTTGTCGTCGCCGCCGCCAGTAAGCAGGACCGCTGCAATGATGCCGCCGGCCACGACGACCACCGCCACGATGCCCGCGATGATGGCGTTGGTGTTCTTCCGCTTCGGCGGCCCGTATCCCGGCGGCGGAACCGGATTTCCGTAGGCCGGTTGGCCGTAGCCCTCCTGGCCGTAGCCCTCTTGGCCGTAGCCAGGCTGCTGGCCGTAGCCAGGCTGCTGGCCATACCCCGACTGCGGCCCGTAGCCGGGCTGCTGGCCGTACCCCGGCTGCTGGCCATAACCGGGCTGCTGCCCGTAACCGGGTTGCTGGCCGTAACCGGGCTGCTGCCCGTAACCGGGTTGCTGCCCGTAACCGGGTTGCTGCCCATAACCCGGTTGCTGGCCGTAGTTGGGTGGCTGATCGCCGTAGTTCGGCTGGCCGCCGTACCCGCCGCCGGGGTAATCAGTCATCGCTTCGACTCCGTTTCACTGCAGCGCCACTGCTCGGGCAACGATTCACCCGATGGTGTCATGCGCCGACGACAGAAGCCCTTACGTAAACGGGACAGCGCGCGCCGGTCAGGCGACGTTGATCGGGGCCTGCGCCTCGGTCACCGGCTGGTCGTCGCCCATCGAGACGCGCCGGCGCTTGGACACGATGACCGCGGCCGCAATGATGGCCAGCGCCACGAGACCGATGGCGACGCGCAACGGCACCGACGCGTGCTCACCGACCGTCAGCTTCACAACCGCCGGGGCGACGAGCACGGCGACCAGATTCATCACCTTGATCAACGGGTTGATCGACGGTCCGGCGGTGTCCTTGAACGGGTCGCCGACGGTGTCGCCGATGACCGTGGCCGCGTGAGCCTCGGTGCCCTTCCCGCCGTGCACACCGTCCTCGACCATCTTCTTGGCGTTGTCCCACGCGCCACCGGAGTTGGCCAGGAAGATCGCCATCAGCACGCCGGCCCCGATGGCGCCGGCGAGGTAACCGGCCAGCGGGCCGATACCGAGCAGGAAGCCGATGGAGATCGGGGCGAAGATCGCCAGCAGGCCTGGAGTGGCCAGCTCGCGCAGCGAGTCCTTCGTGCAGATGTCGACGACGCGGGCGTAGTCGGGCTTCTCGGAGTAGTCCATGATCCCGGGGTGGTCGCGGAACTGCGCGCGGACCTCGTAGACGACCCGGCCGGCGGCCCGGCCGACGGCGCTGATGGCCAGGCCGCTGAACAGGAAGACGACCGCGGCGCCGATGATCACGCCGAACAGGTTGTTCGGCTGGGTGAGGTCGAGGCTGAACGACAGCTGGGTCAGCTTGCCGGCGTCGACGACGTTGAAGAGGTTCGAGAAGCCGGTGATCTGCCCGCTGATGTCGCCGCCCTTGAGCGCACCCTTGGTGCTCTGCAGCGCGTCGGTGAACGCCTTGCCGAAGGAGCCGAACAGCGCCGTCGCGGCGAGCACGGCCGTCGCGATCGCGATGCCCTTCGTGATCGCCTTGGTCGTGTTGCCGACGGCGTCGAGGTCGGTGAGCACACGTGCGCCCGCCTCGTCGATGTCGCCGCTCATCTCGGCGATGCCCTGGGCGTTGTCGCTGACCGGGCCGAAAGTGTCCATGGCGACGATGACGCCGGCCGTGGTGAGCAGGCCGCTGCCGGCGAGCGCGACGGCGTACAGCGCGACGAAGGTTGTGCCGCCGCCGAGCAGGAACGCACCGTAGAGCGCGGCGCCGATCAGCACGGCGGAGTAGACGGCCGACTCGAGGCCGAGCGAGATACCCGACAGGATGACGGTGGCCGCGCCGGTGAGTGAGGTGTCGGCGACGTCCTGAACCGGGCGGCGGGCGGTGTCGGTGAAGTAGCCGGTCAGCTGCTGGATCAGCACCGCGAGCACGATGCCGATGAGGACGGCGACGAACGCGATGACGGCCGGGTTGCCGGTGGCGCCGGCGATGCTGTCGTCGAGGTCGCTGAACTTCGACGGCAGGAACGTGAACGACGCGATTGCGACCAGGACGAGCGAGACCCCGGCAGTGATGAAGAAGCCGCGGTTGATGGGCACCAGGCCGTTGCGGTCGCTCTCGCGCAGCTTGGTGGTGAGCACTCCGACCACGGAGCTGACGATGCCGATCGCACCGATGATCAGCGGCAGCAGCAGGCCCTTGGCGCCGAATGCGGTCTGGCCGAGGATGAGCGCCGCGACCAGGGTGACGGCGTAGGACTCGAACAGGTCGGCGGCCATGCCGGCGCAATCGCCCACGTTGTCACCGACGTTGTCGGCGATGGTGGCGGCGTTGCGCGGGTCGTCCTCGGGGATGCCGGCCTCGACCTTGCCGACCAGGTCGGCGCCGACGTCGGCGGCCTTGGTGAAGATGCCGCCGCCGACGCGCATGAACATGGCGAGCAGCGCGCCCCCGAAGCCGAAGCCCTCGAGCACCGTCGGGGCGTTGGAGTTGTAGGCGAGCAGCACGACGCTGGCGCCGAGCAGGCCCAGGCCGACGGTGAGCATGCCGACGATGCCGCCGGTACGGAACGCGACATGGAAGCCACGTTCACGGACGCCGCCGCGGGCCGCCGCAGCCACCCGAACGTTGGCTTGGGTGGCAAGCGACATGCCGATGTAGCCGACGGCGGCGGAGAAGACCGCTCCGACGATGAAGAACAGGGCGCGGCCGAACTGAACCGAGAACCCGCCGTGGTTCACCGGCAGAATCAGCAGCAGGACGAAGACGATGATCGAGAAGACCGACAGCGTCTTGAATTGTCGGTTGAGATAGGCCTTGGCCCCCTCCTGCACGGCGAGGGCGATCTCCTGCATCTTCTCGGTGCCTTGATCGGCCTTCAGCACCTCGCGGACCAGGCTGGCCGCGAAGGCCAGCGCCGCCAGGGCGATGATCAGGATGACGACCACCGCGTACTTCTCGTTCGTGCTGATACCTGGCTCGGCCAACAGCTGCGCTGCCATGCAACTCCCTACGCTCTACGCCGCGATACCGCACCGGCACGCATGCGGTATCGGCAGCCATGTACGCCGAGGGTCGCCCCGCTGGTTGCGTTTTTGGGCGATCGGCACTGGGGGGACTGACCGGCGGAGTGTAGCGCCGATCACGTGACGGGCGTCGCAGCGGGTGGTCCAGCTCACCCCGCTGACGGGGGCGGCTCGCCCAGCTCGCTGGGTCAGGCGCCGACCGACTCCACGGCCGCCTCGACCGTGGGGTGGATGGCGAAGACGCCGTCCAGCCCGGTGATCGTGAAGAGCTTCAGAATGCGTTCCTGCGCGCAGACCAGCGGGAGCGAGCCGCCGGCCTCGGTGGTGGCCGAGCGGGCCTCGACCAGAGCGCCCAACCCGGTGGAGTCGAGGAATCCGACGCCGGAGAGGTCGACGACGACGGTCGTGACGCCGGCCTGCAGCAGCTCGGACAGACTCTCCTTGAGCGCTGGCGCGGAGTAGACGTCGACTTCACCGCTGACCGCGACGACGGACACATCGCCGACGGATTGGCGCGAGACCGACAACTCCACGCGAGTCACCTTCTTTTCGTCGTACCTGCATGATCGGGTGCCGTCACAACGAGCGCGGCGTCGACAGCCTGGCGGCTAGGCGGACAGAACCGTCAAAGCATGCCACAGGGCGGTCCACAGCTGTGCAGCGGAGGAGATCGCAGTGACCGACGCTCACGGTGCGAACCAAGGCGTGGTTGCTGTGCCGACCGAACGGGGTGCGGGCGCCCACGACCCGGACGCGCTGCTGCAGCGGGTCCTGCTGGGCGTGCCGCCGGACGAATCGCCGGTGACGCACGTCGAGTCGCTGCCGGCGCGGGCGGCTGTCCCGGCGCCGTGGCCGGACTGGGTGCCCGAGCCCGTCCGCGCCCGGTTCGTCGTTCGCGGTGTGAGCGAGCCGTGGGCCCACCAGGTCGAGGCCGCGAACGCCGCGCACGCGGGGACGTCGGTGGTGGTGGCCACCGGAACCGCGTCGGGCAAGTCGCTGGCCTACCAACTTCCCGCGCTCACGATGCTTGCCGGCGACGACCGCGCCCGGGTGCTGTACCTGTCGCCGACCAAGGCGCTGGCCCAGGACCAGCGCGGCGCGCTGACCGGGCTCGAGCTGCCCTTCCTGCGGGCTGCCACCTTCGACGGCGACACCCCGATGAGCGAGCGCGACTGGGTGCGGGCGCACGCCAACTGGGTGCTGACGAACCCGGACATGCTGCACCGCGGCATCCTGCCGGCGCACGGGCGGTGGAGCTCGTTCCTGCGTCGGCTCGCGTTCGTGGTGATCGACGAGTGCCACACCTATCGCGGGCTGTTCGGCTCACACGTGGCCCAGGTGCTGCGCCGGCTGCGGCGGGTGTGTGCTGCCTACGGCTCGACACCGACGTTCGTGCTGGCCTCGGCCACGGTGTCGGCGCCGGCCCGCTCGGCGTCGCGGTTGATCGGGGCGCCGGTGGCGGAGGTGACGGCCGATGCGTCACCGCACGGTGCACGTTCGTTTGTGCTGTGGGAGCCGCCGCTCACCGCCCTGCGCGGCGAGCACGATGCGCCCGTGCGCCGATCCGCCGGCGTCGAGACCGCGCGCATCCTCGCCGACCTGGTGGTCGAAGGCGCCCGGACCCTGGCCTTCGTCCGGTCGCGGCGCGGCGCGGAGCTCACGGCGCTGGGCGCGGCTCGGCATCTGGGGGACGCCGGCGCGACGGCACTCGTGCCGCGGGTGGCGGCGTACCGCGCCGGCTACCTGCCCGAGGAACGGCGGGCGGTCGAGGCCGCGCTGGGCTCGGGCGAGTTGCTGGGCGTCGCGGCCACCAACGCGCTCGAGCTGGGCGTCGACATCTCGGGCCTCGACGCGGTGGTCCTGGCCGGCTACCCCGGCACGCTGGCCTCGCTCTGGCAGCAGGCCGGTCGGGCCGGACGGTCGGGCGCCGGCGCACTCGTCGTCTTCGTCGCCCGCGACGACCCGCTCGACACCTACCTCGTCCATCATCCGGCCGCGGTCTTCGGCCGGCCCGTCGAGGCCACCGTCTTTGACCCGCAGAACCCCTACGTCCTGGCGCCGCAGCTGTGCTGTGCCGCGGTGGAGGCGCCCATCCGACCCGACGAACTGGCTGCGTTCAGTTCGACCGGCGACAACGGTTCCGATAACGGCGACGGTGTGACCGCGGTGCGCGCCGTGCTCGACGACCTGGTGGCACGCGGGGTCCTGCGACGCCGGCCAGCCGGCTGGTTCTGGACGCAGCACGAGCGGCCCGACGTCGACATACGAGGCACCGGCGGGCGCCCGGTCAGCGTGGTCGAGTCGAACACCGGCAACCTGATCGGCACCGTCGACGCAGGCGCGGCCGACTCGACCGTGCACGAGGGTGCGGTCTACCTGCACCGCGGGACACCGTTCGTGGTCGACGCGCTCGATCTCGACGAGCGAGTGGCGCTCGTGCGCCGCGACGATCCGCCGTGGACGACGACCGCCCGCGACGTCACCGACATTGCGATCGTGCAGACGTTGACGAGCCGCCGGCACGGGCCGCTCGAGGTCGCGTTCGGCACCGTCGACGTCACCCATCAGGTGGTGGGTTACCTGCGTCGCCGGTTGGGGACGGGCGAGCTGATCGACGAGACGCCGCTGGACCTGCCGCCGCGCGAGCTGCGGACCAGCGCCGTTTGGTACACGCTGCCGCAGGACCTGCTCGACGGTGCCGGGCTCGACATGATGAGCGTGCCGGGCGCGGTGCACGCGGCCGAGCACGCCGCCATCGGGTTGCTGCCGTTGTTCGCTACCTGCGACCGCTGGGACATCGGCGGGGTGTCGACCGCGCTGCATCCCGACACCGGTCGCCCGACCGTGTTCGTCTACGACGGCCACCCCGGGGGCGCCGGGTTCGCCGAACGCGGTCACGCCGCACTCGCATCGTGGCTGACGGCCACGCGTGAGGCGATTGCGGCGTGCGAGTGCCCGAGTGGCTGCCCGTCGTGCGTGCAGTCGCCGAAGTGCGGCAACGGCAACGAGCCGCTCGACAAGGCCGGCGCGTTGATCGTCCTTGACCTGGTGCTGGCCGAGCTGCCCGGCTGACTCACCTCATCCCGCTCCACCGCTCGACCCCTCAGCCAGGCAGCCGGCCGGCGCGGGCGCTGGCTACGACGTCCCGGGACCCGGCGATCGGCAGGTGCACGTGCAGGACCACCCGGGCCAACACCGTCCCGCTGCGCCCGTCGCCGGCGAGGTGGACCGTGCAGGTGCGCAACCGGGCCCCGTTCGCGGTCGCCACGTGGCCCGCCGCGGTGCACGACTGGTCGTCGACGCCGATGCGCCCCGCGGCGGCGAGCGCGGCCAGGTCGGCCGCCGACTCGGCCCGGTGCCGGGCCACGACCGCTGCCGCCCGCACCGTCGCGACCTCGGCGACCACGAGCAGCAGCGCGATGCAGCCCACCACCCACAGCGTGGCCGACCCCCGCTGCCGTTCCGTCGTCATGGGACCGTCCCGCCGGCGCCGGTCGGTTCCCGGGCCGCGACGGCTCGTTCGGTGACGGTCAGCGCGGGCAGCCAGTCGCCGAGCGGGTGCACCCGCAGGCTGACCACTGCGCTCACCTCGTCAGCGCCGGTGTCGATGCTGACCGCCCCGCCGGGCGCGGCGTATGCAGCCAACCGCCGCCCGGTGGCCGGGTCGCCGCGAGCGGCGGCGCGCGCCGCCTCACGCGCGGCATCCTGCACCCGGACGCGGGCCGCGACCACCGCCACCGCGCTGAGCGCGACGGCAAGCACGAACATCAGCACCGGCAGGCACGCGGCCAACTCGGCGGTGACCATGCCCCGCTCGTCCCCACGCCGGCGTGCCACGGGTTCACACCGAGTGCAGCGCAGAGTTGATGATGCCGGTCAGCGCCGCCGACACCGCCGGGCTGCGCACTACTTTGAACAGCACGACGGCGAAGGCGACCGCAGCCACCGTGCCCACTGCGTACTCCGCCGTGGACATCCCGGCATCGACGGTGGCTCGGACCCGCCGCATTAAACGCTGAAGAAGGTTCATGCCGAAAGCCTCCTGAGAATGCCGACCGCGGGGACTGTCGAATCGCGGCCTGTGGACGGCCACCAGGCCTGTGGATCGAGCCCAGGACGATGTCGCCTGGTCGTGCTAGCCCCGTCGGTGGTCACCGACGGCCAGCCACCAGAACGGGTTCGGCGGCCGCCTGGGTAGGCCCTTGCCATGCCCTCAGCTTCCGTAAGTCCAGTACTGGCAGAGACGATGTCTACGTGACCAGGGCCTCGGGCGGCCCCCGCGACGTCACCTCGCCCACCGGCTCGCGGGAGGAACCCGAGGTCGAGGACGCGTTCGACCGAATCGTGTCCGAGGGTGGCGACCGGCTGGCGCGCCCGCTGCTCCCGCTGATCTCTACGGGCCTGCTCGGCGGTGTCGACGTCGGGGTCGGCGTGCTGATCTACCTCGTCGTCGAGGCCAAGACCGACGAGCCGCTGCTGGCCAGCCTGGCGTTCACCGTCGGGTTCGTCGCGCTGCTGCTGGCCCGCTCGGAGCTGTTCACCGAGAACTTCCTCGTTCCGGTCACGGCCGTCGTCGCCAAGACCGGGTCGTTGCCCGCACTCGCCCGCCTGTGGGTGCTCACCCTCGCCATGAACCTCGTCTCCGGTTTCGTGATGGCGACCCTGACCGTCGTGGCCCTGCCCGACGTACACAAGGCCGCGGTGCAGGCCGGGTCGCACTACGCAGACCTGGGCCTCAGCTGGCGCTCGTTCTGCCTCGCCGTCCTGGCCGGGGCCGTCATCACCCTGCTGACCCGGATGCAGCACGCCACCGAGGAGATGGGCATCAAGATCGTCGCTGCGGTGATGATGTCCTTCGTCCTGGTGGCTGCACAGCTGTTCCACTCGGTGCTCGACTCGATCCTGATGTTCGCCGGACTCCTGACCGGCGACGCCCCGTACGGCTATGTCGACTGGCTGTCCGCCCTGGGCTGGTCGGCGTTCGGCAACGTGACGGGCGGCCTGCTGCTGGTCACCGGCATCCGGCTGCTGCGCGTCCCGCACCGGGTGCACGAGGCCCGCGCCGACAACGACTGAGCACGCCAGCTACGTTCCTTGCGGCAACCTGTGCGACGCTTACCGTGCCGTTGCCCCTCTGTGAATAGTGAGCCGCGTGAGCCGTGAGGTGCGCGCCGACGTTGCCCGCGGCGCCGAGACCGGGATAGTCCCGAGCCCTCGAACCGTCCCCGCAACGACGGCTGCCCCCACCATCGCGCCGGTCTCCCCCATCAAACCCAAGGTGCCGAAGCCCGCAACCGAGCCATCCGGCGCACGTGCAAACAGTGCCGGGACGACGACTGCGGGCGCCCACACGATGACGAGCCCCGGTGCGCCCGCGAAGGGCCTGCAGCGCGCCGGAGCCCGGTTGCCGATCGCCGAGTACACGCAGCGGCTGTGGCAACGTCGCCACTTCGTCGCTGCGTACTCGTCGGCCTCGAACGCGGCCGGCTACCAGGGCAGCTTCCTCGGCCAGGCCTGGCAACTATTAACGCCGCTGCTCAACATCGCCGTCTACTACCTCATCTTCGGGGTGCTGCTGCACACGAATCGCGGCGTCCCGAACTTCATCGCCTTCCTGTCCGTCGGCGTCTTCTTCTTCACCTTCTGCCAGGTCTCCCTGGTCAACGGTTCCAAGGCGATCACCGGCAACCTCGGACTGGTCCGGGCCCTGCAGTTCCCGCGAGCGGTGCTGCCGGTGTCGACCACGCTCGTCGCGCTGCTGCAGCTGATCTACTCCCTGATGGTGCTCATCCCGATCGTGCTGATCAGCGGTGAACCGATCACCTGGCGCTGGCTGGAGCTCGTGCCGGCGATCGTCCTGCAGGCCATGTTCTGCCTCGGACTCGCGTTCTACGTCGCCCGCATCGGCGCCCGCATCCCCGACACGACGCAGGTCCTGCCGTTCGTCTCCCGCATCTGGATGTACATGTCCGGGGTGATGTACAGCGTGCAGGTGTTCGCCATGGGCCACGGCGCCTGGGTGCACGCCGTGCTGACCTACAACCCGGGCACCGTCTACCTCTCGCTCGCCCGCAATGCGCTGCTCGTCGGCAACGCGGCGCCGCTGGGGACCTGGGTGGCCGGCATCGCGTGGGCCGTCGGCGTGCTTGCGGTCAGCTATCTGCACTTCTGGCGCGGCGAGGAGGAGTACGGCAATGTCTGAGACCCCCGCCATGCGCGAGCAGACCGTCGTCGTCGACGACGTGCACCTCAACTACCGCATTGTCGGCAAGGGCGGGCGCGGCGGCGGGGCGGCGGCCTTGCGTCGGACGCTGCTGCGCGAGCAGGCCGCGGCACAACGCTCCGTGCACGCCGTCCGAGGGGTCAGCTTCACCGCCTACCGCGGCGAGGCGATCGGATTGATCGGGCCCAACGGATCCGGCAAGTCGACGCTGCTGCGCGCGGTGGCCGGGTTGATGGCCCCGTCGCAGGGCGTGGTCTGGACGCGCGGCCAGGCGGCCCTGCTCGGCGTCTCGGCGGCCATGATGGGTTCGATGTCCGGCGAGCAGAACATCGTGCTGGGTTGTCTGGCCATCGGCATGACGCCGGCCGAGATCGCCGAGGAGTACGACTCGATCTGCGAGTTCGCGGGCATCGGCGAGTTCGTACAAATGCCGATGAACACCTACTCCTCCGGCATGGGCGCCCGGCTGCGCTTCGCCATCGCCGCGGCCCGGACGCCGGACATCCTGCTGATCGACGAGGCGCTGGCCACCGGTGACGCCCAGTTCCGCCGACGCAGCGAGGCCCGCATCCTGCAGCTACGCCAGGAGGCCGGCACCGTGTTCCTGGTCAGCCACGGGCTCGGCATCATCCGCGAGACCTGTACCCGCGCGATCTGGCTCGAGCAGGGCCGGATCGTGCTTGACGGCGACGCCGACACTGTCGTCAACGCCTACGAAGCCCGCCACGACCCCGCGGCACCCCGACCCGCGAAAGTCCGGAGTTGACGCGCGTGTTCACCCCCACCCGCCCGTCCGCCCGACCGGCGAACTCGGGTCCCCTCACCAGGCTGACGACCGCAGGAGCCTCGCTGCACGAGGCGGGCGGCCGGCGCGCGCTGCGCCGGTGGGGCATCCGCCTCGCCGCCGTAGTCGTGGCCCTGGTCGTGCTGTACCTGCTGCTGGGCGTGGCGGTGCGGATCGCGACAACGGACATGTGGTTCGACTCCGTGCAGCACGGCGCGGTCTACCGGACGATGCTCGGCGCCCAGGTCCTGCTGTTCGTCGTCTTCGCCGCTGTCACCGGGTTGACCTGCGGCTTGATCATCGTGGCGCTGCGCCGCCTGACCCTGCCGCTCGACGTCTCGGCCGAGGACGACACCTTTCGGTGGCTGTTCCGCAAGTACGAACCTCGGGTCGGTCGGTTGATCGTGGCCCTCGTCATTGCCGTGCCGGCCGTCGCGGTCGGACAGCGGGCCGCAGCGGGCTGGCAGACCTACGAACTGTGGCGGCATGCCACGCCGTTCCACACCAGCGACCCGCTGTTCCACAAGGACGCCTCGTTCTTCGTCATGGTCTACCCCTTCCACCAGCTGGTCGTGAACCTGTTGTCGCAGGCCATCACCTACGGCCTGTGGATCGCGATCATAGGCGGGTATTGGTACGGCGGCTGGCGGCTGCGGCGCGGGCGCCGCAAGATCACCCGCGGCTACACCTCACTGCTGTCGCTGCTCGCCGCCGGCTTTCTGGTGGTCAAGGCCGCGAATTACTGGCTGTCGCGCTACGCGCTGACGACCTCGACGGGCGGACCGGTCACCGGGGCCGGCTACACCGACCGGCACGCCGGCCTGCCGAGCAAGTACGTTCTCGTCGTTGTCGCCCTGCTGGGTGCCGCCGCGCTGATCGCCAACGCCGTGTTCGCGAACCGCACCCGGAATCAGCACCGGCTGTTCGGTCGGGTCCGCACGCTGACCGGAGTCGTGGTCGTGCTCGTCGTCGCCTCGACGCTGATCGGCACCGGGTGGCCGGCCCTGGTGTACCGCTTCCGCGAGGCGCCGAGCGCGGCGTCGCTGGACCTCAGCGAGATCGCGCACAACCAGAAGGCCACCCGTGCCGCGTTCGGCCTCGACGGCGACGTCACGACGATCTCCTACCCGCCGGCGACGACGGCGACAGGCGACGACCTGGTGTCGCTCGCCGGCACCACCGCCCAGACGTCGCTGATCGACCCGAACAAGCTGTCCCCGACGTTCGTCAACCAGCAGCAGCTGCAGGCCTACTACGGCTTCAAGTCGACGCTCGACATCTCCCGCTACGACCTGAACGGCAAGACCCAGGACGTGGCCATTGCCGCGCGTGAACTGCAGTCTGGCTCGATCCCGCAGCCGACGTGGGTCAAGAAGCACCTCGTTTACACCCACGGGTACGGCGTCGTCGCAGCGCCGACCACCGAGGTCGACTCCAAGACCCAGGGGCCGATCTACCTCAACGGCGGGCTGCCGCCGGCCCAGCAGATCCCGGTCAGCCGTCCCCAGGTGTACTTCGGCCCGGCGTTCGGCTCGTCCTCCTACGCGATCGTCGGTCAGCCCGCGGGGAGCACGACGAACCTCGAGTTCGACCACCCGGCCGGTAGCGGCTCGACGACGTCGGCGCACACGACCTACACCGGCGACGGCGGCATCCCCATCGGCTCGACGCTGCGCCGCTTCCTGTTCGCCTACCGCAACAGCGACCCGAACATCTTCTTCAGCTCCGAGCTGAACAGCGCTTCGCAGCTGCTGACCGTCCGTGACCCGCGGGCCCGCGTGGCCAAGGTGGCCCCGTGGCTGAACCTGGACGGCGACGAGTACCCGGCCGTGGTCGACGGCAAGATCGTCTGGATCGTGGACGGCTACACCACGTCATCCAGCTATCCCGACTCGCAGCTGGTCAACTTCCACGCGGCGAGCAAGACCACCCTGACCGCGCACGGCGCCTCCGTGGCGCAGCCCAGCCAGCAGATCAACTACCTGCAGAACTCGGTCAAGGCCGTGGTCGACGCCTACACCGGCAAGGTGACGCTCTACTCCTGGAACCAGAAGCAACACCCGGACGCGCTGCTGAAGGCGTGGGAAGGGGTGTTCCCGGGCCTGGTGCAACCGCAGTCGAGCATCCCGTCGGCCCTGCTGCCGCAGCTGCGCTACCCCGCCGACCTGTTTAACGTCCAGCGCACGCTGCTGGCCAAGTACCACGTGACCGGGGCGGCCAACTTCTACAGCGGCAACGCCTTCTGGAAGGTGCCGGCCGACCCGACCACCGCGGCAGCGCAATCGATCAACGCGGGGGCGACGTCGGCAGCGTCGAGCACGCCGCTGCCCTCGACCTACATGACCATGGCGGCCGACGGTTTCGGTGACACACACTTCTCACTATCCAGCCCGATGGTGACGCTCAACGGTCAGCAACTGGCCGCGTTCGTCTACGTCAACTCCGAACCCGGGCCGGACTACGGGAAGTTCACCGTACTGAACCTGCCGGGTGGCTCGTCCGGGGAGTCGCCGGCGCAGGTGCAGAACGACATCGAGTCGAACACCACGATCACCGAGAAGCTGACCCTGCAACGCGGCGGCAACTCGAAGGTGGTGCTCGGCGCCCTCGAGGCCATCCCGGTGGCCGGCCGGATGCTGTACGTCGAGCCGGTGTACACGCAGTCGACGGGCAGCACGTCGTTCCCGATCCTGCGGCACGTCATTGCGCTGTACGGCAACGGCGACCCGTCCTTCGAGGACAAGCTGAGCCTAGCGATCAAAAACGCGATCACCTCGGCGAGCGGAACCGGTTAGCACCGACGCCGGGCGCAGCTGTCGCGTTCGCCGCGGTCGCTCGCCAGACCTCAGTTCCGGGGGTTTCCAGCCGATGTTCAGAATGTGGACTTTCGACGGCACCGCGACGCCGCCGGTGCCAGCCTGCCCAACCGGTTGATGATCCTGCTTGCTGTGCCGCTGCTGGCCGTGGGCGTCGCGTCGAGCGTCCAGGCCGCCGGCCAACTTCGTGTCGCACATCAATCGCAGAACATCCGACAGCTGGTTTCGGACGCCGTAGCCGTTCACGGTGCGCAGCTCGGTATCGAAGCCGAGATCGTTCCGTCCCTGGCCGCACTTCAGTACCGGTGACTCCTGCGCTCGGGCGAGCAGGGCAAGCAAGAAGCGAGTCGCCTGAGCACGAGCGTCCTGCGCGAGCTGCCCAGCCTCCGGGCCGCCCATATGCCGGGCATACGCTCGCCCGGTGCTGCAGGTGGTGGACGAGCCGCTCGGCGTCGTCGTGGAACGGGCTCGTGCGCTGATACGTCACGGGCGGCGCACGGTGCTCGGCATCACCGGCGCGCCCGGCGCCGGCAAGTCGACCCTCGCCGCCGCACTGGCTTGTGCTCTCGGTCCCGACGCGGTCGTCGTCGGTATGGACGGCTTCCACCTGGCCGACGCCGAGCTCGTCCGGCTCGGTCGACGGGCGCGCAAGGGCGCGCCGGACACCTTCGACTCCTACGGCTACGCCGCGCTGTTGAACCGGTTGCGGTCCCGCGCGGACCCGGTCGTCTACGCGCCGCTGTTCGACCGTCGGCTCGAAGAACCGATCGGCAGTGCGGTGGCTGTCGACGCGGCCGTGCCGCTCGTCATCACCGAGGGCAACTACCTGTTGCTTTACGGCGACGGCTGGTCGGTGGCACGACGCGCGATCGACGTCGTCTGGTACCTGGATCTGCCGGCTGTGGAACGCGTCGAGCGCCTCGCTGCGCGGCACGTCAGCTTCGGGATGCGTGCCGACTCAGCTCGGGAGCGGGCGACTGTTGGCAGCGACGGCGCGAATGCCTTGCTCGTCGAGTCGACCCGGTCCCGCGCCGATCTCGTCCTGCGCCTGACGTCGAACAGCTTGTCGTGATTGGCCGGTTCTTCCAGGTCTGCCTGGACGCCAACGATCTCGACGCGGTGGGCCGCTTCTGGGCCGGCGCGCTCGCGCTGCCGTGGCGACGCGACGACGGCTACCCCGGCGGCGACGTCGCCGGCGACGGGCGCGTCGGGCTGCGCATCGAGCAGGTCACGGAGCGCAAGTCGGTGAAGAACCGCGCCCACCCCGACATCTACGCCCGGACGATCGACGACCTCGTCGCTCTCGGCGCGCGGGTGCTCCTGCCCGAGGGGGCCGACCGCCGATGGACCGTCATGGCCGACGTCGAGGGCAACGAGTTCTGCGCGTTCCTGCGCGACCCCGTGCCCGAGCAGCGGCTGCACGGGGTCGTGATCGACTGCGTCGACTCACCCCCACTCGCCGCGTGGTGGTCGACTTCAGCGCGGTGCCGGAGCCGAAGACGGGCAAGAATCGCATGCATCTCGACGTGCGTGCCGACGGCATCGAGGAGCTGCTCGCGGCCGGTGCGAAAGTGCTGCGCGAGCCGCGTGGCGCGGCCTACTGGCACGTGCTCGCCGACCCGGCCGGCAACGAGTTCTGCGTGTTCCCGTCCGAGGGTTCTTAGCTGTTTCCCGTCACACCCGGCCAGCGAGCTGTGGCCGGGCGGTCTGCAGCCACTCGGCAAGCGTCGGTGACTGTGCGAAGCCGGCCTCGGCGTCGGAGTCGAGCAGGTACAGGGCGCGGGTGGGCATCGACGCGCCGATCTCGGAGAGCACCGGCCTGAGGAATGCCTCGGGCGCCAGCGCGTGCTGCAGGCCACCGCCGAGCATGAGCGGCACCACCGTGACGCCGGCCAGCGCGCCGGCCGAGAACCGGTCCAGGAACAGCTTGAGCAGGCCGGTGTAGCTCGCCTTGTACGTCGGGCTGGCCACCACAACGAACCGCGCATCACGCACCTGTGCCACCGCCTCCGCGACGCTGGCGTCGGCCCAGTCGAGCAAGCCTGCGCCGAGGTCGGCAAGGTCGATGACGGTGTCCGGCGGGCTGCCCGTGACCTGCTCAACGACCGCCACCGCGGCGTCGAGCGTGCGCGACTTCGGCTTGGGGTTGCCGACCACGACCACTGTGCCCACTGCGGTGCTCCGTCCATCGCTTCCCGGTGTTCTCGACCAACCCTATCGAGATTACTAGCCGCGAAATTGTTCAACTCATTCGTCGGCAGCGCTCCGGAGGGGCCTTCCTGTCGGACCCCCTCCATATCGTTTTCGGTATGGACGGGGCGGTGGTCGACGACGCGATGAACGCGTTGCGTGCTGGGGTGGACCGGGTGCTCGCGCTGGATTGCGACACGGTGCCGGCGCTGAAGTTGGCCGGGGTGCTCACCGGGTTGGAGGTGCAGCGCAGTTCGGGGCGACGTCGGTGGTGGATCTGATCGGCGGGCTGACCCGGGTGAGCAGGGTCGAGGCCCGCGCGCGGGCGCAGCGCTCGCTGGATCTCGCTGGGCGGCGCGCCCTGGCCGGGGAACCGCTGGAGGCGATCCACCCCCGCACCGCGGATGCGTTGACCGCGGGGGAGATCTCGGGTGCGCACGTGGACGTGATCACCCGCTACCTCGGCAAGATCCCCGCCGGGATCACGCACGAGGTGTTCGGCGCGGCGGAGGCGTTCCTGGTGCACGCGGCGCGACACGAGGACCCGGCCGCGTTGCGCCGTTCCGGGGAGCTGCTGTTGGCCCGGCTGGATACCGACGGTGCCGAACCCCGCGAGGAGCCTCACCTGCACCCGCGCCGCGGCGTGGACCGAGGCGCACCACATCCGCGCCTGGATCCGCGGCGGCGACACCAACCTCGACAATCTGTGTCTGCTCCGCGCGCACCACCACCGCACGTTCGAGAAAGCAGAATGGTCGGTAGCCATGATCGACGGCGTGCCCGAATGGACGTAACACCGCCCACCACCTACCCGACATCGAATTCGCGTTTACCGGGTGAGTGTGGACCAGGTCAGAACCTCAGCGTCGGCGCCACTCCTCGGCGAGCAGCTCGTAAGAGCGGACGCGATCGGCGTGCTGATGGGTGATAGTCGTGACGAGCAGCTCGTCGGCGCCGGTGGCGTCGCGCAGCCGCTGGAGCTGATCGGCAACCTGGGCGGGCGAACCGACGAACTGCGTCTGCACGCGGTCCTCGACGAGGTCGCGATCGGCATCGGTCCACGCGTGCCGGCGCGCCTGCTCGGGCGACGGGAACTGGATCGCGCCCTCGCCGCTGCGGATGCTGCGCACCCACAGCGCGTAGCCGGCCGAGAGCTCGCGAGCGGTCGCCTCGTCCGGCCCCACGACGACGTCGGCCGAGACCATGACGTACGGCCGGTCGAGTTCGGCCGACGGCCGGAACGCCGCGCGATAACCCTCGACCGCCTCGAGTACCGACGCCGGCGCGACGTGGTAGTTGGCGCCGAAGCGCAGGCCTCGCTCGCCGGCGACGGTCGCACTCTCGCCGCCGCTGCTGCCCAGGACCCACACCTGCAGTCGCGCGCCCTCGCCCGGAACGACGTGCGCCTCCTGCCCGTCCTTGACGTAGCTGCCGGCGAGCAGGTCGAGGATGTCGCCCACCTGCTCGGTGTAGTTCTGCGGCCGGGCCTCGGGCTGGATAAGCAGGGTCTTCTGCAAGACGAAGCGCGGCGAGGCCAGCAGCGCAGCGGGCGAGAACTTCTTCGGGATGCGCACCCCGTTCTCGGTCCAGCCGTCGACGACTTGAGTGCCGCCGCCCACGAGGGCGGGCTGCTTCACCGCCGCCGGCCGGCCGCCCGAGCGGCCGAGACCGAGGTCGAGCCGGCCGGGGTGCAGAGCGTCGATCAGGCCGAACTCCTCGACCGTCGACAGCGCCGTGCGGTGCCCGAGCTGAACCGCGCCCGCGCCCAGGCGGATCGAGGACGTCGCCGCCGCGGTCAGCGCGAGCGTCACGGCCGGCGACGTACCTGCCACTCCGGGATTGAGGTGGTGCTCGGCGACCCAGTACCGGGCGTACCCGAGCCGCTCGCCCTGCTGGGCAAGGTCGATGCTGTTACGCAGCGCGTCGGCCGCCGTAGAGCCCGACGGGATCGGCACCAGGTCGAGGATGCCGAGCGGGGTCGTTGTCATGCGACGACGCAGTCGGAGCAGGACGAGTGGGTATGGCCTTTGGCGGCCGTAGCGAAGCGGAGGTCGGTCATCGGCGGGCTCCGGTCAATTCGGGGACGGGCAACGGCCAGGGCGGATCGGGAATCGACCGGTTCAGTACCGGCGCGATCGACTCCTGGAACAGGACGAGCGAGTCGCGGTGCTGCGCATCGGTGAGCCCGGCGGCGTCGGCGTGCAGATGCATGACGGAGTGCCCGAACGCCTCGTGGTAGCGGTGCACCTTCTCGATCACCTGCTCGGGGCTGCCGATGAGCGCGGACGAGCGTTCGACGTAGTCCTCGAAGTCGGCCCACGGGTGCGGCAGGCCGGCCCGCTGCGCCGCGACGCGTTGGAATTCATAGATCGGCCGGTAGGCGGCGAGCGCGTCCTGCGAGCGGGGCGTCGCGTAGTACCCGGCAGAGCCCGCACCGACCACGGCCGCTGCCGGATCGTGCCCGTGCGCGGCCCAGCGTTCGCGGTAGTAGTCGATCAGCTCGGCGTAGGGCTCGATCGGGTTCGTGACATTCGCCGAGAACAGCGGATCCCCGGCGGCCGCGGCGATCTCGACGGACTCCCGGCTGGTAGCGCTGCCGTGCCAGATGCGGATATCGGGCTGCAGCGGACGGGGCCACACCTCGGCGTCGCGCAGCGCCGGCCGGAACCGGGGTGAGGCAGTCACCCGCCCGTCGCGCCAGATGCGCCGGAACAGCTCGAAGCTCTCGGCGTTGCGCTCCCACTGGTCCTCAGGAGTGACGGAGAACAGCTCGCGCTGCGCGGCACCGTTGCCCTTGCCGATGATCAGCTCGAGCCGGCCGTCGGACAGGTTGTCGAGCGTCGCGTAGTCCTCGGCCGCGCGCACCGGATCGAGCAGCGACAAAGTCGTCACCGCGGTGAACAGCCGGATGCGCTGCGTACGGGCGGCGAGGTGCGACAGCACGACGGGCGGGGCGGAGGAGATGAACGGCCGCTCGTGCCGCTCGCCGACGCCGAACCCGTCGAAGCCGAGGTCCTCCGCCAACACGGCGTTGTCGACGACTTCGCGGAAGCGGTCGTAGGTCGACTTCCGCACACCGGTGATCGGGTCCGGCCCGTGGATGATGAGGGTGATCGCCAGGAACTTCACGATGCCCGCGCCTTCTCGCGGGAGCTGGCGAGTGACGTCAGGCCCAGGTGGTCGCGCAGTGTCGTGCCCTCGTACTCGGTGCGGAACGATCCGCGTTCCTGCAGGAGCGGGACGACGGTGTCGGCGAACTCGTCCAGACCGCCGGGCGTGATGTGCGGGGCGAGGACGAAGCCGTCGCTGGCGTCCTGCTGCACGAAGCTGTCGATCGTCTCGGCAACGGTGGCCGCCGTGCCGATGAACGACTGCCGCCCCGTGACCTCGACGATCAGCTCGCGGGTGGTGAGCTTTTCCGCCTCGGCCTTCGCCCGCCATTCGTTCGCGGTGGCAATGGGGTCGCGGTGCATGCGCACGCTGGCCCGCCCGCGCGCGACGGTGTTCTCGCCGGGCACCGGGTCGACCGTTGGCAGCGGACCGTCGGGGTCGTGGTCGGACAGGTCCCGGTTCCAGAGCTGCTCGAGGAACTTGATCGCCGTTGCAGGGCTGACCTGCTGCAGCCGGACCTCGTGGGCCCGCTCGGCCGCCTCAGCTTCGGTGTCGCCGAGGATGAACGTCGCCGCGGGCAGGATCTTCAGCTCGTCGGGGCTGCGCCCGTACTTCGCCAGCCGCCCCTTGACGTCGCGGTAGAACGCCTGGCCCGCGTCGAGCGTTGCGTGCCGAGTGAAGATCGCGTCGGCACTGGACGCGGCGAACTCGCGGCCCTCGTCGGAGTCGCCGGCCTGCAGGATCACCGGACGGCCCTGCGGGCTGCGCGGCACCGGGAACTGCCCGCTGATGTCGAAGTGCCGGTCGTGGTGGGCGAAGGTGCCGGCGTCCGGGTCGCTCAGGAACTGCCCGCTCTCGACGTCGGCCAGCACCTCGTCGCCGTGCCACGAGTCGAACAGCTCGAACGCGGTCTGCAGGAACGTCTTCGCCCGGTCGTAGCGGTCCTCCTGCGCAAGGAAACCCCCACGCCGGAAGTTCTCACCGGTGAAGGCGTCCCACGAGGTGACGACGTTCCACGCCGCGCGGCCGGCGGACAGGTGGTCGAGCGAGGCGAACTGGCGGGCCACCTCGAACGGCTCGTTGAACGTCGAGTTGATCGTGCCGGCCAGGCCGAGCCGGTCGGTGACCGCAGCCAGCGCCGCCAGCACCGTGAAGGTGTCCGGCCGGCCGACGACGTCGAGGTCGTAGATGCGCCCGTTCTGCTCGCGCAGGCGCAGGCCCTCGGCAAGGAACAGGAAGTCGAACTTGGCCCGTTCGGCAGTCTGCGCGAGGTGCACGAACGAGCGGAAGTCGATGTGGCTGCCGCCGGCCGGGTCGCTCCACACCGT
Organism: uncultured Jatrophihabitans sp.; assembly: GCF_964244045.1. NCBI lineage: Bacteria > Bacillati > Actinomycetota > Actinomycetes > Jatrophihabitantales > Jatrophihabitantaceae > Jatrophihabitans > uncultured Jatrophihabitans sp. The sequence continues at coordinate 7,555 of NZ_CAXTHK010000011.1, read as the reverse complement.
CGTGTTGTTGACGCCCGGGAAGTGCGCGGCCAGGTGGATCTGCTTGCGGGGCTTGCTCATGGCGCTCCTCCGGTCGAGGCGTAGCGATTGGCGGGACGGCCGAGTCCCAGCAAACCGCGCAGGGTGTCGGCGGCGTAACGGGTGCGGAACGCGCCGCGCCGCTGCAGTTCGGGCACGAGGTCGCGGGTGATGCGGACGAGGTCGTGCGGTACGGCCGCGGGACGCAGCCGGAAGCCCGACAGGCCACTCGCCTGCCGGTCCAGCAGCAGGTCGGCGAGCTCGGTGGCGGTGCCGGTGAAGATCTGCGCGTCGCTGCGGTACCGCTCACCTGCAATGTCGTCCAGGCGTTCGAGCCGGGCCGCGGCGGCCGCGGCGGTGTCGTCGAGCAGGACGACGAGATCGCCCCAGATGTGCAGTGGTTCGTCGGCGCGGCCGGCAGCCGCCTGCTCGGCGCGTACCTCGGCGACGATGCCCAGCGCGTCGTCGGTGGAGTGCGGGGTGACGTACACCAGGTCGGCGGAGCGGGCAGCGAGCCGGTAGGCGACGTCGATGTGCGCCAACGCGCTGACAAGCGGCTGACCCTGCGGCGGCCGAGGCGTGATCGACGGCCCGCGCACGCTGAAGTGCGGACCCTCGAAGTCGATGTAGTGCAGCTTGTCGATGTCGACGAAGCGGCCGGTGTCGACGTCGCGGATCTCGGCGTCGTCCTCCCAGCTGTCCCAGAGCCGGCGGAAGACCTCGACCGCGTCGCGTGCCTCGTCGAACAGGTCGGACGTGATAGCGCGGATCTCGGGCTGCTCGCGTTCGGCGTAACCGAAGCGTGGCAGCGTCCGACGTCCGAACAGGGCCGCCTCGTGCGCACGGGCCGACACCTGCACCCGCACGCCGGCCCGGCCGGAGCTGACGTAGTCGAGCGTCGCGATGGCCTTCGACAGGTGGAACGGCTCGGTGTGCGTCACGACCGCGGTCGGCACGATGCCGATGTGCGACGTCAGCGGCGCGACCCGTGCTGCGATGAGCACGGCGTCCAGGCGGCCGCGGACGCGATCGGTGCGCGGCTCGGGGCCGGACCAGTGGCCGGACTGCAGCCCGAGTGAGTCCTCGATGGTCACCAGGTCCAGCAGCCCGGCCTCGGCCTCGCGCACCAGGTCGACCCAGTACCGGGCGTCGAAGAGGTCCGCGGGACGGGCGTCCGGCTCACGCCAGGCGGCCGGGTGCCAGCCGGCGCCGTCGAGCGCGACGCCGAGGTGCAATGGTTCGGCGGGCATGGCTCTCCTCTTCGCTGGCAGCGCTCTGTTGTCAGAGCCAACGGAGCCGCACTGCCTATTGTTCCGGTAGGGAAGCTTCCACTGACCGCCAGGGTCGACGTGCCTAATCGCCGACCAGCTCGGCCATCACCCGCATCGTGGTCGGATCGGCGCCGATTGCCATGGTGGTAACCAGCGACTCGCGCCACGCGGCCAGGTCGTCGGCGATCTTGGCCTGCGGCCCGATCAACGCCACCTTCTCGACGAGCGACAGCGGTACGGCGGCGATCGCCGCGTCTTTCTGTCCGGCGAGGTACAGCTCCTGGATGCGGGCGCACTCGGCCTCGTAACCCATGCGCGCGAAGACCTCGTAGTGGAAGTTGGCGCCCTGAGCGCCCATGCCGCCGATGTAGAGCGCGAGCTGCGGCCGGACCCGGTCCGCGGCGGCCTCGACGTCGTCGTCGACCTGGACGGTGACGGGGCAGACGACCTCGAAGTCCTCGGCGCGCGTGTGCACCTCCGGACGGGCGCGGCCCTCGGCGAGCGCGGCGCGGTAGTGCGCGTCGTCGTGCGGTGAGTAGAACAGCGGCAGCCAACCGTCGGCGATCTCAGCTGCCAACGCCACGTTCTTCGGCCCCTCGGCGGCCAGCATGATCGGGATGTCGGGACGCACCGGGTGCAGCGTCGAGCGCAACGACTTGCCCAGGCCGGCGCCACCCTGCAGCGGCACCTGATAGTGCTGCCCGTCGATGTCGACCTTCTCCCGCCGGAACGCCTGCCGCAGGATCGCAACATACTCTCGGGTACGGGCGAGCGGCTTCGGATACGGTTCGCCGTACCAGCCCTCGACGACCTGCGGCCCGGACGCCCCGATGCCGAGCACGAACCGGCCACCGCTCAGGTGGTCGAGCGTCATCGCCGCCATCGCGGTGGCCGCCGGAGTCCGCGCGGACATCTGCACGATCGAGGTGCCCAGCCGGACCGAGGTGGTGCCCGCCCCCAGCCAGGCCAGCGGCGTCAGCGCGTCGGAGCCGTAGGCCTCGGCCGTCCAGACGGAGTCGAAGCCGAGCTCCTCGGCCAGCGCAACGGCCGCGGCCTGACCAGCCGGCTGCTCGCGGCCCCAGTAGCCGAGCGACAACCCGAGCGCGATCTTGCCCGTCATGGGCATCTCCTTCAGGGGCGGGAGTGGTGTCAATCGACCCGGGGTCGATCCTTACCTACGGCGCTTGCCCTCGGCGCGCAACCGGTGGTTCTGCGCCTCCAGGTCGAGCACCATCGCGATGCCGGCCAGGTTAAGTCCTGCCTCGATCAGCTCACCGATATGGCGCAACCGGTCGAGGTCGTCGCTGCTGTAGCGGCGGGTGCCACCGTCGGTTCGGGACGGCTCGAGCAACCCGCGGGCCTCGTAGAGACGCAGGGTCTGCACGCCCATCCCGACCAGTTCGGCGGCGACGGAGATGCCGTACACCCCGCGAGTGACGTCCGGCTCGGGCATCGCCATCACCTCCGTAAAAATTTTCGGCACTGCCTGTTGCCCCATGCTCCCGCAAGTGGTACAAAAAATCTATAGCGACGGTAATAGATCGTTGCTAGTGCATCAGAACAGTCTCAGACCCAGTGGAGGTGGTACCGATGCTGATGCGCACCGACCCGTTCCGTGAGCTCGACCGGTTGACCCAGCAGGTGTTCGGCACCAACGGCACCCTGGCCCGCCCGTCGGTGATGCCGATGGACGCCTGGCGTGAGGGCGACACGTTCGTGGCCGAATTCGACCTGCCCGGCGTCGACCCGGATTCGATCGACCTCGACGTCGAGCGCAACGTGGTCACCGTCAGGGCCGAGCGGTCCGCCCGGGCCAGCGACGCCGAACTGATTGCCGCCGAGCGTCCGCGTGGCGTGTTTAGCCGGCAGCTCATCCTCGGCGACAACCTGGACACCGAGCGGATCGAGGCCGGCTACGGCAGCGGCGTGCTGACTCTGCGCATCCCGGTGGCCGAGCGGGCCAAGTCGCGCAAGATTGCGGTCAACTCCACCGACAGTGAGCGGCAGACCATCGACGCGTCCTAGCCGGCAGTCGGCCGGCGCCGCCGGCCTCGTGGCGCAGGCGACGGCCCACTCGGGTTCGCCCCCCGCGGTGGCATCCTCATCAGATGCAGCCCGAGTGGGCCGCCGATCTCACCATTCCCACGTTGATAACTAATCTAACACCGAATTAACAACACGGGTTGCCGACGGTCAAACGAGCGTGTCGAGATGCTCGGCGAAGACCAACGCGGTGGCCGGCCGGTCGAAGGCGCTGGGCGCAATGGCCCACGAGATCGCCCTGGCGGCTGCCTCGTCGATGTCGCTGGACACCGTCGGCTGCTGCGAGAAGATCTTGCGCAGCGCGAGCATCGCGTCTCCCGCCGGCAGCTCGCCGTAGAGCCCGGTGCCCGACAGTGCCCGGTGCAGCGTGGCGCCCAGGGAAAAGATGTCGGTGGCCCGCGATGGCGCAGCACCCTGGATCAGCGCCGGATCGTTGTACTCGATCGCCCCGACCGAGCCCATGCCGGTCACGGTGACACCGGGGGCGAGCACCTGGCTGAGCCCGAGGTCGGCGAGCTTGGCGTGCCCGCCCGAGAGGAGCACGTTCTCGGGTTTGATGTCGCGGTGCACGATCCCCGCCTCGTGCAGCGCGTGCGCGGCGCGGGCCGCGTCGGCCACGGCGGTGATGGCCGTCGTGCGGTCGACGTCGCCGGTCAGTGAACCGTCGGCCATGTACTCCATTGCGTAGTAGAAGGCGCTCCCCTGCTGGCCGGCGTCGTACAGCGCAACCAGGTGGGGCGACTGCACCTTGGCGAAGGCCGACAGTTCCCGGGTGGCCCGGCGGAAGACGTCCTCCGACGTCGCGCCCGACAGCACCTTCACCGCGACGTACTCGGTGTCGACGGGCAACCGGTCCGGGGTGGGGGCGACGAAGAACTCGCCGTGATTGCCCTTGCCCAGCGAGCGGATGAACTCGTAGTCGGCGATGCCGTTCACTGCACAACCTCCGGGGTAGGCACTGCGGTAGCGCGGGGGGACAGCGAACCTGCCCAGTCGTCGATGGTGGTTGCCTCGTCGTCCGGACGGGCCTGGGCGATGAGGTGCGTACCCGGTTCGTCCAGGGCGCCGACGACAAGCGACGTGGTGGCTACCTCGCCGCTCACCGCCTTGATGCCGTGCTTGGTGAGGCCGCCCAGACTGCGTTCACGCCGACCGACCAGCACCAGGTCGACGCTGCGCGCCGAGGCGATCTCTGCCGCCGCACGCAACGCCGCCGCCTCGTCCGCAGCGCGACCACCCGGCAGGACCGCCACGGCCGACACAACGGCCGGCGGACCGCTTCGTTGCCGAATGATGCGGGGCATGAAGTTGTGCGGGGTCAACCGGGTTTCGGCATCCACGAGCACGACGTCCGGCTGCACCTCGATGATCATTGCTGTGAGGTCGTCGGCCTGTTCGCCCTCGCTGAACTTGGCGTGCACCCGCACCTCGACGCCGCGTCCGGTGCCCCGCGCGGCGAGCTCATGCAGATTCGACAACGTCGTCGTCATCGCCAGCAGCTCGGACCCGAGTCCGGTGCCGACCTCCACCCGTGGGACCGCGCCCTGCGGCACCAGCCGGGCGATCAACACCTCGGCCCGCGCGTGCGGTGCCGCGAGGTCAACGGCGGTGTCGATCAGATCGGTGTCGTCCAAGGAGTTCGCGACCACCAGCACGCGGTACGCCGCAGACCCCAGGGACTCGCGCTCGGCGTCGACGATGTCGCGCTCGATCAGCCGCTTGGGATAGATCAGCGCCAACAGCGGGCCCGTCATCGCCGTGGTGACGATGGCCATTACCACCATGAGCGAGAAGAGCCCCGTGTCGAGCACGCCCAGGCTCTTGCCGACGTTGAGGATGATCAACTCGGTGAGCCCGCGGGTGTTCATCAACGTTGCCAGCGCGCCGGCCTGTCGATTGCCCACGCCGACGGCCCTGGCTCCCAGGTACGCCCCGATGAACTTGCCACCGATCGCTACAGCCAGGATGGCCAGCAGCTCCTTGAAGTCCTTGAAACTAAAGGTCGACAGGTCGACCCGTACGCCCGAAATGACGAAGAACACGGGAAGCAACACGAGCACCGACAGCTGCTCTACGCGCTCCAGGATCGTGACGCGCAGTGCCTCCCCGGCCGCCCGCGGCATGCAAGCACCGGCGATGAACGCGCCGAAGATGAAGTGCACGTTCAGCCACTCCGTCGCGAACGACGAGAGCACCAGAACGAGCATGACGACCGCCATCAGATCAGGGGTCAACCGGCCGCCTTCGAGGTAGCGATCGTTCACCTTCTTCAGCAGCGGACGGATGACGAAGAACATGAACAGCAGGTAGACCGGCGAGAGGTAGATGTGCCACGCGTCGTCGGGATGCGCGGACTTGTTGGTCGATGCCGTCTCCGAGCCGGCGATTCCGACGACGACCGCGAGCAGGGTCCAGGCCGCGATGTCGTCGACGGCCGCGCTGGCGATCGAGAGACCGCCGAGCCGCGTTCGGTGCATCCTGCGGTCGGTCAGGATGCGCGCAAGGACCGGGAACGCCGTCACCGACATGGCGGCACCGACGAACAGCGCCGTCGGCAGCTTGCCGATCCCGGACACCGAGTGGATCAACGGGTGCTGGTTGTACAGCCACACCCCGAGCAACGTGCCGCCGACCATCGGCAGGGCGATCGAACCGAGCGACACGCTGATCGCCACGCGCTCGCGTCCCTTGAACAGCGTCCGGTCGACCTCATACCCGACGATGAACATGAAGAGGATCAGGCCGACGTTCGCGATCGCGGTCAGCGGCCCTAGGTTGCTCGCGATCCCGACGGGGTTCGCCACCGCGTCGAAGGCGTTCGACGGTTTCACCCCCGCAGGCAGCGGCGAGGGGCACGGGCCGGTCTTGCCCGCGATCGTGCAGACAGGATGGCCGTTGAACAGCCATGCGGTCAGCTTGCCGGAGAACAGCGTCGGGCCGAGCAGGATGCCACCGATGATCTCGCCGACGACCGGCGGCTGCCCCACCAGGCGGGCGATGAGGCCGAACAGGCGCGCGACGATGAGGATGACGGCGATGGCCAGGAAGAATTGCTGGGTGGCCGTTAGGTCCATATTCAAATGCAGCATGACAACTCCCCGGTCACGTATTTCGGTGGGATTCGTAGCGCATCTGGCGCCGGCCGATGCCTACCTGGGTGCCGGGCTTCATCGTCTGCGGGCTGTTGACGGGCGCCCGCTGCCAGATGGTGTCGTTCGGCCCCCAGATGCCGGTGCCGTTGGCCGACCCGAGGTCGATGACCTGCACCGCCCAGCCGTCCAGGTGGATGCGCGCGTGCACGCGCGACAGCAGTCCCTCCGGGTCGTCGATGCGCAGCGGTCGCGCCGTGCCGGACACCACGTCCGGGTCACGCGACGGGTCGCGGCCGATGACATAGTCCGAATCGAGCGTGAAGATGCTGCCGTCGTCGAGCACCAGCACCCCTAGCGGCGGACGCGGTCCGCGGCGCGGGATCAACGTCTGCTGGGCCATGGAGATGCCGCAGATCGCGCAGTATCGCGCGCTGGGGTCGTCGAAGTGGCCGTTCTTGCAGTAGACGCCCACGATCTCGACCGCGTCGTCGGCCACCGGGTTCGTCGGGATCGGCGCGTCGGCGATCGGCGGTTCCGTCGGCCGCGTCACCACCGGCAACGGTGTGCGTGTCTCGTCGGGTGGCAGGGCCTCGGACGAGAACAACGCGATCGACGCGAACGGCTGCGAGCGGTCGACGGCGACATCAGGCACGGCCACACTCGCCATCTGCGGCGGCCCGGTCGGTGCCGACCCGTCCGGCTGCGGTGCCGGCGGCGGTGCGGGGGCCTGCGCTGCTGGTGCCGGCGGCGGCGGGGCCTGCTGGGCCGGTTCGACGGCCGGCGCTTCGACGGGCACGGCGACCGGCGGCGGCGCGTCGGCCGCGGGGGCGGGCACGAACGCGGGCGGGTCGGGCTCCAGGTCCGGCGGCGGCGGTGCCGCGATCCCCGCGTCCGCCGGTTGGGGCAGCAGCGAGTGTGGTGGGGGCGGCGGGAGGTCCGGCGTCGGCGCCGGAGCCGGCGCAGGACTCGGCGCGGGCGCTCGAGCCGGGGCGGGCGCCTGTGCGCCGTAGCCGACCGGAGCCGGGGCGTCGTGGTCGGCAGCGGCGTGCGCACCGCGGCCCGGCGCTGGAGCTCGTGCCTCCGGCGGCGGTGCGGGGGCGGGGGCCGCCGGCTGCGGCGGCGGCGCGAATG